>JBGSTM010000357.1:0-29586 GCA_041736495.1 Akkermansiaceae bacterium
GTCGGGGCCGCCCTGGCAGCCCGCAGCCATGCCGCCGCCCGGATCCAGCCGGATGACAAGCCGGGGCTGTTATGGACCCACTCCCACCTGGAAGGCTTGCATCTGCGCCTGGCCGAGGAATTCGAGCTTTGCGACCGCAGCGCCGCACTGGACCGCAGGCTGACCTTGATCGGCGAAATCGTCGAAACCCTGCTCGCCCTGATCGAAGCCCGCCGTTCGCGGACCTTGGAAATTGCGATTGTGATCTTCATCGGCATGGACCTGCTCGCCGCGCTTTACGCATTGATCTACAAGTGAACCACCATGTTTGCGATGCTTTCCAACATTCTCGGCGGTATCGGGTTGTTCCTATTAGGCATGACGCTGATGACCGACGGGCTCAAATCCTTCGCTGGCGATTCACTGCGCAAAGCCCTGCTATCGTTCACCCGGCGTCCCATCACCGCGTTTTTCTCGGGCATCGCGGTCACCGCGCTTATTCAATCGTCCAGTGCCACCACGCTCATGACGATTGGATTCGTCAGCGCGGGAATCCTGCCTTTCGCCCAGTCGGTCGGCGTTCTGATGGGCTCCGCTCTCGGCACCACGAGCACCGGTTGGATCATCTCGGTTCTCGGCTTGAGCGTGAGCATCTCGTCCTACGCGTTGTTCTTCATCGCCGCAGGCTCGGCCACGCGGCTTTTCGTCCGGGGAAAGGGCCATTACCTCGGCACCGCTTTGGCCGGATTCGGACTCATCTTCCTCGGCATCGGCCTGTTGCAGACCGGCATGACCGAACTGACCTCGGAGGTGGATCTATCCATCCTCCCGTCCGGCACATTCGGAGCACGGCTTCTGGTCCTGCTGATCGGCATCGTGCTCACCGTCATGATGCAATCGTGCAGTGCGGTCATGGCGACCAATCTGATGGCACTCTCGGCAGGCGCGTTGAATTTCGAACAGGCCGCGGCACTCGCCATCGGTGCGGCCATCGGCACCACGGTGAAGGCCGGGATCGTGTCCATCGGGGCCACGATCCACGTGAAGCGCACCGCGCTGGCCCTGATCGCCTTCAGCCTCACGACCGGCATCCTGGCATTCCTGCTGATGCCCGTATTGCTAGGCATCATCGATTTCGCCCAGCGACGGTGGGGACTTGAGGAAGGCGCGGTGAGTCTCGCCGTCTTTCACTCGATGTTCATCGCCATGGGCGTCGCGCTGTTCCTGCCATTCCTCAACCGTTACAGTGCGCTGATCGAACGCATCCTGCCGGATCGCGGAACCGGCTTCACCCGCTTTCTCGACAAGTCGCTTCTATCCATTCCATGTGTCGCACTGGAAGCCATTGGACGCAGTCTGCGGGAATGCCGTGACGAACTCGCCAACACGGTAGTCGCGCGCATTGACGGACTCACGGATGACAAATCCGTTACTCAAACCACCAGCTCCGTGAATCTCGCCTTGTCAGAAGTGCTGGCTTATCTATCGGACATTGAAATGGACTGCGAGGACAAAGCCTCCGAAGCCCGCCGCATCAGTGATTTCCACATCATGGACCATCTCCAGCGACTTGCCTCCGTGGTGGAGTTGAAGGAGGTGCATCCCGGGTCGGCCCGACTCCTCGGCCTGGAACGCCGCCTTTCAAAAATCCTGAACCAGCTCGCCGGAGCCACCTCACCGCCGACGCAGGAGATCCACTCCTTCGCCGCCGAGACCGCCGCCTTCCATCGGGCCCAGCGGCAGGCCATTCTTCAGGAAGCGGCCCTTGCCGGTTCAGATCCCGCCGAGCTTTTGAAAGAGCTGGACACGTTGCAATGGATCAACCGCACGGCCTATCATTTCTCCCGCATCGAGACCCACCTGGCATCGACTTCCGACGATTCCTCCGCGCTGCCGGTTAGGTAAACCTGTATTAGGGAATCACCCTGTGCGAGTTTTCGGCAAGCTGCCCAAAATTTGATTGCTGGAAAAGAAAACGAATCATAAATGTTTTCCACCATGACACCAAAAGCCGTTCTGGATTATCTCACGAGCAACGAAGAGCGTTTCATCGAAGAACTCTTCGCTTACACCCGCATTCCGAGCATCAGCGCGCAGTCCGATCACGCGGCCGACATGCAGCGCTGTGCGGAGTGGTTGGTCGACCGATGCGTCAAGGCGGGGTTGAAGGCGGACATCCGCAAGACCACCGGCTATCCGGTGGTCATCGCCAAGACACCGAAGCAGGATCCGAAGAAGCCGACTTTTCTCGTCTACGGCCACTACGACGTGCAGCCGCCAGATCCGCTAGAACTATGGACCTCGCCTCCTTTCGAGCCGCGCCGCGTCGGCAGGAACGTCTATGCCCGCGGCATCAGCGACAACAAGGGCCAGCACCTCGCCCACATCAACTCGGTCGAAGCATGGCTGAAAACCGGGAACGAACTGCCCTGCAACGTGAATTTCCTCATCGAAGGCGAGGAAGAGGTCGGCTCGAAGGCTCTCTATGATTTCCTGCCGAAAAACGCAAAGGAACTCGCGTGCAAGGCCCTGGTCGTTTCCGACACCGAGATCCCCAGCATGAAACATCCCGCCCTCTGTTATTCCCTGCGCGGGATGGCTCCGATAGAAATCCGTCTCGACGGTCCGGACCGCGACCTGCACTCCGGCCTCTTCGGCGGAGCGGTGGACAACCCGGCGATGGTGCTCTGCCAGATGCTCGGCTCGCTGCGCAACAAGAAGGGCAGCTTCACGATTCCCGGCTTCTACGACGACGTGGTGAAACTCTCCGCTTACGAGCGCAAACAAATGGCCAAGGTGCCGTTCAATGAAGCGAAATTCAAGAAGTCCGTCGGCGTGGGAGCCCTTTTCGGGGAAGCCGGCTACACTCCGGACGAGCAGCGCGCCGCGCGGCCCACGTTCGAACTCAACGGCCTGACCAGCGGCTATCAGGGAGAGGGCGGCAAGACCATCATTCCCTCATGGGCCAGCGCGAAAATCACCATGCGCCTCGTCCCCAATCAGGATCCTAAAAAGATCATCGCACTGGTGAAAAAGCACCTCAAGGCGATTTGCCCGCCCACCGTGAAACTCACCGTGACCGAAGGCCAGGGCGGCGGACCTTACATGGTGGATCCCACCGGAACTCTTGCCCAGGCCTGCATGCGCGCCGCCAAAGCCGGCTTCGGTCACGAATGCGTGCTCGTCCGCGGGGGCGGCAGCATTCCGATCATCGCGGCATTCAAACAGCACCTGAAGGCGGATTCCCTGATGCTCGGGTTGGCGCTGCCCGACGACAACGCCCATTCCCCGGACGAAAAATTCTCGCTCGACGCCTACATGGCCGGGATGAAAATGGCCGCGCACCTGTGGCCGGAACTCGCCGCAGTGGGTTGATCCAGCGGACTCCATACCCTCCTCCCGGGGGAACATTCTCGACAGCCACCTCGTTTACGGGAATTTTTTGCGTCTCTTCCTGTCGCCTATGAATACTGAACTTCTTATCGTCCTCGGACTGCTGATCGCTTCGGTGGTCATGTTCGTGATCAACAAGCCTCGGATGGACGCCGTGGCGCTTCTCATGATCGTGCTGCTGCCGTTTACCGGAGTGATCAGCATGGGCGAGGCGCTGGCGGGTTTCGCCGATCCTAATATCGTGCTGATCGCCGCGCTGTTCGTCATCGGCGAAGGATTGGTGCGGACCGGCGTGGCGCAAAGATTGGGCGACTGGCTTGCGGCCAAGGCCGGCAGCAGCGAGACACGCTTACTCGTCCTGCTGATGCTGGCCGTGGGCATCCTGGGTTCGGTGATGAGCTCGACAGGTGTCATCGCCATCTTCATCCCGGTCGCACTTCGCATCGCCCAAAGCACCGGCATGGCGGCCAGCCGCCTGATGATGCCCATGAGCGTGGCCGCGCTCATCAGCGGGATGATGACTCTGGTGGGAACCGCACCCAATCTGGTCGTTAACAGCGAACTGACCCGCCAGGGCGCTGAGGGATTTCATTTCTTCAGCTTCACCCCTTTCGGCGCACCCATTCTGATTCTGGGAATCCTCTACATGCTCTTCGCACGCCGCTGGCTGTCCTCCGATTCAGCGGGTGGCGGCAAATCCAGAGGCCGACCGAGTTTGCGTGACTGGGTGGAACAATACAAACTCGCCCACCGCGAGCACCGGGTGCGGGTGACAAGTGCTTCGTCGCTGATCGGCCAGACGATCGGGGAAGTCGAAATGCGCAGCACCTCCGGTGCGAGCATCGTTGCCATCGAGCGCACGGCCCGCAACGAACGTCGTCTCCGGTCTTCAAGCAAAATCATCAGTCCATCCGCTTCGACCGTCCTGCAGGCCGATGACATTCTTTTCGTGGATGTGTTCGGGCTCAGGGAATCGGCTGAGGAAGTCCGGCAGAAGTATGCCCTTGAGGAGCTTCCTCTCAGCGGCGATTACTTCACCGATCGTTCGCAGGAGATCGGAATGGCGGAAGTCATGCTCGGAGCGAATTCGAATCTGGCGGGCAAGACGGTGGTCGAATCCCGGTTTCGCACCGAGCACCACCTCACGGTGATCGGCCTCCGACGCGGCAGCACGGCGCAGGAAGGCAACCTGCTGGAGGAACGACTCAAAGTCGGCGACACTCTGCTCGTGATCGGAACCTGGAAGCACATTCGTGAATTGCAGACGGACCCCTCGCATCTGGTCGTCCTGAATCTGCCCGCCGAGATGGATGAGGTCCTGCCGGCCTCACGCAAGGCTCCCCAAGCCATCGCCTGTCTCCTGCTGATGGTGGGACTGATGATCAGCGGTGTCGTGCCGAACGTCCAAGCCGCGCTGATCGCCTGCATGCTGATGGGCGCGCTGCGATGCATTGATTTCAACAGCGCCTATGGTTCGATCCACTGGAAAAGCCTGATCCTCATCGTCGGCATGCTGCCCTTTTCGCTCGCCCTACAACGCACCGGAGGAGTGGAACTGGCCGCCGACGGTCTGATGGCGGCGATCGGCGGGGCGGGAACCTATGTGGTGCTGGGAAGTATTTTCCTGATTACGGCGTCGCTGGGACTTTTCATTTCCAACACCGCCACCGCGGTCCTCATGGCTCCGGTCGCACTGGCCATCGCCAAGGACATGGGCGCATCCCCTTATCCGTTCGCGATGATCGTCGCGCTCGCCGCGTCGACCGCCTTCATGACGCCGATTTCCTCGCCGGTGAACACGCTGGTCGTCGGTCCGGGCAACTACAAGTTTGGTGATTTTGTGAAAGTCGGAGTGCCTTTCAGCCTCGTGGTGATGGTGGTCTCGGTCATTTTGGTTCCGCTGCTGATGCCGCTTTACAAGTAGTCCCCGCCAGTGCGTTTCGGCGTGAAACGCGCTTTCAGAGTATATGTTGCATGCAATGCGTCTTAGAGCACATGCCCCTTCCGGCTTACAGTGCGCTTTCTTGCCACCCGGCGTTCGGTTGCGGTGATGAGTTTCACCACCGCGCCTTCAGCCGCTAGATCGGGGCGGCGGGCGGTATGATGTACTTTTATCGGCGGCTTGCCGGCGGCTCGGCCTTCGATGCCGCAGCGGTAGATGTCCATGCGCACGTTCACATCTTCGTTGCGGGCGATGTGCAATTCCAATCGGGTGAACAGGTCACCGAAGCGTTCGAGCTTCTCTCGCAACATTTCCTCGATTTCGGCCCTTACTTGCTCCGAAACATCCTTGTCACCGTGGATGTTGATCTGGACTCTCAGCACTGTTCTGGGATCTTTCATATTCGGTCACCCTAGTTTGCCAGATCGCTTTGCCAAGATTCTTTTTAATGATTCTCTTAGGGTTCCGCGCGTCGATCCCGCGCCAACTCTTCATACGCAGAATAATTTTTTGCAAGGGCATCCAAGTAGCCGCGCACCAAGTCCCAAGACACGTTGTCGCGTTCCTTTTCGGTGAGGACCAAGACGATGGTACACGCATATCAGATCAACGACCAGTTAATGGAGGAACTGGCAGCCACCATGCAATCGAACAGCTCCGCGTTGTTCGTGCTCGTCCGCGATTCCACGCCCGACAAGGTCTTTGAGGAAGTGAAAGGCACCGGCGACACAATTCTCAAGACATCCCTCTTCCATGAGGACGAAGCTAAGCTGCAAGCCGCTCTTGATGCGCCGAAGGCGTAGTTTGATCCAGTCCCCGGATCTAACCGGGATGCTTCAACCAAAAGGGAGCGGAGTGATTCCAACACCCAGGCGTCGCGCCCTTCCGGGGGCGACGCCTGACTGACTTTCAAAAATCAGATCGGAAACCGCAGGATGGCGGCGAGCCCGGTCGATCCCTTCAGATCGGCGGCGCGAACCGCGAGCACCTTGGCCCCGGTGAGTAGCGCGCGCCGGGCGATTTCATCGATCACCCCGTAGTTGGATGCAGTTCCCGAGGTTTCGAAAGTAACCGCTCCGCTTTGGTCGTCGACCGTTCCGGACACCGTGGCATCGATGTCGACCAAGAGCGTGGCGACAGCTCCGTGGGTGGCGGCCCGCGCCGCTTGGGCGACGTCGGTCGTTGCCCTGCCACTGTTTTCACGTGCGGCATACAGTTCATGAAAGGCCGTGATTTCTTCGGCGTGAAGTTGATCCAACAGCTCCCGCGCCGCGGTGGCGACTTCCGAGTCGCTCATGTCTCCGGGGGTGGAGATTCCGAATGAAACGAGATGCGGATAGCTGTTCACGGAACGATAGATTGAATTCAGCATTGGATCCGCTGCCAGGAAAAGCGGGACATCTTGTCCAGCCAGCACGCCACGGAGCGAACGATCCACCGCACGGCAGAACTCGGCGCGCATGCCGCGCTGGCCCGAAGCGGAATCGGAGCGCCGGCTTTGGGTGCGCACCCCCAGCGACGAGAGCCCTAACGCCTGGGCCGCGCTCTCCGCCATGCCCGGCACATCGACATTGACCGGAGCTTGGTCCGGCGAAACCTCGATGAGTCTTACGCAACCTTCCGCAAGCGCGAGCACATAGGCGACATTCGGGAAGGTCACCGCCCTCAACAGCGGCTTCAGATGAAACCGATCCGCCACTTCCGCCATCGGACTGAGCGTGTTCGGCACCCTGAAGGTTTTCACGGAGGTCGGCGTGGCGAAAACCGCCAGGCTGTTCGCTTGGAAACGCCAGAAACTCTCGTCTTCGACAAGATCTTCCAACGACTCCTCGATGGCACTCACTTCACGCTTGTCGTGGCCCGCTTCCACCAGTTGGGCGATTGCTTCTTTCGTGAGATTCTTCAACACCGTCCGGTCCCCGGATATCTCACCCGATACCGGAGTGGTCGGCAGGTAGATGGAAACGGATGCGGGTGTCCGTTCAACGGCCAGTGCGAGAAGTTCGGCTTGGGTGGGTATGTCAACGTGGAGCATTTGTAGGTTGGGTTGTAGGTTCTATCCTGTGGTTCAGTTCAAATCATGTTATTAGCACGAGGATTCTTCGAGAATGACTTCAACAGCGCAAGCAGCAATATGAGCGCGGGTGATCAACGTTCGTCATTGCGCCGGAAAAAGGACCCGACACGCCCGATTTGCAACTGCCACGCGCCGAAGGTTTCCGTCAGCCCGCGATAAAGTGAAGCTCCAACCAAGGTGCCTAGCGCGATCGAAGCGATGACGAACATCACGCTGACGATGCCCTCCAACCCGGCGGTGCGATCGCTCATCATCTGGGTGACGCTCAGCAGGCCGAGAGCCCCTGGAACCAACAACCAGAAGCTGGGGAGAAAGGTCACCGCCGCGGGCGGGCCTTTGAAACGGAGCTGGATCAAATAGGCAAGCGGGGTCGCGACGAGTGTTCCGAAGAATCCGCTGATGTTGCTGCTGATGAAAATCGTCGCGAGCCGCTGGGATCCAAACGCCAGAAGCAGCACCAGAATCAACCACTGGAGCGAGTTTTTCGGTGCCGAAAAATGCAGGTAGACCCCCAGGCCGAACACCAGGACACCCACCAACGCCGCAAACGGCACTTGGATGTAATGGGAGGCCGAGTGCATGAGATACTCGGGCCGGTAACCCACCAATCCAGCGCCAACGCCGAGCCCGAACGCCAGCAGAAGGAGTTGGACCAGACCGGCAATCAGCCGGCTTGATCCGCTCACCATGTCGCCATAGGCGAGCTCCACCATCCCGAGGGTGAGCATGGCTCCGGGCAGAAACGTGACAAGCGGCGGCACGATCGCATGCACCGGATCGACGGCCAAACCATAGCGGATTGCTAGAAAAACCAGGGCGGATACCGTGGCCGCCGAGGTCACGGGCAGCGGCAAGGACGTCAACGTGCCCCCCCGGCTGGTAAGCTTGAGCAACCCGACAATCAGCCCCAACACGACCGCCGCCATGATGTTCGCGACCGTCGGCATCAAAACGAATGCAAGGCCGATGGTAAGGATAGCGTGTCCCAGGACAAAACCCATTTTCCCGAAACGAGGTTTCTGGCGTCGGATCGCCGCGAGACGGTCCAAACCTTCCCGCAAATCCAACCTGGCCTTTTGCGCAGCCTCCCCGAGCGCATAAAAATCCGCCATTTGATCCAGGCGCAGCAGATTCGTCTCGCACTGCGCCAGTGTCACCCGCTCGCCGTTGCTGTCCTGGAGTGAAATGAAGATTGCCGTCGGAAACGCCACGACCCGAGCATTTCTCATCCCATACGCCGTGGCGGTGCGCCGCAGCATCAACTCCACCTTTGCCGTCTGCTCGCCGCAGGCGAGGTAGGCTTGCCCGAGACGGAACATGAACTCCAGCAGAACCGCCGTGTCCACCGACGGCGGAGCGGCCCGCGATGCGGTTACCGCATTCGCCTTATTTGCATCTCCCTTGTTGTCAGCCTTGGAGGTCATCGGGATTCTCTCAATTCAATCCCCAGGGGAGGCCTAGCAGGAACCAGGCGATGAAGAGCAAAGTCCAGACGACATAGATCGCGACGACATACGGGATCATCAGGGCGATGATTGTCCCGACTCCCGCCTTGGGATCGTATTTTTGGGCGAAAACCACCACCAGCGCGAAATAGGCGTTGAGGGGGGAAATCACGTTCATCGGAGAATCCGCGACCCGATAGGCTGCCAACACGGCTTCAGGAGCCACTCCGAGTTGCACGAGCAACGGCACGAAGATGGGAGCGAACAACGCCCATTTCGCAATGGCTCCGGTGATGAGGATGTCGATGATGCTGACGACCACGATGAAGCCTAACAAAAGCACCAGAGCCGGCACGCTGGCGTTCTTCAGCACGTCCGCCATCGACACCGCCATGATCGTGCCGATGTTGCTGTAGTTGAAGTAGGCGATGAACTGGCTGAGGATGAACAACAGGAAGATCAGGCTGCCGAGCCCGGCAACCGCCTTCTCGATCGCCTTGATGATATCGGTGCTGTTTTTCATCGTCCGGGCACCAAATCCATACGCGGCGCCGGTGACGAAAAAGAGCACCATGATCACCGCAATCAGGCCGTTCATGAACGGCGAAGTGCCGATCAGCGCGCCGGTATCCGGGTTGCGCAGGGGCGCCCAGGACGGAAGCGTGAGGAATGCCAAACCGATGAGTACGGCAACCAATCCCACGCCGGCGAATTTCAATCCGCGTGACTCGTCGCCAAGCGCCGAGGCCTCCACGCATTCCGGTGTTCCGGAAAGGTCCCCGGCGTTTGCCGGATTGTATTTGCCCAGGCGTGGCTCGATCACCCGCTGGGTCACGATGGTGATCACAAACGTCAGAACGATGACCGAAACCATGGAGAACCAGAGGTTTGCAGTTAGATCGATGGAGAGTGCTGGATTGACCAGATGGATGGCGTCGTTCGTGAACTCGGTGAGAACGGCGTCGAGCGGCTTGATAAGCATGTTCACCGTGAACGCAGCCGCAACGGCCGCAAAGCCGGCCGCCAGACCGGCCAGTGGATGTCGGCCCACGCTGAGGAAAGCCGAACCGGCGAGAGGAATAAGCACGAGATAACCCGCATCCGCAGCAATGCTCGACAGGATGCCCACCAGCACCAGAATGTAGGCGATCGCCCAACCCGGCGAGACGGCGACGAGCTTGCGAATCAGCGCCTTGATCAGGCCGGATGCTTCAGCCACGCCGACGCCGATCATCGCCACGATAATCAACCCCACCGCCGTGAAGCTCATGAAGTTCGGGATCACGGAAGTATAAATGAAGCGGATTCCCTCGGTCGTCAGCAAACTGCGGGCAACGACCGTCGTGGAAACCAAAGTATCCGTCTGGGGATCCACACTCTGTTGGACCACCGAAGCTCCGGCGAAATGCAGGATGTGCGACAGGATGAGGACCACCACGATGAGGAACAGGAAGATCATCACCGGATGCGGCACCTTGTTCCCCGCCTTCTCAACAACGTCCAGCATGCGCTTCATGAAGCCATCGCCCTCTTTTTCCGCGTGTGTCGTGTCCATGGTTTGTTAGTTGGGGAGTTTAGTTCAGGTCGGTTCCTTGATTCTGAAGAAAATGGCGTAGAGCACCGGGGTGACGATCAGCGAGAGAATGGCGGCGAACGTTAGACCGAACATGATGCAGACGGCCATCGACCCGAAAAACGGATCCGTCAGCATCGGGATCATCCCCAGCACGGTCGTTAGCACCACCATGCAGACGGGCCTCATTTTGGCGGTGCCACCATCCAATAGTGCCTGATAGGGCGGCGTGCCCTTGCTGATAAGGGTAAGCACCTTGCTGAGAACCACGATCTGGTTCTTGATCAACTCACCACCAAGTGCCAGCACACCGAGCGTGGCCATGAAGCCGAACGGCATCCCGGTGAGCAGAAGTCCCACGGTGATGGCGATGATGCAAAGCGGGATGATCAACCAGATCAGCACCGTGGTCCGTATCGAGTTGAAGAGACACACCACGATGAAAACCATCAGCGCGAACACGTAAGGCAGTGACTCGGCCAGGGCGGCGCGGGCCTGGGTGGAATCCTCATGCTCGCCACCCCATTCCATTGAATATCCCGGGGGCAAGGGAATTTCCTCGATCTTCTCCTTCACCCGGTCGCGCAATTGGCTGGGCAGCCCCGAACGCGGGTCGGCATGCACGGTGAGGGTCGGGAAACGGTCGCGGCGCATTACTACCGGGTCCTCCCATACGATCTCGGAGCCCGACGTGACCTGGTTCAATGGGATCATCCGTCCGGCGACGGGACTCCAGATCTGCAGGCTGTTGATTGAACCCACATCGTTACGTTCCGAAATTGGAGGCCGGGCGATGATGGGCAGGAAGCGTGTCTCTTGAGGGAAGATACCCACACCGGCATTGCCCGGCTCCCGATAGAAGCCAACCGGACGGCCCTCGAAGCTGGTCTGGAGCGTCCGAGCCACCTCAACCCGGGTGATGCCGTTGCGGCGCGCCTGGGAATCCAACAGGTCGGGCCGGATCGACTTGACCTGTTCGCGCCAGTCGTTGCGCACGCAGACTGCCTGGCCATCGTCTTCCAGAATCTTCACCGCCTGGTCGCCGAGTTCCCGCAGTTTCGCGGAATCCGGTCCTTGGAAACGCATTTGCACGCGTCCACCTTCGCCGGGTCCGAGCATGAACTTCTTGGCGATGGCGTTGGCGTTCGGGTAGTTCTCGTCCAACCGTTTCTGGATTTTCGCGATCAGGTCCGAGATCTTGCCCGGGTCATCCACATCCACGAGGAACTGGACGAAAGCCGGATTCTCGTTTTCCGGGGAATAGACCAGCAGGAAACGCAATCCTCCGCCGCCGACGAAAGTGGTGACGTTGGTGACGTGCGGCTGCTCCTGGACAAAGCGCTGGATCTCGCCGGCAAATGACTCCGTCTCGCGGATGTGGTTGCTGGCGGGCAGGTAAACATCCACCATGAACTGGGGCCGGGTGGCTGGAGGAAAAAAGCTCTGATCCACCTTCCGGAAACCGAAAATCGACGCGACAAACATCAACACACAGAGGATCACGACGGCCCAGCGGAAACGCAACGCCAGAACCAGAATTTTTCGATAGATCTGGAAGGGCAGGGCTTTGTAAGGATCCTCATCTTCAGTCTTCTTGCTGCCGGGAAGCGGCTTGAACATCATGTAGCTGAGCAACGGTGTGACCGTGACCGATGAGATCCAGCTCAAGCTCAACGCGATCAGGATCACCCAGAACAGCGAATTGGTGTATTCCCCGGTCGAGTCCTCTGAAAGTCCGATCGCGGCGAAGGCGATCACACCGATGGCCGTCGCCCCGAAGAGCGGCCACTGGTTCTCGCCTACGACCTCGCGGACGACCTCGATTTTGTTTCTACCCGATTCGATTCCGACCTTGATGCCCTCAATCACGATGATGGCGTTGTCCGTGAGCATGCACAGCGCGATGATGAGCGCACCGAGGGAAATCCGCTCCATCAGAATGTCGCCCTTCATGTACATGACCAGGAAGGTCGCCATGATGGTGATGAACAGCACGAGCCCGATGATGAACCCGGTCTTGCGGCCCATCGCGAAGATCAGCACCACGAAGACGATGGTCACCGCCTTGCCGAGGTTGAACATGAACTCGCCGACGGCGCTGGAAACGGCCTCCGGCTGGAAATTGATCTCACCGATCTCCATGCCGACCGGTTGGTTGACCTTCAGCTCGTCGAGCCTTTTGCGGATGGCTTCGCCCATCTTCACGACGTTACCGCCCGGCACGCTGGAAACGCCAAGACCGATCGCCGGCTTGCCGTCGTAGCGAAGCAGCCGCCGTGGCGGATCCTGGTCGCCGCGCTCCACGGTCGCGATGTCGCGCAACCGGAGCTGCCGACCCGATTGATCCGATCCGATCACCAGTTCGAGCATTTCATCCGCGGAGGCGAACGCACCCGTCGGATCGAGAGGAATGTGCTGGTCCCCGACGCGGATACGGCCGCCGTCCGCGGCGATGTTCAGCTCCTGGAGCTTGTCATAAATCAGCTCTTCGTTGAGTCCTAACTGGGACAGCCGCTGCCGGGAGATTTCAAGGAAGACGACCTCACGCTGCTCGCCGAACAACGCTACGCTTTTCACCCCTTCCACCTGCAGCAGTTCGCGGCGCAGGAATTCAACGTAACGACGCTGCTCCGGGAAGGAAAAGCCATCGCCCGTCACCGCGAAGAAGATGCCATACACGTCGCCGAAGTCGTCCACCACCATGGATTGGCCACGCACGGCGGGCGGCAGTTGCGCCTGCACGTCCGCGACCTTGCGCCGCAACTCGTCCCACACCTGGGGAATGCGCACCTTGTCGAACTCATCCTTGATATTGACGGAGACCACCGAGCGCCCGCGCGAGGACTCGGATCTCACATAGTCGAGCTGGGGCAACTGCTGGCAGGCGATTTCGATGGGATTGCTGACCTCCTGCGCCACTTCCTCGGCACTGGCACCCGGGTAGGGCGTGATGATGAGGGCTTGTTTGATCGTGAACTCGGGATCTTCGAGACGCCCGATATTCAGATAGGCAAGAATTCCGCCGATGATCGCCATCGCCATGGCGACCAGGATCACGCGGTTGTATTTGACCGACAGCTCGCCTGGATTCATGGCTGTCCACCTCCGAGACCGTCTCCTAGATCACGCACTTTCATGCCATCCCGCAGGGACGCCACTCCAGCCACGGCGATACGCTCGCCGGATTCGAGACCACTCGCGATATCGACGCGGCTCCCGCCGGGCTCGCCCAGGGTCACCGCCCGGCGGTTCACCGTAGAATCAGGACCGAGCACCCAGACCACTTGCTCTCCGGAAGGGGTTTTGAAAACCGCGGAGACAGGCACCTTGATCCGGCCACCAAGGATGCTGGCTCGCCGGTAAGTCATTGACACGGTCGCCGACATTCCCGGCAGCAGGTTGATCCCTTCAGGCACCTGCATGGCCACCCGGATCCCGAAGGTCTGCGTCACCGGATCCGCCCTTTGGGCGATTTCCTTGATGTAAACGGGAAAACGCAAGCCCGGGGCTGCGCTGAATTCCGCTTCCAATTTCAAAATGTCCGCAGCCCGAAGATCCGCCACCATCACCGCCTCAGGCACGTCCACGACGATGTCGATTTCCGCGACGTTCTGGAACTGCACCACCGGTTGTTGCGCGCGGACGTTCTGCCCTTGTTCCACGAAGCGCTGGGCGATCACCCCGTCGTAAGGAGCCCGCAGGGTGGAGTCCTCCAATTGAAGATTGGCCTCGACGACCTGGCCCTCCAGGCCACGGACCACGGCTTCCATCGCCTGGACGTCTTCCTCACGGGCGATGAGTCCCGCTTCGAGGGTCTGGCGGGCGGCTTCCTGACTCTCCTGCGCGACGTTGACAGCCGTTTCCGCACGTTCGAATTCCAAGCGGGAAATCGCCCGCGTCCGGATGAGTTGGTCCGCCATGCGGAACTCGGAACGGGCATTCGCGAGTGTCGCCTCGGCGGAACGCAGCTGCGCTTCAAGCCGTAAACGCTCCTCGGGTCTGACGCCTCCCAGCAAGGACTGAAGGTCTGCGCGCGAGCGGTCGAGCTGGCCTTGCAGCGCGGCGAGCCGGGCTTTGAAATCATCCTGCCGGAGCTGCGCAACGACGTCTCCCTTGACGACTTTCTGGCCTTCACGCACTGGCAGGCTCACAATGAGGCCTGAAACCTGGAACGTGAGTTCCACCTGTTTCGAGGCCTCAACCCGGCCGGGAAATGTCCGCAAGCGGGAATCCCCACCTTGGGTGACGATCATGGTTTTGACCGGCCGGGCCACTTCCGCGGCGGGCGCTGCCTTGCGCGAGCAGCCGCCGCCGGCGAGGACGCAGACCAAAGAAGCCGCGAGACAGCGGCCGAGAGTTTTACGAGGAGACAGTCGATGCTTCATGAAGTAATTTCCGCTAGATCATTTGGATTTCGGACGAGGCAGTTCCCCGGGCCGGTAATCCGGCAGCCAGCCGCAAGGAACAATGGCGAAGAGCGCCATGCTCGCGAGGACGAAGAAGCCGATTTGGAGCGCCCGCAGGCGGGTTTCCGAGTTGATGCGCACTGCCTCGGCAATCTGCTCGTGCGCGGCGTTGGATGCCTCAAAGCGCTCTTTCAACCGGTCATTGTTGAGGAAATTGATGCTGTCCAGATCCACCTCCGCCTTCATTTCGGCCGTGATCAACGGATTGTCCGTCACACGGTTCATGATCCCCGCGCTCAGGACGCCGACCACCAGTGTGCCCATGACGGCCGTGCCCACGGCTGCGGCGAGGTTCTGCGTCACGCCACGCAGCGCGCCTACATCGCCCGCCAGTTCCTTGGGCGACGAGGTGACGAGCACGTTGAAGAGCAGGGTCACCAACGCACCTTGTCCAAGCCCCACCGTGACCAGGCCGATGATGACCGGAAAGACGCTCCAGTCGTTGCTCACGACAAACGCGAGCCACAGCGCGCCGACGGCGACCAGGGTGAATGCCCAGCGAGCGATCGTCCGCGGCGCATGTTTGCCGTAAAGCTTGACGATCAGGATCGCGGTGAAAAACACCGTCAACATGAATGGCATCATTGCCACCGAGGTCGCCGCACTGGTGCGACCCTGAATGATCTGGATGTAAAGCGGCACCGTGAAGTTGATGGCGGCTTCCACCATGACGATGAGGAAAAGCGCGAGGACGGCCGCCCATTCCTTCGGCGAGTCGATGACTTGAAGCGCCAACAGCGGGGTTTTCCCTTTGGTCGCCTGCTTGTGGCTCCACAGGAAGAACGCCATGAAAATGACGATGCCGACTGCGATCATCAACGGGGCCGGCGACACGCCAAACAGGTCGAACGGCGCGGCGGGCCTTGCCAGCGTCATCCCCCAGTTGCGCAGATTGTTGAATCCGAAGCTGATGAGAATCACTGCCACGGCGGACAGGATCACTCCGAGGACATCGATTTTCACCGCCGGATTCGGCGTGGACGGCTTGAGTTTGAAACTGAGCAGCAGCAGGACGGACGCGTGGGCGATCAGGAGACCGAACGCCAGGCGCCAGTTGATCATCGCCACGTAGCCGACGATCACAAACGCCAGCACCCCGGCGATGGCCCGCGCCGAGCCGAGCAACCCGACGGCCTTCGCCTGCTGGGTGCCCTTGTAGTGGTTCGCGATCAGTGCTACCAGCGAGGGCACCAGCGATGCCCCCGCGAATCCGGCCAAGGCCTGTCCCGCCAGCATCACCGTCGCAGTCGGGCTGACGACCATGATGATCATCGCCGCGAGGAAGAGTGCCACCGCCACTTGGAAGAAAATTTTCGAGCCGAAACGCTGGCCGAGCTTGCCGCCGAGCATCACGAAGCCTGAAACACCGAGCGAATACATCACGATCGCCGTGCCGATCGTGGTGGGCGCCGTGTTGAAACTTTTGACCATGCCACCCATGGAGACCGGCAGGGCCGCGACATTGAAGGACATCAGCATCTGGCCCATGGCAATGACCACCATCGGCAACCAGGATTCCTGCGGCTCTCGATCCGTTCCGGTGTTAGGCGTGGTTTTTGCGCTCATGTTAATATCAGTTAGTTGGAAGGACGGGGAGGCTGCCTGGGAAAATCAGACTTCAGGTTTGGAGACGAAAAGGTCCATGCCAAGGCTTTGAGAGAGGAATTTCGCGACGAGCTGGCCCTTCACGCTGTTGCCGGCGGCATCGAGCGGTGCGGCAAACGTGCCAAGTCCGCCTTTTCCCGGCGAGACGGTGACGATTCCGCCACCGATGCCGCTCTTGCCCGGCAGGCCGATGTCGAAGAGCCAGTCACCCGACGTTTCATACAAGCCCGCGGTCGTCATCACGGCCAACGCGTAGTGGCAGACGCTGGCGTCGACCACCCGCTCCTTCGTAATCGGGTTCACTCCCCCGTCTGCCAGAGTGGCTCCCATGACGGCGAGGTCCTTGGCGCTGACATTGAGCGCGCATTGCTTGGTATAGAGATCCACAGCCTGTGCCGGATCATCGTAAATCCTTCCGAAGCTCTGCAACATGCGGGCGATGCTCTGGTTGCGGAAATTCGTTTCCGTCGCGGACACATAGACTTCCTCGTTGAGCGGCAGGGTCCGGCCGGCGAATTTCGATAGACCCTCATGGATGAATTTCCACTTGTCCTCGAAGGTATTGCCCGGCACGAGGCTGGTGGTGGCGATCGCCCCGGAGTTCACCATTGGATTCGTCTGCCCGCCGGGGCCGCGTTCGATGCCTTCGAGCGAGTTGAATGCCCGCCCGGTCGCGTTCACCCCGATTTTCTGCCTGACGTCCTCAACACCAAGCGCCTCACAGACCAAAGCGAAAATGAACGGCTTGGAGACACTCATGATGGTGAATTCATACTCCGCGTCGCCTACCGAATGAACCATCCCGTTTGTGCCCACCACGCAGATCCCGAACAACTCGCCGGGCACCCGCGCCAGAGCCGGGTATACCTGTGAATTTTTACCCGTGGTGTCGGACTTGAACCGGTTGTGTGCCTCGGCGACAAGCGAAGCGACCATTTCCGCAGGTGGCAGGTGGCCGGTAGAGACATAGGGCGCATCCAAGGGGTTGCTGGTAGTTCCTGGGGTTGTCATGGTCTGTTTCCTGAGATGTCGAGACTTCCTAACTATCAGGATATTCTACAAAAACCGTCCTGCACGGCTGTGAAAATTCTCCACGTTTTACGACGAGGTAAGGCTGGAAATTAGTAAAGGCGTCTCTCGTCTGACAAGCTTGAAGTTCAGACGTTTTTGAAAACCCACAGGTGGACTTTCAGAAGCGAATTTCCCTCCTGGAAAACGCCCGTGGGCAAGGACGTCGAATTGGCATCCACCGTCGCCGTGTTCCGTGCTGGTTAGCAAGATGGTAGAGCGCTCATGGAAGCGGTGTCCAGATCCAGCCATCACCTGGCAGATGGGATCCGACAGGACGCCGATGCCTGCGATCGCACCTGAAGCCAGCCTGATAGTGTGCTCCGGTGACGGGTTTCACCCTTCCTTCGCCTGACGATTGACTGATGGACCCTACATCGAACCCGATGGGTCGTTCGTGACTGCTAGCGGGGTCGTGGCGAACGATTGTTAGCCACCAGGATCCCTGCCCTTCGACCCGATTTCCGAAAAATGACACGAGCATACGCCGCGGCATTCCGCCGCTCATTTGTCCGGCTCTTCCCTTGCTTCCAGAAAGGCGCGCAATCTCGCAAGCCCGACCTCGTCCCATCCCGGCGGCTCCGTCAGCGCGAGCCAAGCGTCGATGTAGTCGGTCGCCGCGATCGTGTGGCCGAAACCTTCCGGCGCGGTGCCCACCGCCATGTCGATGGCCAGTTGCAGCATGGTGACCACCGGAAACCACCGCAACGAGGGCGAAACATCCTTGCCGCGTGGTTGGTCCATCCAGTCCGGAGCGCGCCATGCCGTCGCAGGGCTGAAAAAGGTGATGGGATCGCTCGGATACTGGAGGAAGAGAATTCGGAATTTCCCCCAGGGATTGTCTTTTCCACCTGTCACACCGCCCTGCTTCATGAAGCGAACTACGGAACCTTTCCGAAATTCCGGCAGCCATGCCGGCGTGCCCGGATCGCGGCGGGCGGTCGCATCCCGCCAGGTTTCGTGGCGGAATGGCGGGCCGCTCCATAACGCGCCGTGAAACGGTTCGTCGATGATGTCATAAAAGTCGAACGAGAGATCGGAGTTGAGCGAACCCAGGCTCAGCCCGTTCAGATAGAGCCGCGGCCTTGTTTCGGACGGCAGCGAACGCCAGTGGCCGTATATTTCCTGAAACAGGGCGCGCGCCGTTTCAGCCCCGTATTGCGCCTGCGTCATCAGGGCGAGCGGGCTGTTCAAATAGGAATACTGGACAGTCACGGTGGCGATGTCGCCCCGGTGAAGATACTCCACCGGATCCTGCCCTGCCGGGTCCACCCAACCGGTACCGGTGGGCGTGACGAGCAGCAGCACGGAGCGCTCGAAGCCACCCGCGCGCTTCAACTCCGCGAGCGCCATCCGGGACCGCTCTTCCGGGCTGTCCGCCGAATTCAGACCGACATAAACCCGCACGGGTGCCATGACCGGAGCGCCGAAGAACTCCTCCAATTCCGCAGCAGTCGGGCATCCGGAAATGAAATTCCGGCCCTGGTTTCCCAGGTCACGCCAGTCGACGAGCGACTCCGGACTTCCCGTCTGGCTCGCAAGTGTCGGTCGCGGGAGACCGTCGTCGATCCGTGCGTCGATTTCCTGAAACGAGCGGTCCGCGACTCTCAGAAGGAAACCAAAAAGCAAGCCATTGATGGCAAACCAGAACAACAGGGTCGTGACGACCACCGCCACCACGAAGGAAACCCTGGGCGGCACGTGACGCGCCAGGCTTCGCGACGCCCGCACCGAGAGCCAGCGGAAAAGCCGGGCCAGCGCGAGCAGCAGGAAAAAGGTCGCCACGGCCACCGGCACCAGCAGGAAAGGCTGGAGTCCCGGGACTTTTTCCATGCCCATGATTTCCCGCAGGGAATTCTGCCAGTGGACCGTGTGCCACAGACTGGCCACCACCAACGACCCGCAAATCACCGCCGCGATGATCCCCGCTGTCCGCGCAACCCTCCCGCGGAAAGCGGGCAGTCCGAGGTAATGCCACAGCGCGATCCAGCCCGCACCCAGTCCGTAACCGACCGCAAACGACAGGCCGGACAGGACTGCCTGCAACAGCATCGGCCGCGGAATCAGCGAAGGAGTCAGCGACGCGGCCAGGAAAACCGCGGCCGGCAGCAGGCAAGGGATACTCAGGTGGGGATTGAGCCGCGTTACGGTTGATTTGAAGTTCACGGCGATGGAGGACGGCGGGATCTGCTAGATCATCGGAAGGATCAAAGGCCAATCACCGTCCGGGATTGATGCGCGTGATCTTGGAGCCTTGCAGCCCCACGCCCGCCATCAGCCCCCTCTGGTCGAAGAACACCGCGTAAGTGCCACGGTTGAGGCTGGTGGTTGTTAGCGATCCAGCCATGCCGCGATCGACGATGACAAGGCTCGGGCTGCCGCCAATTTCCCAACCACCGCTGCGGTTGACATTGCGGATCGCATCGCTGTCCATCAGAAACAGCGCATAACCGAAGGTCTGGATTCCAGCCTGCAAGCCCCAGGAGGCGGAAGTAGTTTGGAAATGTCCGGCGACACTGCCGTTGTTGTTGAACATCGTGCCGTTTCCGGCCTGGCCGCCGAAGACGAAGCCCGCGCGGGTGATGGAAGGGAAGACGATGATCGCCCGGGCTTGCCGGCCAAGCGCCCTGGCACCCGGTTGCTGCGAATAGAGCGAGGCCAGCGCCGCCCGTGAATCGCGTGTCAGTTGCGAAGCACTGGTGTTGGCCGCATTGTTGAGGGTGACAGGGTCATTGGTCGCACAACCCGGCAGAAGGGCGAAAGTGGCGGCGATGAGGGCGAGGCGGATCAGTTTGGCATTCATGGCGTTGTTTTGTTGGGGATGAATTTTTGCTGGAATGTGCCCGGTCAGGAATCCGGCTGTCCCGGCGGTTTGATTTTCTATCGTGATTGACGGCGCTGTGCCTGACAGAAAACCCACAACGGCTCGCAGGGGTCGCAATCAAAACCATCAGTGGTTTTCCAGGGGACATCGGATCAGTTGCGGCGAGGCTAGCTTTCCCGTCCGCATTGCCAAGAAGGTTTTGTCTTGGTGTGGGCCGAATCGAGCACAAGAGTTGGGCTGTCGTCCGAACCGATCAATTGCCATTCATCAAAAAACAGCCTCGCTTATTCGAATCCGCTTCACTGGCTTCACACCGCATTGCATGACCTCCACCGGTAAATCTGCCCTCCGTCTCGCAGTCTTTGGCGCGATCATGGCCTATCTGGCAGTGGACCTCTTCATTCTCAAGGGCCCTGTCTTCAGGACCACCGACAGATATAGAACCCCTGAAGCCGGCCTCGCCGCCCGCGTTTCCGGCCAGCCGATCACCCGCAGCCAACTCGAACGGGCCGTCGGGGAGGAACTCTGGCTCCAGGGAAAATCTACCTGCAGTGCGACTCCCGCCGAGCTGGAAACCGCCCGCAAGGCCGCACTGGACGGACTCATCGACCACGAATTGTTACGCCTTCAAGTCAAGGCGGGCCCCCTGCAGTTTTCCGTCACTGACGAGGAGATCCACGAACGGCTGCGCCGCCTCGTCGGCCGCTTCGAAAGCAAGGGCGCACTGGAAACCACGATGAAGTCGCAGGGCATCGCCAGTGAGAAAGACCTCCGCGAGAGGCTGGCCGCCCGCATCCGGCAGGAAAAACTCATCGAAGCGCGGATCCGCCCGTCCATCCAGGTCACCGACGACGAAGCCCGCAAATGGTTTGATGAATATAAAAAGACCCTTTCCCTGCCCGAACGGATCGAAGTCCGTCACATCTTCCTTCCCACACTCAATCACCCGCCGGAAGAGGCGAAGCAGAAACTCGACGCGGTGCTAATCGAACTCACCGGGAAGAAGAAGGACTTCGCTACCCTCGCCAGGGAAATCAGCCAGGACCCGGCCACCAAGGACCGTGGCGGCGCGCTCGGCTGGATGACCCGCGACCGCCTACCCGCCGATTTCGGCGCTCCGGTTTTTTCACTGTCTGCCAACCAACCGACCCTCCTCCGCACCCGTCTCGGCTGGCATCTCGTCGAAGTCACCGGCCGCAAACCCGCCGAGCCTCGCACTTTCGAACAGGCGAAACCCGAAATCCTCGCCGCCCTCGAAGCCATCAAGCGCCGCCAGGCCACCGAAGCCTTCCGCAAGTCCCTCCGCCAGGCGAACGCCGCGAAGATCGAAATTTTCCAGAACGTGGCGACGGTTTCCAACCGTCCGACCCAATAGGATTGAAAAGGCATGGGGGTTGAAAACCACCGCCACGAATCCTGTGTCAATGTTTGTAACCGGCGTGCTAGTTTCCGTCAGGATATCGTGTGACTGCTCAAAACTGCCCCTCCTGCCACCGCCCCCTGCCCTCGGACGCACCCGGCGGCTTGTGTCCCGCCTGCGTGCTTCTCGGAGCTTCCGGCGAAACCGATCCACCCGGAGTTCCCTCGCTTGAGGAAATCCAATCCGCGTTTCCGCAGTTCGAAATCCACGAATGCATCGGCCGCGGCGGCATGGGAGTCGTTTACAAAATCCGACAGCCGCAGCTCGACCGCCTGCTCGCCCTGAAAATCCTGCTGCCCGGCCTCGATCACGATCCGGGCTTCGCTGAGCGCTTTTCGCGCGAAGCTCGCGCACTCGCGAAACTCGGCCATCCGAACATTGTCGCCGTCCATGATTTCGGCGAAACCGGCGGCTTCTTCTGGCTGACGATGGAATACGTGGACGGCGTGAACCTGCGCCAGGCGATGCAAGCCGCCCGTTTCACCCCGGCCCAGGCGCTGGCCTTGATTCCCGACCTCTGCGCCGCCCTGCAATACGCCCATGACCACGGCGTCCTCCACCGCGACATCAAACCGGAGAACATCCTGCTAGACACCCGCGGCCGCGTGAAAATCGCCGATTTCGGCATCGCCCGGATCACCGGCGATGACGGGGCAGAGTTCACACTAACTAAAACTGGCAGCGTGCTCGGCTCCGCCGCCTACATCGCCCCGGAGCAAATCGAGCGCCCGCAGGACGTCGATCACCGCGCCGACCTCTACAGCCTGGGCGTCGTGTTTTACGAGATGCTAACCGGCGAGTTGCCGTTAGGCCGCTTCCCCGCGCCGAGCGAGAAATCCGCCAGCGATCCGCGGTTGGATGAAGTCGTTTTCCGGACCTTGGAGAAAGAACGGGAGAAGCGCTATCAGAGCGCGGACGCGTTGAGGGCGGGAGTGGAGAAATCGGAAAGCGCACCGATGGCCAAAAACGGAAGTTCCAGCGCGCCACCCACCGGACTGCCCTGGTGTGTCAAACTGCCTATACTAATGTTGATCGCAGGCGTGATGGCGATCGCATTGCTCATCATGTCACTTCCAGAAGGGATGGGAGATTACTTCTGGCGACTGCTCACCTTTCGCGCACAATACATGGCGCTTAATGTTTCTACCGGACTTCGGATTTTTCTCAATCTGTGGTTCGGATTCGGGCTGGCCCTCTTCTTTTGCGGCTTGGTCCTGGGATTGTGGAATCTCTTCAAGATCAAGCGCGGCCGCCAAGGGATCGCCGGAAGAAAACTCCTGCTCGGCCTCACCTTCTGGCCTCCTGTTCTCTTTGTTACTGGATTCCCTGTTGTTTCAATGATCTCAGACACGCTCACCAACCCAGGCCGCGTGCTGCCGATCTATCAGCCAGTTGTCTTCGCGAGCGTGTTGTTATTCTGTGCCCCGATGTTTCATTTCTGTTTTCCAGGTCCCCGTGAAGCGGGAACGCCGCGAATGATTCGCAAACTTGGGGTGGGCTTGGCCACCCTGCTGCTGTGCGCCGCAATCGTCGGCACCAAGCGGCTCCACGATCACTGGGCCTCACGCTATTTTCCTTACGAGATCAGCTGGACCATCACTTCGTTGCCGGAAACGAAGCGGGCGGAATTGCTCCAGATCGCGGACGAGGCCGCAGGCCCCTATCGTGGGAAGCTGATGACCCGCATCGACGGCGACGAGCTGACGACCCGATTCATCATCACAGACGGTGTTTTTTACAAGACCCATCAGAACGCCTTCGTCCAGAGACTCCGCTCGCTTGCTCCAGAAGAATTCAGACCGCTATTCAATCAAACGCACCAACAATCCCAAATTTGGTGGGATCATCAGGTGCGGGCACAAGGGACGTCAATCCTCATCATACTGGCGACCGTTCTCGCAGCTTTGACTGCCGCTTGGTGCGGATTTCCTCTCGGGTTGGTTCCCATCATCACCGGTGGCCTTATCGCCGGGGTGCTCGCGCTGCTTCCGTCATTTCCGATCCCTCCGGACATCGAGGCTCGCGTGATGAGTGCTCCACTCGACCCGATTCAGCCGCTTTTACCGGATTATTCGGAACCCACCATCGCCATTCAATCGGTGCTCGACGCGGCATTCCTCGGCGACGAGCGACTGGTGCGCGAGGGCTTGTCGAAGCGTTTGTTGACTGAGTTGGAAACCACCGGAAAACTAAAGGATGCGATGGCCCGCCTCGGCAAACGGACATGGGCCGTGAACACCTATCCCGACAACAAGGTGAGGATCGTGGACGCCGATCACAGTCCGGATCAACCCAGCCTCCACGAGGTAAGAGCCGTGGACGAGAAGGGGCAGTGGAAGTTGGATGAATTGCCCCGTCCTTGGAAATGACGCCACCCATGCCATCCTCCTCCTTCCACTCCACCCGTTGGACGCTCGTCCGGCGGGCGCAAGGTGATGGAGTTGAAGCCCGCGCCGCGCTTTCAGAGTTGTGTGAAATCTACTATCAGCCCGTGCTTCAGTTCACCCGCCGCTGGTGTGGCGATGCGGACCGGGGGCAGGATCTGGCACACGGATTTTTCGAAGACCTGCTGGGCCGCGAATCCATCGGCGTAGCGGATCCGGGGCGAGGAAGATTCCGCACCTACCTGCTAGGATCGGTGAAACATTTCCTCGCCCGCCAGCGCGAACGCGACGGCGAGGCAAAACGTGGTGGCAATTTCACCCGGGTGCCGCTGGAGGATTTCCACGAGCCACACGACGAGTGGGAACTCGAATTCGACCGGGCCTGGGCGCTTGCGTTGATCCGCCGCGCATTGGATTCCCTGGGTGGCGAGATGGAGCAGTCCGGAAAAGCCCGGCAGTTCGAAACTCTGCGCCCGTGGCTCGACGGAGGATCGGCGGGCGACGTTTCGGAAGCGGGCACCGTGCTCGATCTCTCCCCGACCGCGCTGAAAGTGGCGATCCACCGCTTGCGCCAGCGTTTCCGCCAGAAGGTCCGGGAGGAAATCGCCGCCACCACCGCTGATCCCGAGGACGCGGCAGCCGAGTTCCGCCACCTCGTGGAAGTCTGGGTGCGGGTCGACCCCCCCTCAAATGCTGACCCCGGGTAACTGGATCGCCCTGCGCGTTTGACATCTCCGCCCGGTTTTGGACACTCCGGCCATGTACGAAACCGCAGGCAAATTGAAATGGATCGGCACCACCCAGAGCTTTCCGAGTGGCTTCACCAAGCGCGAGTTCGTGGTCACCACCGCCGCTGACAAATACCCGCAGGATCTCAAGTTCGAGGTGGTGAAGGACAAGTGCCCGCTGCTCGATCCCTTCGAACTCGGCCAGGACGTGCAGGTCAGCTTCGACATCCGCGGCAACGAGTATAACGGAAAATATTTCGTGAACCTCGCCTGCTGGAAAATCCAGGCGGCGGGTGAATCCTCAGCTCCATCCGGCGCGTCAAGACCGCCTGCGTCCCGCCAAAGTTCGGCCTCCACCGGCAACGAACCTTCCGCCGCCGACCTTCGTGGCGATGATGATTTCGACGACGAGAGTCCGTTCTGACGGGAGTCTTCGCGCGGAATGAATTCCGCACTCCGACTACCAGGCCGGCAGACCTAACATCTCTGGCAAGGCCTCCCGCGGCCGCCAGGTGAGAATTTCGGGGTCGCCGGAAGTGATCAGAACGGTGTGTTCGAAATGCGCGGAAGGTTTCCGGTCCTCGGTGATGACCGTCCAGCCATCGTCGAGAATCCTAACCGAAGGAACGCCGGCATTGACCATCGGCTCGATGGCCCGGGTCATGCCAGGCTCCAGCGTGGGCGACTTCCCCTGCGGCCGGTAGTTCGGCACCTGAGGCTCTTCGTGCAACCGGCGACCCACGCCATGACCCACGAACTCGCGGACGATGGTGAATCCGTGGGGTTTGGCGAACGCCTCCACCGAGCCGCAAAGGTCGGCGAGCTTGCGCCCGGCACGCGCGTGCTTGATGGCCTCGAACAACGACTGCTCGGTGACTGCTAGAAGACGCTTCGTTTCCAGCGGGATGTCCCCGGCGGCCACGGTCGTCGCGTTGTCACCGATGAAGCCGCTTTTGATGATGCCGACGTCGATCTTCACGATGTCGCCCGGCATGATCTTGCGCGGGCCGCCGATGCCATGAACGACTTCCTCATTGATGGAAATGCAGGTGTAGCCGGGAAACCCGCGGTAGCCGAGAAACGCACTCTTGCAGTCGTGCTCGCGCATCAGTTCCGCTGCCAGCTGGTCGATCTCGCCGGTGGTTCTGCCGGGAGCGACCTCCCTGGCGAGTGCCTGGAGAATCGTGGAGGCGATGCCGCCCGCCTTGCGCATGAATTCGATCTCACGCGGCGACTTGATAGGGATGCGGGTTCGGCGGGACACGATGTTGAGACAGAAATTGAGGAGGGAGTTTTTCAAACGGAAGTGACCGGGAGGAGCGTGAGCAGTTTCGCAGCCACTTCATCCTGCGGTGGTGTGGCATCGCAAGCAGAAAGGACTCCGAGGAGTCGATAGCGCTCGATGACCGGCTGGGTGAGGCTCACGAACTCGGCGTGCCTGCTAAGAAAGTTGCGCTCGCTGTCGTCAGCCCGGCGACCTGCGGCAGCGCCACACTCCGGGCACTTGTCCCCGCCTTTGAGTTGGGGCCGCTGTCCCGACCAGCGGCATTCCGGGCACTCGACCCGGCTCTGGATGCGGTCGAGAAGCTCCTCAAACGGCACTTCGAGCGAAATCGCGGAATCCATGCGCAGACCTCGTTCCACCAACCAGCCATCCAGGAAAACCGCCTGTGGGACACTGCGTGGAAATCCATCCAGCACCCATCCGGAGCTTTGCCGCGCGAGCCAATCCGCGAGAATCGGGCACATCAGCTCGTCCGGCAGATACTCGCCTCGGGCGAGGATCGGCTCCGCCTGTTTTCCGAGCTCCGTCCCGTTTTCGACATGCTCGCGTAGCAGGGCTCCGGTGCTGAGATAGCCGAGCCCGAGACTGTCTGCCAGCCGCCGCCCGTGGGTGCCCTTGCCGGAAGCCGGAGGCCCTAGCAGAACAACTCGGAGCACTCTGGCGGCCGCCATCAATGGTTGGAGTTGTAGATATAGGCGGTGATGCCGATCACGATGAGCACCGCGATCACGGTCCACAGATAGACAATCGCGGTCTTGGGTGCGGCTCCGCTGGTCTGGCTGAGGCGGTCATAACGTCCCTTGAGCTTGCCCTTGCGGAGGAAGCCGTCGTAATGCTTCTGAAGCAACTGGGTTTCCACCTGACGCATCACGTCGAGCACCACGCCCACCATGATCAACAGCGAGGTGCCACCGAAGAACTGAAGGACGAGAGAGCCGGGCGGGAGTCCCACCACGTTGCCGGTGATCACCGGCAGAATGAAGATGCCAACCATGAAGAACGCACCGGCAAAGGTCAGACGCGTCATTGTGAAGTCCAGGAAATCCGCAGTGGGCTTGCCGGGACGGACACCAGGAATGTAGCCGCCGTTGCGCTTCAGGTCCTCCGCGATCTGCGAGGGCTGGAACATCATTGCCACCCAGAAATACGAGAACAGGAAAATCCCGATACCGCCGAGAATGTAGAACCAGATGCCACCTTGTGAAAGTTGTCCGTAGAGTTTGACCGCCCATGGCTGGCCGGAAACTCCGGGAATCCACTGCAACATCAGCGGCGGAAGCGACAACACCGCAGAGGCGAAGATGATCGGCATGACGCCGGCGTAGTTCACCTTGAGAGGAAGGTATTGCGTCTGGCCACCGAACTGCTTGCGACCGACGACGCGCTTGGCATATTGCACTGCGATCCGGCGCTGGGCCTGGGTGATGGCGATAGTCGCGGCGATCACGACCAGCAAAAGGGCGATCATGACGACCATCCACATGGCGTTGAACGGCTGGATTTCACCCTGCGACGGGATGAAGAATTTCCACGCCTGAATCAGGGCTCCGGGAAGGGCGGAAATGATGTTGACGGTGATGATGATGGAGACACCGTTGCCGATGCCTTTTTCGGTGATCTGGTCGCCGATCCACATCAGAAGCACGGTGCCGGCAACGATGGTCGTAACCGTTAGCGCCATCCACATGCCCGTGGGATTTGGGACCAATTCTCCGAATTTTTCAATTCCCTGCATGTAAGGAATGCTGCCTGGATTGGTCAGTGATTTCGCAACGAAGAAGCCCTGCACCAGGGCGATAGCGATCGTGATATACCGGGTATACTGGGTGATTTTCTGACGCCCCCCATCTTCTCGGGCGAGACGTGAAAGTTTCGGCACTACGGCCGTCATCAATTGCACCATGATCGATGCCGAAATGTATGGCATGATCCCGAGGGCGAAGATTCCTGCAGATTGCAAACCGCCACCGGAGAACACCGTCAACAGCGCGGAAATCCCGCCGCCCGTGGTTGCATCCTTCGTCTGGCTGTCGAGCCAAGCCTTGATTACCGTGGCGTCAACACCGGGAATCGTGATGTGCACGCCCAACCGAATGATGACGATCAGGGCGAGGGTGAAAAGAATGCGGTCCCGGAGTTCGGGAATTTTCCAAGTGTTGGCAAACGCTGAAATCATGGCTGATGGATGAGGAGGAAGACGCTGAGTGTTATAAAGACGAAGAGGAAGCGCGTGATGCGCTTCCTCTTCGGAAATCAGAGATCAATTGAAGTGATCAAGCGGTCGGCTCGGTAACCGTGCCACCCGCCTTTTCGATCTTTTCACGAGCGGAAGCACTGGCATTGAAAACCACGAGGTGGAATGCCTTGGTGACTTCGCCCACGCCGAGGACCTTGATCTTGTCGTAGGTGCCGTTGACGAGGCCCTGCCCTTTGAGAGCAGCTTCGTCAATGGTGGCACCGGCGTCGAACAGATCGTCGAGTTCGCCGACATTGAAGACCGCGACCTTGTCGCGGAAGTCGTAGTTGTTGAATCCGCGCTTGGGAAGACGACGGTGAAGCGGCATCTGGCCGCCTTCGAAACCGACACCGGTGCCGGAACCGGAGCGGGCCATCTGACCCATGTTGCCATTGCAGGAAGTTTTTCCGTGACCCGAGCTCTCGCCGCAACCAAGGCGCTTGACCTTGTGCTTGGATCCCGGGTTCGGGCTGAATGAATGAAGTTCCATGTTATTAAAGAGTTAGAGGATAAGAGATTGGGGATCGTGGATTGGGGATGGAAGAGGAGGGGAACGCTTGCCTTGAGCAGGCTTCTTTATCTCCGATCTCCTATCCCTGATCTCCGATCTTAGATGGCCTTCTCCCGCTTTTTCTTGCCGCGACCGCCGAGAACCTCGTCGCGGGTGCGGAGTTGGGAAAGGGCCTTGAGGGTGGCTTTCACCACGTTGGCGTGATTGGAGGAACCCATCGACTTGGCGAGCACGTCGCGGATGCCGACTGCCTCGCAAACAGCGCGCACACCGCCACCGGCGATGATGCCCGTTCCCGGAGAGGCTGGCTTAAGGAGAACCTTGCCACCGCCGAATTCGGCATAGATTTCGTGAGGGATGGTTCCATCAACAATGCTCATCGAAACGAGCACCTTGCGGGCTCCTTCGCTTGCCTTTTTGATGGCGTCCGCCACTTCGTTCGCCTTGCCGTAGCCGAGTCCGACCTTGCCGACCTTGTTGCCAGTGACAACGAGTGCGGAGAAGCTGAAACGACGACCGCCCTTGACGACCTTGGCGCATCGGTTGATGAAGACGACCTTTTCGGAAAGCTCGTTTCCTTCGGCATCGGTTGGAGCTGCGCGCTCTTCACGACGTGGACCGCCGCGACCGCGACCGCCCTGGCCACCGCC
>JBGSTM010000371.1:0-10842 GCA_041736495.1 Akkermansiaceae bacterium
CCGCTAGCGCGGCAGGATCATTCTCCTAGCCTTCCTTCCCACGGTCGGTCGCCCTTCCGCAGTTGGCTTCAGATGATAGTCTCTTCATTTTCATGTCTGGTTTTCCTACAGGGGACTTGCACCCCATTTACATCACGCCCAAGCTGGGCACACACAAGACGAGACACAGCAACCCCTATCAGCCGCCCTGTTTACATGCTTTCCCGTAATTTCAACCTCCACACCGTGATCGACGCTCGCTCTCGCTGGTAGGGGTGCATGCGCTCATCGTTAGCCTGAAAATTTATGACTACATACCCGAAGACATTCTCCCATATCGGAATTTCAGTCCCCAACCTCGAAGAGGCAGTAGCGTTCTACGAGAACGTCATGGGCTGGTATACGATCATGAAACCGACGGTTGTGAAAGAGGAGTCCGACACCGCCATTGGCAAGATGTGCATTGATGTGTTTGGCGAAGGCTGGGGCTCCTTCAAGATCGCGCACGTATCCACCGGAGACAAAATCGGTATCGAGATGTTCGAGTTTCGAAACAATGAGAGGCCGAAAGAATTCGAGTATTGGAAAACCGGGACATTTCACTTCTGCGTTCAGGATCCCGACATTGAGACTTTGGTCGAAAAGATCGTTGCTAATGGCGGCAAGCAACGGATGCCAATCAGGGAATACTATCCAAATGAAAAGCCATTCAAGATGGTTTACGTTGAGGATCCATTTGGGCTGGTCTTCGAAATCTATACGCACAGTTACGAGTTAACCTACTCGCAAGGCGCATACTGACACCAAGAAGGCTAACCCCAAAGAAAGGTTTGGGCGATAGCCCCGAACCTATCGGTTGTTGGACAGGCCCGTCGTGTGCTAGGGACGATGCTTGGATGCGGTTTGCGCTTTGATTTCATGATTGAGAATCAGGCGCTTGCGGGCACGGATGAACGTGGCCCGGGATTTCAGGCAGGTCTGCGGGGGCTGTGAGGCGAACCGCATGGCGGTTCGCCTCACCGATGGGCGCACGGCGGTGCGTCCGCTGCCGGCGTGCTGGAGCTGGACGTTCCACGTTTTGGCGGGTGATAGAACGTGGCGCTGGGCGGGGTTGAGGGTTTGATAGAGTTCGGGGTGCTCGTGCTTGAGGGTGTTGTGCATGCGGCTGCGGAAGCGCGCGGCGAGCGGCCGGTAGTGGATGAGGAAGCCTTCCCTGGCGGGGCGGTGGAGGGATCAGGCCGCATTCGGCGCGGGCGAGGTTCATGGCGGCCCAGGCGCTGGAGTCGGTCATGGGCCTGCGGCTGTCATGGAGGGCTTGTTTCAGGGTCATGCCGGAGCCTTTCCAGCCGCGGCCGGACGCGGGGAAGAGCCAGTCGGGATTGCGGTGCCAGGCCCAGAAGCGGCGCTCGGGTGGCCGGGTGTTGGCTTACTGCATCATGTCCAATCACTTCCACACCCTGCGAATATTACCGCAAATCATGCAGCCCTTTTTCCTGCATCTCCCCTCGACGCAATCCACGGTTCGAAACTTTTCCCAAGGAATTCGCGGCCACCACCGCCTTTGACCGGTTGGCAGAATGAGCTTCCCATGACATGGTGCCAACCCACGGATGCCGGGTTGCCACCTCTCTCACTCACTTGGTGTTGGCGGGGACGGAAAGTCTTCCGGGGAAATCTTCTGGTCGCTGTTGCGGTCAAGCAGCTCGAACCGGTCTTCCTGCTCGTCTTCGGTCAACGACTTCACGGCGGGACCGGCTCGAAATTCCTCGAATGACAGCGAGCCATCTCCGTCAACATCCAGCTTGCGGTTGATCTGTCCCGGTCCGCCGTCGTTTTCAGGAGGGGATCCGTCAGGACGATTCGTCCGCTGCTTGCCATCCGGTCTCTTGAAGGGTGGCTCCGGGCGGTCCTTGGGGGTGATGACGCCGTCGCCGTCCGTGTCCAGCCGGCTGAAGACAGCCTGTTGTTTTTCCGGAGGGAGCTTCATGAACAACTGGCCGGCCTTGAATTCTTCGAGGCTGATTCCGCCATTTTTGTCGGAATCAAGTTCCCACAGACGCTTCATCGGTTGATCGGGCTGGCCGTCGCGCGACTTTCCGAAGCGGACCAATTCCTCGCGACTCAACTTCCCGTTGTTGTCCTTGTCGAGCCGGGTGAACAGGCTGCCGCGCTTTTCCTCGGGCAGCTTCTGGATCCGTGGCATCGCGTCGAATTCGGCTTTGGAAATGCCCCCGTCATGATCCGTATCCGCCGCTTTCCACGCCTCGAAGAAGGCCTTGTCAGGGCGAGGCACTCCTCCCTTTTCATGATGCCGCGGCTCATTGGGTGGCTCCATGGCAGGATCCTGTGGTTGGGCATGGGAAACTGCCGGCAGCAGAATTCCTGCGAGAAGTAACGAAACAGGGATTGTTTTCATGAGCAAATGACGCTTTTTTAGCCGCGTTACGCAAAGCCAGCTCCCAGAGAAACTCCATCGACTGCAAAAAGTTTCGACTTCCGGTCCGGAAACCTCCCGCCCCCATCACCCACCTGTCATGCACATCCGAGACATCCTGAACGATTCCCAGCCTTCGCTTTCCTTCGAATTCTTCCCACCACGGACCGCCTCCGCGTGGGAGGATCTCTATCAGGCGATCCGCGAGCTCGAATCCCTCCAGCCCACTTTTGTGTCGGTGACGTATGGAGCGGGCGGTGGCACCCGCGAACTGACGCACGACCTGGTAGTGCGGATCAAACAAACCACCTCGATCCCGCCGGTGCCGCATCTCACTTGTGTGGGTCATTCCGAACAGGAGGTGACGGACATCCTCACCCGCTACGCCGCCGCCGGGGTGAGCAACATCCTGGCGCTGCGCGGCGACCCGCCGAAGGACCAGCCGGATTACGACTGGTCGGAAAGCGGATTCCGCCATGCGGCGGATCTGGTGGCGTTCATCCGCAAGTTCAACGAATCCGGCGCCCATCCCGACCCGCGCGGGTTCGGCATCGGCGTGGCGGGATTTCCCGAGGGCCATCCTTCGACACCTAACCGGGTGGATGAACTCGATTACCTGAAGGCGAAGGTGGACGCCGGAGCGGATTACATCTGCACCCAGTTGTTTTTCGACAACCATGATTTCCTGGATTTCCGCGACCGCTGCGACCTGGCGGGGATCCGGGTGCCGATCATCGCGGGGGTGATGCCGGTGACGTCGCTGTCCGGCATGAAGCGCATGGCCGAGCTGGCCGCCGGGGCGAGGTATCCCGCGAAGCTGATCCGGGCGCTGGCGCGGGCCAACTCGAATCCGGAGGCGGTCGAGCGCGTGGGCATCCAATACGCGGCCGAACAATGCGCCGGCCTGCTCGACGAGGGCGTGGACGGGATTCATTTCTACACGCTCAACAAGAGCCACGCGACCCGCGAGATCTATCACAGCCTGGGGCTGGCGGCGCGGGCCTGAGGCCTAGCGGGTGCGCTTCTGGTAGATTTCCTTGGCCTGCTGCTCGGTAAGCTGGTAGAGCGTGCCTTCCACAGGAACGATGATGGGAATCCTCCCCGTCCGGGCATCCACGGGAAACTGCTCCATGAGCTTGGGCGCGCGCTCGAACGAGTCCGGCAGCAAGCTGATGACAAACGAGCCTTCGTAGCGGAGGACCTGGGACGAGCGCTCGGCCGCCTGTTGTTCCAGGCGGCGCTCCTCCATGCTCAGGCCCAGACGGCTGAACAACGGCGAGTCGGGCGATCCGGCTTCCTTGCTGTTTGCCGCTTTCCTGCCCGTGCTGCCGAGCGAGAACGTGTCATCGGCAAGTCCGCCTGGAGCCGGGTCAGCCGTGGACAAGCTCCCGGCATCCGGGATTTTTTTGGAGTCTTCCAGCGTCTCCTCGGCATTGGGCATTCTAACCAGGAGATTGCCCTCGAGGGTGAGGATGTCCTGCGCTTTCAGCCTTAAATCGGAGATTTTTGCGCCACCGTTGCCCGTTTTCAGGCGAAACGAGCCTTCACGGAAATCCACCCGATAGTAGTTGCGAACGTAGTCCACCACCGAAAGCGCTTCCAACAGGGGAAGCCGCTCGCGAAGCACGAGCGTGTCCCGTCCGTCGAGCGTGACCAGCCCGTCGAATCCGATGCCTTCCGACGAATTCGTGGATCCCGAAATCTTGAAATCGCCGGAGATCGTTCCCTCGATGAAATTCCGCAGGGCCGCCGGCAGGATGGTGTCCATCCCGAGCATGCGGATCTTCACGGTGCCGGAAAGGGTCGGCAATTCGCCTCCGGCCAGCTTGAGTCCGGTTGCATCGACCGTGCCCTGACCCCGGCGGAACTCGGCTTTTTCAAAAGTCATGCCGTCAGGATCCGCCACCACCACGAGGTTCACGATTTCCAGATTCCGCAACCAGTTCTGGGAGAAGGTGCCGCCCTTGAATGTCAGACGCCAACCCGCGCCAATGCGGTTGACCGCCATCGCACTGCCCTCGATGGCCCCGCGGGTTCTCTCGGAATAACCCCAGCGCAAAGTCGCGCTGGCCACTTCCAGGGAATTGATCGACACCTTGCCGGACTGCCTGAAGAGCGCCTCGGCGAGTGCCGTCGCGGATTCGGCGTCGTCGGTGCCGGCCCGGAGTTCCAGATTCAGCGTGGAGATGGAGACCGGCCCCGTATCCCACCGGCCGGTCACTCCGTCAAGCAGGCCCATCTTGCAGCGGATGTTCCTGGCCTCCATCGAGTGGAAGAATGTCTTGTTGCCTCCCTGGCAGACCAGCCTGCCGATTTCAAGTCGCCCTTGTGTCCGGGAAAATCCATGGAGCTCCGTTTCCGATGCGGAAAGCGCGGAATGAAGGGATTCCTTGAGTGCTTCCGCATATTTCGTGGATTCCGTCCGTTTCACCAGATAGATCCAAGAACCGATCGCGACCAGCAGCAGGAAAACCATCAGCCGGAATCCCAGCCGCAACAGATGGAACAACGCCCCTCCCCCGCTCCCCCGCCCCGTCATGGAATAACGGATCTGGAACCAAAATCCCTGATTCGCGACCCACTGGCTGAGACGTTCATTGAAATTTTGAGATTGTTCCGACTCCATAATTCGACTCGCCTTGCAGCGGCGTAAGTAAAACGACCCGCCGCAATCGAGGCGAGGCAAATTTACCCTCGCACAGCCAACTTTCCTGCCATACGACCCGCACCCATGGAAGACATCGACTACAAAGTCCGCCTCGAAATCTTCGAAGGCCCGCTCGACCTGCTGCTCTATCTGATCAAGAGGGACGAGGTGGACATCCATTCGATTTCGATCGAGCGCATCACCCGGCAGTACCTCGACTACATCAACACCTTCAAGCTGCTCAACATCGACCTGGCCTCCGAGTTCATCGTCATGGCGGCGAACCTGATGTATTTGAAAAGCCGCACGCTGCTTCCCCGGGTGGACCAGCCGCCGGAGGAGGACGCGGAAGAAGATGATCCGCGGTGGGAGCTCATCCGCCAGCTCATCGAATACAAAAAATTCAAGGATGCCGCCGGATTTCTCTGCCTGCGGGAACTCGAACAGGAAGGCCGTTTCGCCCATCAGCCGGACACCTCCGATCTACCCGCCGAAGAACCGGCCAGCTTGGCGGAAGTCTCGATTTTCGACCTGATCCGCGCGTTCCAGAACGTGCTCAAGCGCTTCGAGGAATCCCATGATTTCGGCGACATCATCGACGACCGTTACACCGTTTCGGACAAGATCGAGCTGCTGCTGGGCCATTTCGCTCCCGGCGAGTCGCGGCGCTTTGAGGAGCTTTTCCAATCCGCCACCACCAAGGCGGAAGTCATCGTCACCTTCCTCGCGCTACTGGAACTGATGAAGCTCAACCAGTTCGTGGTCCGCCAGAACGAGCTTCTGGGAGACATCGTGATCGAGCGGCGGGACAACCAGTCCGTCGCCGCGCTGGAAGCCGCCGAAGTCGGTGCGGACTACGCTTAGCTCAGGCGGAAAACAATCCGCGCCTTGGTCAGGTCATACGGAGACATTTCCATTTTGACCTTGTCGCCCACCACCAGGCGGATGAAGCGCTTGCGCATTTTCCCGGAAATGTGGGCGAGAACCTCGTGGCCGCTTTCCAGTTTCACCCGGAACATCGTGCCCGCGAGCACGGATGAGATTTCACCGTCGACCTCCACGGCCTTTTCCTCTTCGTCCTTGGTGGAACGCTTGGGCGGACCGTAGCGATTGCGATTGTTGCGGCGTCCGGAATTCTTGGGGCGTGGAGGCATATTGAGGTGTGCTGAGACAAACGGCGGACGGGAGATTCTCGCCTTGCGGCTCCGGCGTAACTCATCCCATTCACTCCATCAATCCCAAAAAACGGAGGATTCCGGCATTCTCTTCCTTTTCCCCATCACCCACGCTTGCCAAGGCGTCCTCCAAACTCCATTTTCCGCGCAGCCGCCATCGTTGAATGGCATTCCCAAAAACCGCACTACTCTTATCGCCATGCCCGAGATCACCGAAAAAGAACTCCCGCCGAACATCAAGCCCATCTGGCTCAAAGCGCTCACCGCCGTTCAGACATCCAACCATGCCTACGGAATCAGTCTCCTCCAAGCGGTGCTCAAAGATTGTCCGGGATTCCTCGACGGCCGTAAAATGCTCCGCAACTGCGAGTTCCAAGTCGCTGGAAACACCAAGAAAAAAGCCGGGCTGTTCGGCATGTCCGGCGGCGGCATGAGTGTCATGAAGCTCCAGAACCCGGCCAAAAAAGACCCGGCCGGCACCCTTCCGCTGATCGAAAAGGAACTGGAAAAGGATCCTTACAACGACCAGGCGAACGAGCTCCTCTTCGACACCTGCGTGAAGCTCGAACTGTTCGAGACCGCCGCCTTCGCTCTCGAGACGGTTCGCAAAGGCAATCCCGAGAATGCCAAGCTACTCCACAAGCTTGCCGAGTTCTACATCACCCGCGAGCTGCCGATGCTCGCGTCGGAGGTTTACAACGACATCATCAAGCACCACCCGACCGATGGCGTCGCCATCAAGGGCTCCAAGGACGCGTCCGCCCGCGCCTCCATGCAGAAGCAGAAGTGGGACGAGAACGCCGACATGCGCTCGCTCATGAAAAACTCCGCTGAATTCGAAGAACTCGAAAAAGCCTCACGCACCGGTCTGACCCGCGAGCAACTTGAAGAGCGCCGCGACAGGATCATCGAGAAATACAACCTCGACCCGAACCACCTTTCCACCGTCAAGGACCTCGCCAACATCTACGAGCAACTCGAAGACTGGCACAACTCCCACTCGTTCTATCACTGGGCGCACTCGCTCAGCAATGGCGACGTCGCACTCGCGACCAAGGCCGCCGCGATGAAGGACAAAGCCTTGGAAACCGACCTCAGAAACCTGGAAGCCGCCGCCGCCGCGGATCCCAACAACGAGGAACTCAAGGCCGCCCTGGACGCCCGCAAGGCGGACCGCATCGCGGAGCAGGTGAAGGAAGCCCAGAACCGCGTCGATCAGAACCCGACCGATCCCCAACTCCGCTTCGAGCTTGGGACTGCGCTTTACAAGGCCGGCGAATACAGCGCCGCCATTCCCCACCTCCAGCAAGCGACCCGCAATCCTCACATCCGGACCAAAGTGTTGCTGACGCTGGCCCGCTCGTTCCGCGCCAAGAGCATGTTCGACCTTGCCATCAAGCAGCTTTCGGACGCTCTCGCCGACCTCGTCGCGATGGACAATACGAAGAAGGAAATCCTTTACGAAAAAGGCCTCATCCACGCGGAGGTGAATGACAAGCCGGCCGCTCTCGACTGCTTCAAGCAGATTTACGAAGTTGACTACGGCTATCGCGATGTCGCCAGCCGCGTCGAGTCGTCCTACGAGTGATTCTTCGGACCGCCCCTTCATGCGCGCCGTCCTTCCTTCCGGAGGGGCGGCGTTTTTGTGCTTCAGGAATCGCCTCCCGCCGGATCTGGCAGAATCCAGTCCTTTGCCAGCACCCGGCTGATTTCGAACTGCCGCGGTTCCGCGTCCTTGGTGCGACGCAACTCCAAGGTGACGCGGCTCGTCGCCTCTCCATCCGAAAAAAGCCGGCTCATCCCGTCCGCCTCGGGCGTGCCCACCCGGCAGTAACCGTGCAGGAGCTCGTCGGTATCCGGAGACACGATGGCATAACAGGTCCACTGCGACTCGTCGCGGTACGGCCCGTTGTAATACACGTCCCTGCCCGCGATCACGCGGACCCGCGCCTGCTCCTGCTCCCCTCCGTTTCGAAACAGCTCCTTCCACGACGGGCTAACCGTCCGCGCGAACGCATCGAAATCCATCTGCCAGTTACCCGCCGGATCCGGAGTTAGAAACGCGATTCTTCCCGCCGGTTTCTCGTGACCCTTGAAAACCACCGCCACGCCCTCCACCAGCAGGCCGTTGACGTCCATGCTGCCCAGCCATTCATAACGCTCCAGGCGGCCGTCCGTTACCTCCAATGCATTGAGGAAGCCCACAATCTCCGCACTCCGCGCGGCACCGTTCCGATAGAGTGCTGCGATCTCAATGGCATCCCGGGCGGTGACCGCACGGCGCACGAGATCCAACGCCTCCTTCCGGTCCGGAGAGGGAAACCTGGGTGCCACCTTCACGTCCGATTCCATCCACGCTTCAGAGTCCGCCACTCCCGGCTTGAGACGTGGCAGCACCCAGACGACCACACTCCCGCCAATCACAGCCAGTGCCGCCAAACCGCAAAGCGCTGAAAACATCATCGTCCGGGTCTTCTGCCTTCCGCGTCCCGGCTTGTGCCCACCCCCGCCTCCGAGCGGATCATCCCGGTGCCTTACACGCGTCACCTGGCCCAATTTCAGACCACCGCGGCTCTCCGGTTGGAATTTCGAGCGGAGCCCCCGCTGGATTTCGTCGGCGCTCATGACGGAAGTCGTTGGTCGGGGTCATCCCGCCATCCCGGAAAATTCCCGGGACGGAAATCGGGTCGCAACGCGCCAAACGTGTGGTTGCAAATCATTGCAACCGGGACACTAGGAATCCGGCCGCGGATCGCAAGCAATCAAAACTAACCAAACTTCAGTCGAATCCCTCGTCAAACGCCACCTCGCTCAGGATCCAATCCTGCGCGAGGACTCTGGAAATCTCAAACTGCCGGGGTTCCGCACCTTCCACCCGCCGAAGTTCCAATGTCGCACGGAAAAACTTGACGCCCCCCTTGGAAAGAATCCAGTCGATCGCCGCTGCTTGTGCAGCATCCGAGTTGCAATAGCCGAACAGCAATTCGTCCGTGTCCGGCGATACCATTCCTAGGCAGATCCATTGTTTGTCATCGTGGAACGGACCGTTGAAATAACTGTCTTTTCCCACATAGACGCGCACCACGGCGGATTCCGCACCTTTTTGGAGGATTTCCTTCCACGGGGGAATGGCCGTCCTGGCGAACGAGTCGAAATCGATCTTCCATTTCCCCTTCACATCCGGCGTCAACAAGGCCACCCGGTTGCGCAAGCCGCTGGTGTTTTCGAAGTTTACCTGGACTCCTTCGATGGACAACTGGTTCGCATCCATGCTGCTCAACCACTCATAGCCGCTGATCTTGCCGTCCACCGATTCCAGGTTTTCGAGGAAACGGACGATCTCTTCGGGGCTCGCGCTGCCGGTCCGATACAAACTCCCGACCGCCGCTGGATCACGGACCGCAAGCGCGCGCTTGACCATCGCCATTGCGTCCTGCTCGGACGGTGAGGGAAAGCGCGCGATCACCCGCACCTTGGTATCGTCCTCTACGGGATCCAGCTCCACCCGATCCCCCTTGGCTGAGATTTTCGGACTCAACCACAGCCACGAGATTCCGGCGAGCAGGAGCATCGCGAATCCGCCGAACAACAGGGTCCACTTCAGAAACAAATGCTGGCGGTCATCGTTGGGCCGCCAGCCGCTTTCTCCGCGGCGGATTCGACGCCGCCGTTTTCCCTTTGGCATCCCGGTCCCCGGCATGCGGGCGACCCGCCCGAGGTTGGGCGCATCTCCTGGCGAGCGATCATGACGATTCGCCCGGACCGAACGTTTGAAACCATCGGAACTCATGACAATAGGGGGGTGAGGAAATCCGCTCAGCGCGGCATCATCGTAATCCGCAAGCGATCGTAGCGATCGTCCGGCCGGAACAACCAACCGGGCTGACGATCCAACAACTCGTAACCGGAAAGCATGAAAACCGGCAGAAACTGGTTGCTGTTGGGATCATACGCCTGCTCTCCGGTGTAGTTCCCGCGGATCCGGTATTCATAATTGTTATCGAAGGCGTAGCGCTGGCCTGGAGGTCCGTTTTCGGGAAGCCGGTCCGGGCTCCTCTTCTTGTCCTCCCGGAACATCACCAGTTTCGCGCGGCTCCACGACTGGCGGGGCTGGCGGAGGTAACCCCAGAACCGGGTTTTCTCCACGTAATAGCGCCTGCCGTAGTAGAAATCCCCGGTGGGCTCGCTCGCAATCTTCGCATTTCTCTCCTCGATCGTCGGTCCGCCGAGATTGCCGGATCCTAACGTCGGTCCACATTGGGTGAACAGGCAGCAAGCGGCCGCGCAAATGATCATTCTCCCGACAAAGTTCACCATGGCGGCGAGTTTAGCGACCCCCTCTCTCCCACCGCAAGTCCGGAGCGAAAATTCCGCAATGCGGCGATTCCCTGGTTTCCCCGCTTGGCAGCCGGTCCCCGCCGGCCGACACTCGCGGGATGCCGCGTATCCTCATCACCCTGGGAGATCCTGCCGGGATCGGTCCCGAAGTCATCGACCTTGCGCTTGCCTCGTCCGATCTTCCCACCGGATTTGAATTCGAAATCCTCGGCGACCGCAGCGCCGGCACACCCGGCGAACCCGACGCCCGCTCCGCCGCCGCTTCGCTC
>JBGSTM010000011.1:0-4549 GCA_041736495.1 Akkermansiaceae bacterium
ACATTGCGGAGAACCCGCTCGTCCGACGAGGAAATCATCAACCCGACCGCACCGCCCATGACGATGGCGGCGATCGCGAGTACCATGACGATCTCGATCAGCGTGAAGCCCCGCTGCGGCTTATTCGTCCTGGCTGCTGAGGTCATCTGGGGTGCCTTCCAAGCCGTCCGGGCCTTTGCTGAACATTTCAAAGTCGCTGGCGCGCTTCTTGCCCGGGAAACGGTAGCCGTATTCCGCACCCCATGGATCCGGCGGCAACTTGCTCATGACCTGGACCCAACGACGCGGCACGGGCGTGCTGGACGGCTTGTCCTGAAGGGCTTTCAGGCCTTGTTGGGTGGTCGGAAAGGATCCGGCGTTCAGCTTGTACATGGCTAGGGCGCTTTCGAAGCTCTTGAAGTCGGACTCCACCTGGCGGAGTTTCGCGGCGTCGCCGATGCCGCGCATGGCGAAGATGGCACCGCCGAGGATCATGGCGATGATGCCGAGCACGATGACCATTTCAAGCAGGGTGAAACCTGCGCTGCGGCGGAAATTGGGAGTTGGGTTGTTGAGTTTCATGAGGCGGGATAATTTTTCGTCGGGCGTCAGCCTTTCAGCTAAGCAAACGCCATGCGATTCAAAAGTTGTCGGAAAATTCTCGCAGAGTTCTGCAAACGTCACGGGGAATTTCTTGCCAGCGGGCCGCGATTCCCGCACCCCTTGTGCCTCTTTCCATCATGAACAAAGTCCTTATCATCGGAGCCGGCGGGGTCGGCAGCGTCGTCGCCCACAAATGCGCCATGGTCCCCGAGGTCTTCGGGGAAATCACCCTCGCCTCGCGCACCCTGTCGAAGTGCGACGCGATCGCCGAGGAAGTGAAAAAACGCACCGGCCGCACCATCGCCACCGCCAAGGTGGACGCCGACAACGCGGAGGAAACCGCCGCACTCATCCGCAAAACCGGGGCCAAGCTGCTCATCAACGTCGCGCTCCCCTACCAGGATCTGAACCTAATGGACGCCTGCCTGCTCGCCGGCTGCGACTATATGGACACCGCGAACTACGAGCCGCTCGACGTGGCGAAGTTCGAGTATTCCTGGCAGTGGGCGTATCAGGAGAAATTTGAAACCGCCGGCCTCTCCGCGCTGCTCGGCTCCGGTTTTGACCCCGGAGTGACCAATGTTTACACCGCCTGGGCGCTCAAGCACCATTTCGATGAGATCCACACACTCGACATCATCGACGTTAACGGCGGCAACCACGGCAAGGCATTCGCCACCAACTTCAACCCGGAGATCAATATCCGTGAAGTCACCGCCGAATGCCGGCATTTTGAAAACGGCGAATTCGTCGAAACCGCTCCGATGTCGAAACACCAGACGTTCACTTGCCCTGACGGTGTCGGAACCTACGAAATCTACCGGATGTACCACGAGGAGCTGGAATCGCTGGTGAAACACATCCCAACGATTAAACGCGCGCAGTTCTGGATGTCGTTTTCGCCCAATTACTTGAAACACCTGGAAGTGCTCCAGAACGTCGGCATGACCCGCATCGATCCGGTCATGTATCAAGGCGTGGAAATCATCCCGCTCCAGTTCCTGAAGGCAGTGTTGCCGAATCCAAGCGACCTCGGCGTCACCACCAAGGGCAAAACCTGCATCGGCAACGTCATCACCGGCATCCAGGACGGAAAACCCAAGGCGATCTACATCTACAACATCTGCGATCACGAGGCCTGTTTTGCAGAAGTCGGATCCCAGGCGATTTCCTACACCACCGGAGTCCCGGCGATGATCGGAGCCAAACAGATGCTCGCCGGTGATTGGAACAAGCCAGGTGTCTGGAACATCGAGCAACACGATCCGGACGCCTTCATGGCGGATTTGAACGTGCACGGACTGCCGTGGCAGTTCATCGAACTGACGCCGGAACAGGCAACCGCTTTCCAGATGGTCTAATTGCTTCGTGCTTACAAAGTAGTCCGCATTTGTTGGACCATGACCGAATTTGCCCTTGTCAGGCGGAATCGCTCATTCCATCTTTCCACCATGCGTCGACCTAAGACCCTCACATTGCCGCCCGTGCGGGTGTTGGATTTCGATAGTCCTAAGGTTCGTTTTGAAACATTTGGTTTTCTCGACGGCGCGCTTTTCACCCTCTGAACTCCCTCGTCGATGAGCTCGGACATGATCGATACCGCAGACCGATTGGCGTGTCATCTCACGGCCAGCAGGAACGGTTCGTCGAGGCCGGTTTGCGCGATCGATACCGAGGCGGACAGCCTGCATCGTTACCGCGAATCACTCTGCCTTGTCCAATTCGCCGATCGCCATCAGTGCGTGCTGATCGATCCGCTCGCCATCGAGAATCTGACCTGCCTGGGAGAATACCTGTCCGAGGCGGTCGTCTGGATGCACGGCGCGGACTACGACATGACGATGTTCAAGCGGCAGTTCGGCAAGCTTCCGGCCGTCGTTTATGACACCCAGATCGGCGCGAGATTGCTCGGCGTCCGGCGCTTCGGCCTCGGCGATCTGGTGAACCACTACTTCGGCGTGGAGCTCTCGAAGACCTCCCAGAAAGCGGATTGGGGCAAGCGCCCGCTCTCGCCCAAGATGATCGAATACGCGCTCAACGACGTGCATTACCTGTTGGAAATGGGCGACATGATCGTCACAGCACTCAAGGAAAAGGGACGCTACGAGTGGTTCGAGGAAAGCTGCCTCGCCGCCCGCCAGCGCGTCCTCGACCGCGATGATTCCAAGGAGGAAAACTGGCGCGTCCAAGGCTCGGGCAAGCTCAGTGCTTACGGCCTCAACTACCTGCGCGCCCTCTGGCATTGGCGGGATGCGGAAGCGAAGGCATGGGATCGCCCGTCGTTCATGGTCGCCCCGAACCGGCAGTTGCTCGAATGGAGCCTCGATCTGGATGCAGGCAAATCCATTTCTCCCCCTTCCCATTTCCGCCCGGACCGGGTGAAACGTTTCCGCAGCGCGCTGGACGCCGCCAACGAAACTCCCGAATCCGAATGGCCCGAGCGCCCCTGCGGAAAACGCCGCAAACGCGACCGCGACTTCGAGCGCAAGGTGGACGAACTGATCGCCGCCCGTGAGAAGGCCGCCGCGAAACTCGACATCGAAGGGTCCCTGATCGCCCCACGTGCCGTCCTCGAGTCCATCGCCGCCGGCGACTCCCAGCCGGCCGACGTGCTCTTGAAATGGCAGCGCGAATGCCTCGGCATGGATTCCTGAAGCGAGTTCCGCCCATCTTGCAGCTTGGATTCCTGAAGCACCCGACTTAAAGTGCGGACGTGTCACACGCGCAGCCCCCTCCTGAGCGACTGTTTTTCAAATGTCCGGCCTGCAGCCTGACGCTCTCGCTGGACCGACAGCTTGCCGGCATCACAGGCCCCTGCCCTTCCTGCGGAGCGTCAGTCACCGCTCCCAGCCTTCCGCCGCCCGCACCAGCGACTGTAGCCAGTCGTGGCGAGAGTATCCCAAAGACCCCAGCCAGGCGCTCGAAAGGCAGGATCATCGCGGACTCCGCGATCGACCACGAACACCTGGACCGCAGGGAAACGTTCAAGACACTGCGTCTCTTCCTGATGATTGTTTTAACCTTTTGCGCCTGTCTGCTGGTGACTTGGTTCATGAAGGACTGGATTCGCCGTTAGGTGGCCCATAACCTTTTGATAATCAGCTGTTTAAAAGCTCCGATCGAAGTGCGAAAAAAGCACGAAATTCCTTGTCTCCCGGGGTAGAATTTCTGACCCTGTGGCCCCACTATGTCCGAGACTCCGAACGAGCCGCAAAAGGCCGATACCCAGGTTGCCGCAGCGCAGGTTTACGATGCCGCCCAAATCGACAAACTCGAAGGGCTCGACGCGGTTCGCAAGCGCCCCGGCATGTACATCGGCGACCCCGACGAGCGCGGTCTCCACCACTGCGTTTTCGAGGTCCTCGACAACTCGATCGACGAGCACCTCGCTGGATACTGCAACCGCATCAAGGTCGCCATCCACGTCGACGGCTCCGTATCCATCGCCGACAACGGCCGCGGCATCCCGGTCGACATGCACTTGAAATTCGGCATGCCCGCCGTCGAGCTCGTGCTCACCAACCTCCACGCCGGCGGCAAGTTCGGCCAAGGCGCCTACAAATACTCCGGCGGCCTCCACGGCGTCGGCGCCAAATGCGTCAACGCCCTCTCCGACTGGTTCAAGGCGGAAATCATGCGGAACGGCAAGGTCTATCTGATTGGCTTCGAACGCGGCAAGACCACCCAGCCGCTCCACGTCATCGGCGAGGTCGATGCGGGTAAAACCGGCACGATGATCACCTTCTTCCCTGACGCCACCATCTTCGTCGATACCATCGAATTCAAATTCGACCGCCTCGCCACCCGTCTCCGCGAGCTCGCCTTCCTCAACCCCGGCCTCACCATCGACCTTGAGGACGAGCGCCCAGAGTCCGCCAAGAAAACCTCGTTTTTCTATCAAAAGGGCATCGAGGAGTTCGTCGCCCAGCTCGGCGAGAACAAAACGCTCATTCACGACGAGCCCGTG
>JBGSTM010000133.1:0-5819 GCA_041736495.1 Akkermansiaceae bacterium
TGCATCAGGTGCAGCGTGAGTTGGCGGCCTTTGCGGGCTTTTTGCACCTGCTTGTGGTTCAGTTGCTCGGGGGAAACTTCCACCAATTCATGATTGGTAATGTTCCAGCGGACCATCAAGCCGTCGAGCGGCTGCGGTCCGTGATCGCGTGTCAGTTCATCCATGCCCCGGTCTAGCCCATCGGCCGGCCGCGACTAAGCACAAAATTTCGACAAGCTCTCCCCCCTAACCCGGCACCGCTGCGTTCTCCGCGATGAGCTTTTCCTCTTTTAGCTCGGTCCAGAAAGCGGCGGGAATGACGGCTTTCATCGAAGCGGCATTTTCCCTTGCCTGAACGGCGGTCCGGGCTCCGGGAATGGTCACAGAGACCACGGAGGGAGCGGTCGTGAACCGGAGCGCAGCCGTGCGCAAGTCGGTGCCGTGGTTTTTCGCGACTTCCATCATTTTGGCGCGCTTCTCCTTGAAGCCGTCCGGGATGGTCCCGCGGTAATCGTATCGATCCAGACCGGCGAGAAATCCGGCGTTGAGCGGCGCGCCGACCACGATGGAGGCACCGTGTTTCTCACAAGCCGGGAACAGGCGGTTGATCGAATCCTCGTGTTTCATCAATGAATACTGGGTGGCTGCCAGAAACACGTCGGGGTCGGAAACCTCCAAGGCCTTGAGGATCGGCTCGATCGTATTCACGCCGAATCCCCAACCCTTGATGATTCCTTCGTCCCGCATCCGGCTGAGTTCGGGCATGGCACCCTTGGCGGCGATGTCGAAATAGTCGGTCCACTTGTCCTTCATGTCGCCGTTGTCCGGGGATAGGTCGTGGATGAAAACAATATCGATGCTGGAAATTCCCAGCCGCTGGAGGCTGTCTTCACCCGACCGGCGGGTGCCCTACGCCGTGTAATCGTAGCGGTAGTTGAACCCGAGATCACCCTTCCACATGCCATGTTTGAAGTCGCGGTCCGGCACGAGCAAGCGGCCGACTTTGGTGGAAATCACGAAATCCTCGCGCTTCTGGTCATCGAGAAAATGGCCGAACCGCCGCTCGCTCAGCCCGAGACCATACCACGGGGAAGTGTCGAAAAATCGCACCCCGCCCTCCCAGGCGGCGGCAAGTGCCTGTTCGGCGTCTTCGTCCGACGTGACCCGGAAGCCATTGCCGATCGCCACGCCCCCGAGACCGAAGTTCATTTCGGGTCGATAGCGCTGGCCCGGCTTTTTCATCCCGGCCTTCTCGGCGGGTGGCTCCGCAGCCGAAGTCTTGGGGGTGGTGGCAATCGCCCCGGTCAGGGTGGCGGCAAGCAGGAAATCGCGGCGTGTGGTCATAGACGCGAAAACTAAGCCCGGATTTTCCGGACTTCATCCGGCAATTTCAAAAGTGCCCGTGCACGTTCAACTGAGCATGGATTCCAGTTCCTCCATGCTCCAGCCCGCGGCATCGCCGGCACCGTTTTCGTCGATGGCGGAGGCAAGTTCGCGCTTCTTGGCTTGGAGCCGGACGACTTTTTCTTCGACCGTGCCACGGGTGAGCAACCGGTAGACGGTGACAGGCCGGGTCTGGCCAATCCGGTGAGCCCGGTCGGTGGCTTGGGCTTCTGCTGCAGGATTCCACCACGGATCGAAGTGAACGACGGTGTCCGCAGCGGTGAGGTTGAGGCCGTATCCGCCTGCCTTAAGACTGATCAGGAAAACCGGCGGACCGTCAGGTTGTTGGAACTTGTCCACAAGTTGTTGACGGTTCCGGGACTGGCCGTCGAGCCGCAGACTGGCCCAACCGCGTTCGGAAACGCATTTCTCAATTTCCTGTAACTGTGTTTGGAATTGGCTGAAAATGAGCATTCTATGGTTTCCATTCACCGCCTCTTCGATGAGCTCCAACAGACGTTGGAGCTTTGCCGAGCGCCGGGCAACCAACAGTTGATTGAATTTTTCGTTTTTCAGCAGGGCGAGGTCGCAGCAAGTTTGCCGAAGCCGGAGAAGTGCAGTGAGCATCTGCATGCGGGCGGCCCCCTTGTTGCCGGAATCGGCGATGGCATCCACGCGCTTGCGACCTTCCACGAGCAGCTCCTTGTAAACCGCCTGCTGGTCCGGGCTGAGATCGCAGAATTCGTCGATGAAGAGTTTCGACGGCAATTCGGGCGCGACCTGTTCTTTGGTCCGACGGAGCAGGAAAGGAGAAATTTTGAGCCGCAGCCGCTCGATCACCGCGCCGGCGGATTCTCCGATGGCGAGCGGTTGTTCATAACGTTCCTTGAATTCTTCCCGGCCGCCCAGCCAGCCGGGCTGGATGAAACGGAAAATCGACCAGAGATCCTTGACGCCGTTTTCGATGGGCGTGCCGGTGAGCGCAACGCGGCTGGTGGCACGGAGTTTGGCGAGCGCCTTGGCGTGGTCGGTGTCCGGATTCCGCATCAAGCTGGCCTCGTCCACGACGATGGCGCGGTAGTCCCGCTTCAGGTGGTAGGCGAGATCCCGGGCCAGGGTGCCATAGCTGGTGAGGATGACATCGCCGGATTTGACTTTCTCCCGCTCGGCATCCCGACCCGCCCCGTGGAGGACTCTCACCTGCCGGGCCGGGGCGAATCGGGCGAACTCCGCCCGCCAGTTACCGAGCAGCGAGGCGGTGGCCACCACCATGACGACACCGGAATCCGGGGTGGCTTCCGTGAAAACCCGCTCAATTAAAGCGATCGTTTGGACCGTCTTGCCGAGACCCATGTCGTCCGCCAGAAGAGCTCCGCCGAAGCGTTGGACGCGGTCGAACATCCATCCGGCACCGAGCGATTGGTAAGGGCGTAGTTCGGCTTGCAGAGTGGCCGGTGAATCGAATGTGAATTCAATCAGGCGTTCACTCTCTGTCTGTGACTTGTTGATTTTTTTCCGGATTTCTCGGATCAGCTCTCCGGAGCGAGCAGAGGCCATGAAACGACCGTTCTCCTGGCGTAGATCAAGATCGGAAAAGAGCGGATCAATGACGTTGGCAATATCGTCGGAGATGACCAATCGGCGACCGCCCGCTGAGGCTCCGGAACCCTTTCCCGCCCGCAACAGCCGCCGCACTTCGGCTGCCGGAATGGAAACCCCATCACTCGTTTGAAATGAAAGGTCGAAACTCAGCCAGTCCTCGCCGGAGCCGATAATATCGATTTTCGGCGAAACGACGGCGACTTGTTTTTGCACGTGGCCGAAGCGTTCGCCCTCGGTGACCGTCCACTCCTTGCGCAGGATTGGCAGCGACTGGGTGAGGAAATCGATGATGCCGGACTCCCCTTTCATCACCCACCGGCCGCTGGAAAAGTTCTCCACTTGGAAGCCGGTCCGCATGAGCCGTGAGGCGGCTTTCTCCTCCTTCGCCAAGTCCCGGACCTCGCAATGATCGCCCGCGAGGCGGGGCAGGCCATCGACTTTCCCCAGACCGGGCGGAACCGGCGGCGCGGAGCCGTAGCGGACACTGAGCTGGGCTTCGAGGTGCTGGAGCGAGCCTTCCAGCGAGAGCTCGAACGAGGCGGTTGCCGGGATGAAATGGAGCTTTTCCAGCCAGGAGTCCGCTGGAAAGTGCAGCCATTCTTGCCATGAATCCAGGTGATTGAAAAACCGCAGGGTCGGGATCTCAACCGGTTCGCCGCTCGCAAGCCCGGCCAAGGCGGTTGCCAATTCCGCCGGGATCTTCCCCTCGCCCACGCGGACGATCGAGTCCTCGCCGATCTGCCAAAACGAGCCTCCGATTTCCACCCACGGACCGGATTCGGGATCGGGGGTGAGCAGGATCGAATCCTCAATGTGGTCCGCCTTGCTGAGTTGAAGTCGTTCGCCGGAGCGGATCTGGATAACCAACCGGTCCTTGCCCGCCGCAAGACGCGGATGCTCGGCGATGGATTCCAAGAACGCCGGGACACGTGGACCGTCAAGATTGAGGCTGAGGATTTCCTTGCGGACCACGCCTTCCCTGGCGAGCCACGCACTCAGGCGATCATCGGCCGGGGAAATTTCGCTGCCGGAAGCGACGGCCAGGGTGGCGGCGAATTTTCCGCGCTGCAACGCATCGCGCCAGTTGAGCGGCAACAGAATCTGCCAAGGAACTGCCACAACTGGCTGAAGCGCAACCTTTGGAGCGGTCGTTTGAATTGTCTGCTTGGGAGCTGCTTTGCTGAGTGTTGCCAGTCCCGAGGCCACGGCGTGGCAGCAGACCGAGCCACTGCGCTGGTTGTCCGCGCACGGGCAGCGGGTGTCCAAGTCCGTGGCGGATTTGACCGTGACGCTGACTTTCATCAGGCGCTTCCCCACTTTGACCATGCCCTGCCAGCCGCTCGCTCCCGCCTGAACTTCGGCAACCATGCCGTTTTCGAAAAGGGATTTTCCTTCCTTGAATGCCTGCCACGAGGCTGCTTTCCGCAGCGTTTCTTCCGTCCACCCGCTCATTGTTGTGGGAGTGTTTCCCGATCTTGGCGAAGGTCAAGGAATGGCGACTCGTTCACTTCCCGACATCCACCTGCCCTCCCAACCATCCATTGCGCCTCCCGCCCTCACATGAAAGATCCCATGCTGGGTGTTCGATGTTCAAAAATGGCCGCGAGAATCCCACCCAGCATCTCGGACACGAACTGAAGCGCGCATCGAGACACGGGTGGAAATGCGCCTTGATGCCCGCCGTGGTGACGGCCGCGCCTGATTGCCAATCCGCACTTTTTCACCTCCTCCGGCATGCCATCCGCATCGAAGAAATGGGTGCGGAAAACAGTAGCCGCCAGGCAAAAGGCCGGAACATGGGATCATCTACTCCTTCGGCGCGTCGAGAGCGGCCTGGAGCTTGGCCTCGTCTTCATGGGAGAGCGAAGTCTTCAGGATGGTGCCGCCAGTGCCTTTCACTTCCTCAAGCACCTTGTCCGGCGTGGAATCGCGGACGAGCACGAACAACGCGGAGCTGTTTGGCGTCATGGTGGCGGCGAGGTCCTTCATGAACTGGTCGTTGATGCCCACATCGCTCAACGCGCCGGAGGCCGCTCCTGCGGCAGCACCCGCCGCGAAGCCTAGCAGGGGATTGAGAAAAATCAGGCCGATGAGAGTTCCCCAGAATCCACCGCTGATGGCACCGGTTGCCGTGAGGTTGACAGCCTGATGGAGCTTCACCTTGCCCTTGGCATCCTTGACGGCCGCGACGGCGTCTTCCATGTCGATTAGATAGTCTTTCTGCAGCTTGACCAGAGTGAGGCGGACTTCCTCCGCCTTGTGAAGTTCATTGTATCCGATGACGACGAGTGTGCTCATGATGTGGTTGATGGTGTTGGTTTCCGGGAGAGGGGAGGGCGGAGAGGGCGGAGAGGGCGGAGAGGGCATCGCCCAGCCTTCATCCGGACCTATCAACGTCACCCCGCTGCGGTCAAGATGGGAAATGTGAAAAATTCGTGGAATCAAGCTCATCGTCCTACCCGATCACATAAATCTTTAGAATAATAGGGACTGCAACCGCCCTGAGGGTTAGCGAGGATTTCCGCGATTGTTAATGATCACGATAGTAAAGGTAAGTGCGAATGGCCCCGGAAAATCCGAGCACGGGCTTGCACGACGCTGCCGTGTGGCGGTAGCCTCACAGGATCATGAGTAACCTCGACAGCGAAGAACTCCGCAACTGGGCGACTGTGGTTACCGCCATCGTCGCGCTGTTGGTTTTCGCGGGAAACTCGATCCTCCACGTGCGCCACGAGCGCTTGGAGAACGTTTCGCGCTTTATCGAAGCGCATCAGCGGCTCTTCGCTCCGAGGGGATACATCGCCGACAACATGGCCTTGATCGAGACCGGATCGCTGACCCGGGACCTTGAAAAT
>JBGSTM010000167.1:0-3548 GCA_041736495.1 Akkermansiaceae bacterium
GGCTAGCAACTGCCGGGCTCGGCTGACGGCCATGAACCAGGAATAGTGGTCGTAGTCGCTGGCGAGATCTTTGTGGGGCGGGAGTCCGATGAGGACAACGGCTTTCGAGTCGAGGCCCTTGGCCTTGTGGATGGAGGTGTGGCGGATGGTGTTTGGCGCGTCCTCCTGTTCCGTACATTCGCGCAGGTTATGAACGCCGAGGATACGGCGGTCGCCGAGCGGGCTGCGGGTGATGTCGGACTGGGCGTGGAGGATTTCTGTGTCTGCGGGGCCTGTCTGTGAGTCAGCGTCGATGTCGATCAACCTCCCCTGTGCCTCCCGCACGTTTTGGGTGGCCAGTCGGACATACTCCTCCAGTTCTTCCCGATTCATTTCTGCCAGTCCTTTGCCCGAGTTGTCGGGGTGGCGTGCCGAGAGCTGCCGATTAACTACGCCGTGACCGCAGGCCTCCAGCGTGATGCGGGCGGCCTGGGCGCGGGCAGCGGGTGCCGCGGTAAGGTCTCCCATCACGTCCTGAAGGGTTTTCAACGCGAGGCTGGCCAGCGGACCGTTCAAGCGGCGGCTCCCGTTCGAGGTACGCAACCTGCTTTTCGCCCGCGTGCTGGCCGAACCGAATGCGCAGCCGTCCATTAGTTCATCACCAATTCGAATTCCCAAATTTATCTTCCTCAACCCCAAAGAGGGACGGAGAGCGCCGGAGCTTCAGATAAACCGGCTGTGCCACCTTGGCCACTGGAATTCAATCATTGGTCTGTCCAAAAATGTCTAGGACCGTTGCCCGGCAGTGGAGGTTTACTTTTGTCTTCGTTTGGATTTTTTCGGCTCCTCCTCCGAAATGTATCGCAGCAGTTCTTCCTCGGAAAACCGGACTATTCTGCCGCCAAGCGGAGCAGGGCGCAATTTTCCCTGAGCCTTAATTTTTTTGACGTGCCGACCCGAGACTTTCCACCGATCAGCAACGTCAGCGTATGTGAGTAATTGGTCCAGGAGTTCTTTTGGAACCCTTCCTGCACTTTTTACGATTTTTTCGATGAGCGAATAGAGGCTGGGTTGATCTGCACCAAATTCTGTCTCGATTCCTATCGAGTGAGCAGCACCACCTCCAGGTTTACGCATGAATCTTCCAAGGATTGATTCTAGATCTGAAGAAGTGAGAGGCCTTTCCTCGATTTCGAAGTTCATCAGATCAAGCCAATCCTCGCTAGATTCCGAGTGGACGAGCGGGTGTGCATCTCTTTCGTTCTGACTCATTGATCCTACGCCTGATTTGTCGAGCCAGTGCGGTCACCGACGGCAATATTTGCTTAAAAAAGGTTTATCATTCAATCATCCGAAGGGTAGCGAAATCTACAAAAGTGGATTCTTTCCGCAAATTCGAGCAATGCGTTAAAAATTCGGGTTTCTTGGATCCCTCCGGGATACGGCGTCGATACGGTTTTTCACTTCCCCTCGACGCACTTCTGTTCCCCTGCGTTCCCCTAGAATCCCTTATTTTAAAGGGATCAAGGAGTGTCCCCGCCGAGAATCGAACTCGGATTTAGAGTTTAGGAAACCATCGTTCTATCCATTGAACTACGGGGACTCGGGAGTCCGGTGGGCGGGGAGGAAATAGCCGGGCGGACTGGGGCAGGCAAGCCAGTTGTGAATTTCCTATGGCAAGCGCTGGGAGCTATAGATCCCTCGCGTACCGCCGCAGCGGTAAGCGATGATGCAGGCGGTGGCGAGGTAGAGGCCGTTTCCGCCACCAAAAAGCTCCATGCCGAGGAGGGTGGAGGCGAGCGGGGTCTTGGTGGCACCCGCAAAGATGGCGACGAAACCGAGCGCGGCGAAGAGGTCGACCGGAGCGCCGAGGCCGAGGGCGAGCGTGTTTCCCAACGCCGCCCCGATGAAGAAAAGCGGCGTAACCTCACCGCCTTTAAAACCAGCGCTGAGGGTGATCACCGTAAAGAGAAGTTTCCAAGCCCAGGCACTGGCAGGAATCCCACTGGAGGTGAACATGGCCGGCAGCGTGATGGCGGAGGGGCGATCCCCCAAAACTCCAAGGCCGAGGTAATCCCCGGTGCCTGCGAGGAAATACAGGCCGATGACGAGAAACCCACCGACGACAGGACGGAGCTCGGCGCGGGGAACATAGGTCCTGAAGGCATCGCCGAGGCGATGGGAAAGGGTGGAAAACAGCCGGCTCGCGAGACCGAAGGCCACTGCGGCGAGCATGACTTTTCCCATCAGCCGGAAATCGATGGCGGACGCCGCGGCCTGCACGTCGACGTGATAGTGGGTGTGGCCGATACCCCACCCGCGGCAGGTCCAGTCTGCCAGGACGGACGCGAAAAAGCAGGGGATGAGTGCGTCGTATTGCATCCGGCCGACGACGAGCACCTCCAGCGCGAAGACGGCTCCGGCGACTGGCGTGCCAAAAACCGAGCCGAATCCGGCGGCAACTCCAGCCATGAGAAGGATCCGGACACGGGCGGCATCGAGCTTGAAGATCCGGGCGAAAGTCGCAGCGATACCGCCGCCCATCTGCAGCGCGGTGCCTTCGCGTCCGGCGGAACCGCCGAAAAGGTGGGTGACGAGCGTGCCGATGAGGATGAGCGGTGCCATCCGCCGGGGGACGCCCGCGCCGGGTTCGTGGATCTCATCGATGAGCAGATTATTCCCACCGCTGGCGGGCCTGCCGTAGAGTTGATAGAGCGCGCCGACGAACAGTCCCGCCACCGGCAGGAGAAACAGCAGCCCGGGATGCGCGAAGCGGACACGGGTGACGGCATCCAGCGCCCACAGGAAAAACGCGGATGCGGAGCCGACGGCAACGGCCATCATGAGCAAAACGATGGTCCAACCGAGGGTGGCTCGAAGGTCTGGAAACAGTCGGTTCATCTCGTGCGGCTCAGGAGTGCCCGAGAGATAAGGCCATCCCGTCACCCATGCCGAGCTTCCATTTCAAAGATCGTGCCAAACGGTGGGATCTTCAAATGCAGCGTTAGTTAGCCGTGTTAGATCCTTTCGATGGATCACACGGGCGGAAACGTCTCGATAAAACCACGCGCTTTGAGTTCCGCTGCGATTCCTCGATTCCTGCAAACGAAACCGGTCGTCTACGGCATTTACTGCGCAAGCGGAGCGATCTCCCGGAAATGACACCATGGCAATTATCGACACATTCTTGAAACTGATGGTGGAACGGGACGCTGAGAGGCTGGTGCTGGTTTCGGATCGCCCGCCTTTCCTGCTGAGGCAGGGAGAGACCATCGAACTCTCGATGCCCGCGCTGGGAGAGGGCATGTTGCGGCGGATTTCACATGAAATGATCGGCGAGGAGGAGCGGCATGAGGGGAGCTTCAGGGCGGAGGATGGCATGGAATTCGGCTACCGCGTCCACACGGGCGCGCCGGAGTGGAGGATCGAGATCCAAACGCTGGGGGCCGTGCCCCGGAGAGAGCCTGCCGGGGAGGATCCGCTGACCCGCGCCGTGGCCGGCTTCACCCAACCGTTCTCCGCACCGTCGTCCCCAGATGCCGCGAGAAGCGAGCCTTCTCCGGCCCGAC
>JBGSTM010000177.1:0-46635 GCA_041736495.1 Akkermansiaceae bacterium
CCGAGGCGCAGGGTCCACGCGTCGCGCTCGGAGCCGGTGGCTCCGGTGAAGTTCCGGGTGCCGCCGGAGCGTTCGAGCACGCTGGTCGCGTCCATCGCCGCCGCAGGACTGAGGGCGGCGTTGAGCTGGGGCTTGGCGGTGTAGATCACTTCCCCTGAAGAATCGCGGATTTCCTTGATGAGATAAGGCTTGGCGCGTTTTCCCTCGTTGCCGAGTGTCGCGAGACCAATCGACATCTCTAACGGCGTGGCGGCAACCGAACCCCGGAACAGGTCTTCCGTTTGCAAAAACGGGCCGGCGATGCCGCAACGCTTCGCAAGGCGCTCGACCTCCATCGGACCTATCTGGCGGCCGGTCTGCACGGGTTTGCCAGGCAGCACCAACTTGCCGCGCTCGGCGGCGGCGGCGGCGATGAATGGCTCGAAGGCGGAGCCAAGATCGCGGCTGGAACGGGTGCGATCGAAACGGGAGTGGGTGAAGTTCCGCCCGCCGATGAGGGCGAGCGTAGCCCCGGTTTTGGTCTCGGTGGTGACGGCGGCATATTGCAGATAGCTCGGTTCGGTGCCGGCAACATGCTTTGCCTGGGTGGGATGTTTCCAGGTCTTTTCACGCTCCAGATCCTCGACGGCGCGGGTGAGTTCGATTTCCAAACGGTTCTGCCACCCGGCGTCCAAGGTGGTGCGCACTTGCAGCCCTCCGAGCTGGATGTCGTCGGCCGTGAGAACACGGTCGAGCTCGCGGCGGACGCCTTGCAGGGCGTAGGAAGTCTGGGTTTCGCGGTGTTCCTCATTGACCAGCTTGACCGGCTCGGCAGCGATGCGGTCGCGGCGGGCCTGATCGATCAGCCCCATCGTGATGAGGCGGTTGAGGGTCTGGTTGCGTTGTTCGATGGCGGCGTCGAGATTGCGGAACGGCGAGAAAATGTGCGGCCCGCGGATGATGCCGACGATCATCGCGCACTCGCCGTCGCTGAGGTCGCGGGTGGTTTTTCCGAAGTAGGTTTGCGCGGCCTGCTCGATGCCGTCCGCCCCGGCACCGAAGTAGATGCGGTTCAGATAGTGGGTGAGGATCTCGTCCTTGGTGTAACGGGCTTCGACCCGCAGCGTGAGTGCGATTTCCAGGAATTTCCGGTGCAGCGACTTCTGCTTCATTTTGAAGGAATTCCGGGCGAGCTGCATGCTCAGCGTGGAGGCTCCCTGGGTGAAGTCCCGGTCCTTCAGATTCCTAACTGTCGCCCTTGCGAGTCCGCGAACGTCCACGCCGTTGTGTTCGAAAAATCTAGCATCCTCGCGGGCCCGCAGCGATTTCACCAGGAAATCGGGGATGTCCTCCCGCTTGACGAGTTTGCGCCCCCGCCCGCCGGGAGCGGTGATTTCGACGCCTTGACGATCATAATATGTGGTTCCTGCCGGCAGCTTGGCGACCTCGTCCATATCGAGGCGCATCGCCAGCATGAAGTAGAAGAACACGAATCCGGATAGGAGGACGAGGCCGACCACCGAGAGCATGAAAAGCAGCCGCACCGGCCCGTGCAACCATTCGGGAAGCCAGCGCTTCCAGAATGGAGGGGGCGGGATGGGGCGCCAGGTGGACATGGGAAGGGAGTTTCGGGTGTTGGATTGAGAGTTGGGGGAAAGAGGATGAGAAGAGAAATTTTTCCTAGCTCTCAACCCTCAACCATCAACTCTCAACTTCTAATCGACTGGAATGGCTTTCAGCGGGATGTCCTCGTCCTGCTCGTCTTCGGATACGGGCAGGGCCCTGAGTGGGGCGGATTCGGGGACGGCAAGGGCAACGGCGGGCTCCGCGGGAAGGGTCGACTCGTCGACAGCCTGCGCTCTGGCGGGATGGAGCGGGCAGAGGTCGTTTTCCGGCAGGGCGATGTCGGCCGGGACCTGGTCGACGTAAGCCGATTTCGCCTCGCGGCAGCCGGCGGTGGCGCGTCTGCCGGAGTGGCGGCAGAGTTCGATTTCTACCAGATTCACCTTGCTGTTGAGCTTGCCGGCCTTGTAGCCGAGCCGGTCGGCGGTTTTCATGATGTCAACCCAGACGGGCAGCGAAAGGGTGGAGCCGTAGCCGCCCTGGATGGTTTTTTTCGGGGTGTCGAAGCCGACCCAAACGGTGCAGGTGAGGTTCGAGGTGAAGCCGGAAAACCAGGCGTCCTTGAAATCGTTGGTGGTGCCGGTCTTGCCGCCGCAGGGCTTGTCGAAGCCGAGCCGGGTGACGGCGGCGGCGGTGCCGTGGGTGGCGACTTCATTGAGGATGCGGGACACGGACCACGCGGACCCGCCCTTGGCGGCGGGGTAAGAAAGCGGGAGGGTGGAATAGAGCACGTTGTTGTCGCGGTCGCGGATTTCCGAAATCAGATAGGGACGGAAGCGCTCGCCGCCGTTCGGGAAAATGGTGTAGGCGGAAGTGAGCTCCCATGGCGATGCTTCCCAGGATCCGAGGAAGGAGGAGGGATTTTCCGGCATGGGCGTGGTAAATCCGGCCATCCGGGTCACTTCCTTGACCTGTTGGAGTCCGGCATAGTTTCCGACCCGCACGGACATGGTGTTGCGGGAGCGGATGAGGCCGTAGGAAACCGGGTGCATGCCGCCGAATTTTCCATCCGAGTTCTGAGGTCGCCAGGTGCCGCCGCCTTTGATCTCGCCGCTCTGGATCGGGCCGTCGCTGATCGAGGTGTTCGGCCGCAGCCCTTTGTCGAAGGCTGCAAGATAGACGAAGGGTTTGAAAAGCGAGCCGATCTGGCGTTTGGCTTGGGTGGCGCGGTTGAAGCGGGATTCGTCGGCATCGCGGCCGCCTACCACGGCGAGCACGGCGCCGGTGCGGTTTTCAACGACCACCGCGGCCCCTTGGAGGTATTCGGGTTCTTTGCGCTGGTCCTCCGGAATCGCAAGCCAGGCGGTCCGCGTCTGGTGCGGATAGCCAGAGAGCCGCTCGACTTCGCGCAGTTTCTTGTCGAGCGCCTCCTCGCCCTTTTTCTGGATGCGGAGGTCGATCGTGGTGGTGATGTTGAGTCCGCCGAGCTCGATGTTTTCCTTTTCAAGAATTACTTCCAAATCACGGCGGATGGCGTCCATGGCGTAGGATTCCTGGGCCTCGCGCCGCCATTTCGGCCGGACTTCGATGGGCTCCGCCTTGGCCATTTCCGCTTCGGCCCGGCTGATGACCCCGGCATTGACCATCCGCTCGAGCGTGGTGCCGCGCTCGCGGGTGGCGGCTTCCATCGAACTGAACGGATTGAAGGAATCCGGTCCACGGACAATCCCGGCGAGCAGGGCGGATTGCGAAAGCGTGAGCTCGGACGGGTGTTTTTCGAAATAGATGCGGGACGCTTCGCCGACGCCTTTGATTTGCCGACCCCAGTTGATCTGGTTGATGTAGGCCTCGAGGATGGCGTCCTTTTCCATCGACGATTCGAGGCGGATGGCGATGGCGATTTCAAGCAGTTTGCGGTCGATCTGGCGCACGAGATCACCGCGTTTTTCGCCTTGTTTGAGTTTGAAAATATCGGACGCGAGCTGTTGGGTGATGGTGGAAGCTCCTTCGCGCTTGCCCTTCATGTTCTGCAGCGCGGCGCGGACCATGCCGATGGGATCGAAGGCACCGTGGCGGTAGAAACGCTCGTCCTCCCGGGCGATGATGGCCTTGCGGAAATTTTCCGCGACCTGGTGCAGCGGGACGAGCGAGCGTTTCTCCCCGTGGATCCGGCCGATTTCCTCGCCGAGGCGGTCGCGAATGATCGTGCGCTCCGGCATGGCGTGGACCTTGGACAAGTCGTAGCGCTGGGAGCGAATGCCGTAAATGACGGAAAGGAAAGCCAGCGCGTATAGTCCGGCGACGACCGGATAGCCGGCGACCCGCGAGAAAAACTTCAGCGGCTGCCTGAGCCGACGGGTAAGCAGATTGAACAGATAAAACGGCCAGAACAAAAGAAGAGACAACGCTCCAGGCCCTCTCGAAGGCCGAATCTCAGGCTCATCATTTCGGCGGCGATTGGGTTCCGGCGGGTTGCGTTTTGGCATCTTCGTGCAAACGGTAAGCGATTCATCTCCGACGATCCATCTTTGAAATCCGGAGAGACAAATTCTTGTTTCTACACCGCTCTGAGACAAACCACCATGAAAGTGAATTCATTTTTTCCTCTCACCGCCGTTTTTCTGGGGATGATTCCAGCCCTGCTTGAAGCGCGTGAACCGGTCCGCGATTTGAATGACCTGTCAAAACTGGAGGACAAGGTCGAGGCGGTTTCCAGCAAGGTGATGCCTGCTACGGTCGCGTTGCTCTCGGAAAAAACCCAGTCGTCCGGCTCAGGCGTCATCACCACGGCTGACGGCCTCATCCTCACCGCCGCCCACGTCATCCAAGGCGCGGAGGATATCACCGTGGTTTTTCCCGATGGCGAGCAGGTCCAGGGAAAAGTCCTTGGAGCGAATTACTCCAAAGACATCGGCATGGTGCAAATCCAAGGCAAAGGGCCGTGGCCGTTTGCTCCGATGGGCGCATCCAGGACACTGGTCGCAGGCGACTGGGTCGTCGCGCTTGGCCACTCGGCCGGATTTGACGCCGCGCGGACACCGCCCGTGCGATTCGGCCGCGTCGTCTCAAAAGGACCGGGAAATTTCCTCACCACCGACTGCACCCTGATAGGCGGCGATTCGGGTGGCCCCTTGTTCGATCTCGACGGGAAAATCGTCGGCATCAATTCCTCCATCGGGGTTTCCCTGACGAACAACAACCACGCGGGAATCGACGGCTTCAAGGATGACTGGGATCGAATCCGCTCCGGCGAGGCGTGGGGAAAACTTTCGATGAACCCATTCGCCAATCCGGAAATGCCGGTGCTCGGCATCGTCTTCGGCGAACGCCGTGCCATCAGGGGCGTACCGGTCGAGGGGGTTGTCCCGAAATCCCCTTCAGCGGCAGCTGGCGTTAGAGCGGGTGATGTGATCCAGTCCATCGATGGAAGCACCATTCGTGACGCGAACAAACTCCTCCAGGTGCTCGCCAAACGCCAACCCGGAGACAAGGTGAAACTCGGTATCCTCAGGGACCGGAAAAATCTCGAAATCGACGTGGTTCTCGCACGTCGCGAAGCACTTTTTCAAGAACGATGAAAATGAAATCCATCCATTGCCTAGCACTCGTCCTCGCACTCCAGGCTCCGCTTTCCGCCCAGGACGATATTCCACTGCTCCTTCCCGAAGAACGTCAGGCGGTTGACGATCAGGCGGACGAATTCAATCAAGCCATTCAACCCGCGCTCGCGGAGGTGGCGAAATCCACCGTCAGGGTGTGGTCCGGGTCTCGCCGGCTTGCTTATGGCACGGTGGTCGGAGACGGTACCCGGATCCTCACCAAATGGAGCGAAATCGCCCGCGCAAGGGGTGAACTCCGGGTGGATGCCGCCGGCAACGAGAGCCGCGACGTCAAACTGTTCGGCGTCTATGAAGACGAGGATCTCGTCGTGCTGGAAATCATCGGCGAACCGCTCACTCCCGTGAAATGGTCCTTCGAAGTCCCGAAACTCGGAGGTTTCCTAGCAGCCCCACAACCTGATGGACGGCTCGCAGCCTTCGGGGTGGTCAGCGTCCCCACTCGGAACCTGAGGGAAACCGACCTCGCCTACCTTGGAGTGGAAGGTGACCCCGGGTTCGCAGGCCAAGGCGTGAAGATCAGAAAGGTGGCGGATGAATCCGGTGCTCAAGCCGCCGGCCTGAAGGCGGGAAACGTGATTCTCAAGGTCGGCGAACGCCCGATCTCCGGGCTGCTCGAACTCAAGAACGCCCTCACGGGCACCGCACCGGGCCAGCAAGTCTCGCTGCTGGTCGACGTAGGCGGCACAGAGAAGAAAATCAATGTGTTGTTAGGAAACCGTCCGAAAATGCCCCAATACTTCGGCGGACGTCTTGAGCAGATGGAACGCATGGGCGGCCCGATCAGCCAAGTCCGCGATTCATTCACCCAGGTGATCCAGACGGACATGCGTCCCAAGCCGAATCAAGTCGGCGGTCCCGTGGCGGACCTGAAAGGACGCATCGTCGGAATCACCATGGCCCGTGCTGATAGAACACGTTCCTTCGTAATGCCTGCCTCAGCCGTCGTGGAACTCTTGAAAAAGGAAGCCGGAAATCCAGCGATCGCCCAAGTCCGGGGGCTCGACGAAGATACTCCCCTGCCCACACGTGGTTCGCCTCCGCCGAACACGCTTCCCCGTGGTCGTTCGATGCCTGGAAACGAGGAACGCACGCGCCGCCACCTCAGCGACATGGAACGCCTGATGGAGCACATGCGCTCGGAAATGGAAGCACTCGAGCGGCGGTGAGGACGGCGAAATTGGGTTAGTCCGAACCGGCGGAAAGCATGACACCAATCCCGGTGAGCGGAACGATTGATCGAAAAACGGATCTCATGGAGTGACGCGGATGATCCGGTTTCCGGGGCTCAGTTCAAATTCGTTCGCCTTGGCGGACTTCCCATCCAACTGGATCTTGTCGGCAGGAAATTGAGGGAGTTGAACCATTGCCGTGCTGCCGGGCGGGACGGTCACGTTCCAGACGATCAATCCGCCATCGCGGTTCCAACTGCTGGAAATCATTCCCTGCGGTGAACAGTGCGTCACTTTCACCCAGTCGAGATCCGGTAGAAAACACGGCTTCAGGTAAAAGCGTTTGAAACCGGGATTCGCGGGATCGGGCCGGATGCCGCCGAGGCTTTCATGATAGGCGGCGGCAAATCCGCTGTGCATGGGATGGTTGAAGGAATTCCGCAGATAGCGTTTTCCCGGCTCCCAGTTGTAGGGAACCTCTGGCCAGGTGGTTAGATCGTGTTTCTCGGTGAGGAATCCGAGGCTCGGCCAATCGGTGATGCGCCAAAGGTGGCGGGTGACATCCCCGTGCCCGTGGTCGTTGAGCACGGTATAAAGCGGACGATGCCCGAAAATGCCGGTGGTGTAATGACCGCCCGCCTTTTTCATGATCAACGAGGCGAGCGCGTCCGCGGCCTGCTGCTGTTCGCCAACGGGGACGAGGCCGAGATGCAGCGCCATGGCGGTGGCGGTCTGCGAGCCGAAGTGATGCTCTTTGGCATTGTAGAATCGTTTGATCAACGCGGCTTTGACCGGAATCGCCATGGCTTCATAACGGGTGGCATCGGCAGATTTTCCCAGTGCCTTCGCCATGACCGCCATGGCTTCGAGCGAAAAAGCACCGGACCTTGCGTGGCCCTCCAACTTTCATCCGTCACGATCTGCTGCTCCGTGCCGTCGGAAAACTTGATCGATAGCACCAGCGTGACCCGCGGCTCCCCGTAAGCGAGGCCGCTGCCGAACGCGATATTTTGGCCGTAAAAGCCGTTGCCTAGCATCATACCGATGACGTTGTCGCCCTGACGAAGCACTTTGGTGACATCGTGAAGCACATAGAAGGCGCGCTTGTCATAAGTGGTCTGCACAGGGTCCAGCACATGATCACCAATCTAGCTTCCGTTCAAATGGAGTTCGTGAAGTCCCAGCCCACAGATGGCCACCTGTGCGGATGAGATTGGCTTTTCCACCACGAAGGATTTGCGCATCAGGGGCGCCGGGAAGGTTCGCCGTTTCTTGGGTTTCGGATCGCCGGGCGATGGTTTCCAAGTCGATAGATCCGCAGGAGTTCACTTTCAGTTTTCTTCCTTGCGACGGGCTTTGCGTTTGCCCTTCTCGGCCGGATCTTGAAGCGCGAGGGCATTGAATTCGGCCGCGTGCTTCATCCAGGCTTTTTCCAGTTCCACCACCTTCTCAGGATGGTCCTCTGCCAGATTTCTGGTTTCGGATCTGTCCTGTCCCATATCGTAAAGTTCCCACGGTGACTTACCATTAGCTACCAGTTTCCAATCGCCCATGCGGATGGCGCGGTGGCCGTCGTGGTTCCACCAGAGGAATTCCCGCTTCACCGATCCGTCTTTCGTAAAATCAGGCACCAGGCTCGTCCCATGGATCGGCGGAACTTTCAACCCGGCGACCTCGTCCGGCTGTTTCGCTCCTGTGACTTCCAGCAGGGTCGGGACGATGTCGATCAAATGCCCCGGGTTGCTCCGAAGTTCGTTGCGGGCCTTGATTCCGGCGGGCCAACTCACCACGAGCGGTGTGGAAATGCCGCCTTCATGAGTCCACGACTTGTGCAAGCGGAATGGAGTGTTAGAAGCGCTCGACCAACCCGGTCCCATGCCGAGATAACTCTTCGCCGAGCCCATGGGCGCGGCGGGGTCGTGACCTTTGCCCCGGATGATCTCTTCTGCGGAGGCCCCGTTGTCCGATAGGAAAATGACGATGGTGTTCTCCATCGCGCCGGTGGATTTCAAATGGTCAAGGACTCTTCCGATTTCCAGATCCATCCTGTGCACCATCGCAGCATGCACTTCCATTTTCGACGCCTGGAATTGTTTCTGATCCGGATTGAGGCTGTCCCAGGGGACCGCGTGGCCGACTTCGAAAGGACTGATTCTTTTCTTCAACTCCGCTTCCTTCAAATTCCATCTGGGAATGATTTCCGGATCGAGTGGCGAAAGGTCGCAGTTGAGAGTGCCGATTTTTTTCATGCGTTCCAGGCGCTCTTTTCGAATGGAATCCCAGCCGGATTTGTAACGATCCTTGTAAACCGCGATGTCAGCCGGCAGCGCGTGTAGCGGGAAGTGCGGCGCGTTGAAGGCGAGATACTGGAAAAACGGCCGATCGGGAAACCGGGCCGCGTGATCCGTCAGATGCCGGATGGCGAAGTCCGCGGTGGCGGTGGTGGCGTAATACTCATCGTCCTTGGAACCCGGTGGCACAATTTTCCCATCCGACATGTGGCCGGCGGCATGGAAAAATCCATTCATGCTTGTGGAATCGTAGGAACGCTCGAAGCCGTTCTGCAGGGCCTCTCCATCGATATGCCACTTGCCGGAATAGTAGGAATGATAGCCTAACGGTCTCAGATAGACCGGCAGCAGCTGCGCCCAGCGCGGGCGGTTGCCATTGCCCGCCTTCGGTTTGAAATCACCGGTCAGCACATCGCGCCGGATCGACTGCGCATAATAGCCGCTCAGGAGCGAGGCGCGCGACGACCAGCAGCGCGACGTGTTGTAAAACTGGGTGAAGCGCAGCCCGTTTGCGGCCACACGATCCAGATTCGGAGTTTGAATCTCACCGCCGTAGCAGCCGAGATCGGAGTAGCCGAGGTCATCCGCCACGATCAGCAGGATGTTCGGCTTGGTGCCCTTGGCTTCATCTGCAGCGAACGAGGTCGCCGGCAATCCCCATACTCCAAAGATAAAACTGGTTATCAGAAGTCTTGGTGCGGCAATGCTGCAGGTTCTTTTCGTAAGGTTTCTGTTCATAAATGATCGGTGTTATCAATTTCTTTCGGCGGTGGAGATCGATCAGGATGGGTCGCATGGCCAGGGCCGTGGCTCGAAAAAAGTGCGTCCGGTTAATCCAAGTCAGCTCCTTCTCCCCTGCCAGACGCAGCCACGCCTCATATACCAGCGGCAGCAAGTGCTCGGATAACAAACTCTCGGGATGTTCGGCTTCGGGCATATGGCTTGGGTTTTCAGCAACAGAGGTTAGGGCTTTGTGACTTCTGTTAAAGATCGGAGACGATCGTAAAATCGCCAGATGAGAGTTTCAATCGCTGCGCCTTCCCTTGGACATCATCCGCATCCGAAAGCACGGGAGCGATCGCGGATTGCGGGAGCAACTGCCTGATGCGGCCTGGCACTCTCAGTCTTGCTTCTGCGCCAGGTGGCAACGTGATCTGCCAGGTGAAGGTGCCGTTGGATCGTTTCCATGAACTTTCAATCTCGCCCATGGGAGAGTTGAACGAGCACTTCACCCAGTCGAGTCCGTCAATCAACTGGGGCTCCATGTGGATGATGCGGAAGCCGGGCTTTTCCGAGTCCGGCGAGATGCCCGCCAGACCGGAGAAAAACCAACCGACGAAGCCCGCCTGAAAAGGATGGCTCTGGGAGCGGCTGTAGGTTTCCTTCACATCCGCCTCCATCGGCCAGACTTCCCAGAAGGTGGTCGCGCCGCGTTTTGCGAGATATTTGAGGCTGGGTGCGGTTTCATTCTGAAGCGCTTTCCACGCGACATCCTGATGGCCGAAAGCTACCAGTGTTGGCCACAGTGAAGGCGATCCGAACACACCGGTCATGAAATGATGGTCCGCTTTTTTCACGAGGTCCGCGAGTTTTCGGGCGGCTTCCACCTGCCGTTCCGGCGGCAGCACGCCCCATTGCACGGCGATGGAATGGATGGTCTGGTCCGGGACCATGCTCGGATTCTCCCCGTAGAACTCGCGGACAAACGACTTTCTAACGAGCTGCGAGATTTCCTCGAAACGCGCGGCATCCTCAGCTCGGCCCAGGAGCTTCGCGGTGTCCGCCATGATCTTCGCGCAGCGGAAATAACAGGCAGTCGATAGCATCGGGATCACCTCGCCGTAATAGTCCCGCGGCTCGGCTTTCACGCCCTTGCCGGGCTTGCACCAGTCGCCCAGGCCGGAACGCAGGATCCCGCCGTCCGCACGACCTTCGAGATGCAGCGTCCACTGCCGCATGGAATCAAAGTGCCGCTTCAACGGCCGCAGGTCACCGGTGTGGAGATAGATATCCCAAGGAATGAACACGATTGCCGATCCCCAGTCGGGCGAGGCCTCGCCGATGAATCGTTTTCCCGGAGCCACCATGGTCGGAATACCGGCCGCCTTGGGCTTCACGACACGTTCGCCCATGCCTTTTCCGAAGATCAGCATCGGCGTGTCGCGCTTCGCGGTGGTGACGATGTCGTCGGTGTATTTCATCCACAAGCTGGCGGCGTCGTAGCGGTACATCGAGTAGGGCACGATGAGATGGGCGTCGCCAGTCCAGCCGCAACGCTCACGGATCGGGCAGTCGGTGGGCACGCCTTGTACATTTCCCACGAAGGTGCGGTTCGCCCATTCAAAGGCGCGATTGAGGGTTGCATCAGAGCATTCGAAATTGCCCGTGACCGGCAGATCCGTGTGGACGATCACACCCTCCAGCAGATCTTCGGATGGCGCGCCCGATTTCAGTTTTCCGCCGGTAACGGTTAGCTCGGCGTAGCGGAATCCATGATAGGTGAAACGCGGCTCCCAGATCTCCCGGCCTCCGCCGCGGCAGATGTAGGTGGACGTCTGGTTGACCTTGGTGTGCTCGACTCCGCCGGTGGCAAAATTGAGCGATCCGTCCGGCAGCAGGTCCTCGGCGAAGCGGGCGGTGAACTTCGTGCCCGCTTCGGCTTCCACCTTGAACTTCGCCCAGCCTACCAGATTCACCCCGAAGTCATAGATCCACGTTCCCGGTGTCAGCTCCCGCACGGATCGCACCGATTCGGTGCCGAGGCGGCGGCACGGCGGCAGATTCATGGCTAACAACGAACCACCGGGATCGCTGGATTTGACGACCGGTTTCCATCCTTCTTGTTTGAAATCCGAAGTCGCCCAGGCAAGGTCCTCTTTGCGGGCGTCGTAGGTTTCTCCCGCATAGACGTTGGATTCGATGACCGGGCTTGCCTTGCACTGCCAGGATTCATCCGTAGCGATGATGGTCTGCGTGCCGTCCGGATGAGTGATCTCCAGTTGACCCTTTAAGCGCGGCTCGCCGTAGCTCATGCCCTTCGGACCCCAGACGCGGTCCTGATTGAAAAATCCATCTCCGAGCCACACGCCCAACACGTTTTCCCCCTGCACGATCCGCGAAGTGACATCGTGCGAGACATAGAAATTCCGTTGATCGTAATCGGTCTGGGCGGCCTGCAGGACTTCATCGCCGAGTTTTCCACCGTTCAGCCAGGATTCGTGCCAACCGAGGCCACAGACGTATAAGCGCGCCTTCTCCACCGGCTTCACGATCTGGAAGGATTTGCGAAACTGGGGAGCTGACCGCTGCCGGTCTGTCACCTCCATGCCGATCCATTGCGCTGTCCAGTCATCAGGCTTTTTCAGTCCCGTCTCGAAGCGACCCACTTCCGACCAGGCACTTGCCCTTCCTTGCACGTCGATCGGTCTCACAGACCACCAGATCTCCGAGCGAGACGGCAGCGCGGCGGCATCAAACACCACCTGCGGCCCCTCCGCCAATGGCAGCAAACCGGATTTCCACCAAGTCCCCTTCCCTGCCACCGCATCCGCCCGGTTCTTCGCAACGATGACTTCATATCCGGCCACCGCCTCATCGTCGATCTCCGCCAGAGGTGTCCAAGCCAGCCTCGGCTGCGGATCATCACTAACGATCCAACCGCGCTGCCCCTCGACGCGCAAATCCGTGATCCAGGCAGCAGAGAGGGGGCAAATGGCCGCGAGAAACGCAGCCGACACGGCCATGGCGCAATTTGCTCCCAACAGAGAAAGATCAATCGATTTCATAAAGGCTTTCATTTCCACAGCTTGTAGGTCGATTCGACAAATACAAGGAATCCGGATTGCCCGCTGGGCAGAATATCACCCCATGGGGTGAATTTTCCATGCTACCTTCGTTCTCGGCTTTGTTGCGCATTGGCTTTGTGGCTTGTCGGGACAAGGATTTCATCTGCAGGCCCGTATTGCCTTCAAACAGATTTCTGAAAGCCAACCCCGCCCAACTCCGTTGACCCCACTCTCCATGAAGTTCCTCCGAATTTTGCCCGCCATTTCTCTCCTCTGCATGATACCGGCGGAAATTCACGCCCAGGACGGCGGTCAGCTCTACACCCTCTACTGCTCCGCCTGCCACAGCCCGGATGGAAAAGGTGCGGCCAATGGCACCTTCCCGCCGCTGGCAGCGAGTCCCTACGTGCAGGCCGATCCCGAGCTATCCATCAAAATTGTCCTCCATGGCATCCACGGGCCCATCGATGTTCTCGGCAAGACCTACAACCTGGAAATGCCACCCCAAGGTGCCGCCATCGTGGACGATCAGATTGCCGCCATCCTTACCCACGTCCGCTCGTCGTGGGGCAACAAGGCCTCGGCGGTCACCCCGGACCTTGTGAAAAAAATCCGCGCCGAGACCACCTCGCGCACCGCGCACTGGACCGCTTCCGAACTCATCAAGCTTCATCCCATCAAACAAGACGTTCCGCTCACCGACCTGCTCTCCCACACCTACTCCGGTGAATGGAAGGATCTGCCTGATTTTTCCAAACTCACCCCCACCGCCACCGAGGAGGAACCCACCGGCAAGATCGCCCTCCCCAAAGTCAAAAAGGGCAAAAAAGCCAAAGCCGCCGCAACCGGCAAACTCGGCATCGTCTGGGAGGGAAATCTCAACGTGCCCGCCACGGGCGAATACACGTTCCGCCTCGAAGCCGACGACGGCGGCCGCATCCTCATCGACGGTCACGAGGTCGCCAAAGTCACCGGAGTCGGCCCCGCCAAAAAACGCGGCACGGAAGGAAACATCCAGCTCGCGGCCGGCACCCGCAAGTTCCGCGCGGAGTACTACGATGTGCTCGGCGTTCAGGAAATCCACATCGCCTGGCAGAAAAAGGGCGGCAAGGAATGGGCCTACCTCACCGACGAGACTGGCGGCAAAACCTGGCCACCCATCATTCTCGCTCCGAAATCCGGCCGACCGGTGATCTATCGGAACTTCATCGCCGGCACCACTCCGCGTGCGATTGGCTTCGGCTTCCCCGGCGGTGTCAATCTCGCCTACTCCGCGGACCACCTCGCGCCGGAACTCATCTGGACCGGCGACTTCATCGACGCCGGCCACCACTGGACCGACCGCGGCATTGGCAACGAACCTCCCGCCGGACAAAAAATCGTCAACCTAACTTCCACACCCGCCCTTCCTGCTGGCGCGCTCTTCCGCGGCTACAAACTCGACCCCGCAGGCTTCCCCACCTTCTCCGTAACACTTGGCGATCTCGTTCTGCTGGATTCCTACAACGTATCCCAACCCGCCACCCTCATCCGCCAACTCAAGGTCTCCGGGAAATCCAGCAGCCAGACCACCCTCACCCTATCAGAAGCCGCCCAGGCCACCGCCCCCGACACCTTCGACCTCGGCGGCAAGCTCATCCTCATCGCCAAATCCGCCCGCCTCGAAGGCGGCAAGCTGGTGCTTCCGCTCGTTCCCGGAACCACCACCGAGATCCGATACCTCTGGAAATAAATCCAGCACCACCCGCTTTTACATGCGTTTCCTCATTCCCATCCTCCTCTCTAGCAGCCTCGCCCACGCGCAGCCGAAAAAACCGACTGAGCCTGATTCCCGCCAGGCGGAATTCTATCTCCGCGAGGAAATCCCGCTGCCGCCCGGCGAGATCATGGAAATCGGCTCCATCGCCCTCATGCCCGGCCAGCAGGTCGCCGTCACCACCCGCCGCGGCGACCTGTGGATCTGCTCCGGCGCTTACGCCGACGACCTGAGCAAGGTCACCTGGAAAAAATTCGCCGAGGGTCTGCACGAGCCGTTCGGCATGTTCTATCAAAACGGTGCCCTCATCCTTACCCAGCGTCCCGAAGTTACCCGCATCCGGGACACCGATTCGGACGGCCTGGCAGACACCTTTGAAACCCTCTGCGCCGCCTGGGGCAGCGCCGGGAACTATCACGAATACGCTTTCGGCACCCCGCCCGACAAGAACGGAGACATCTGGGTCGCGCTCTGCCTGACAGGTTCGGCCGCCGCCTCTTCCGACTGGCGCGGTTGGTGCGTGCGAGTCACCCCCGAGGGCAAAATGATCCCCACCTGCTCCGGCATCCGCTCGCCCGGCGGCATCGGCTTCAACCACCTCGGCGACGCGTTCTACACCGACAACCAAGGCCTCTGGAACGGCTCGTCCTCGCTGAAATGGCTCAAGCCCGGCTCCTTCCAGGGAAATCCCACCGGCAACAAATTCCACAAACTCGCCAACCTCCCCGCCCCGCCCGAGCCCGCCGATCCGTCGCGCGTTCTCGCCGAGCACCTCAAGCATCCGGAGTACATCCCGCCCGCCGTCGTCCTCCCCCATGGCAAGGTCGGCCAGTCACCCACCGGCATCGCCTGCGACACCTCCGGAGGAAAATTCGGCCCGTGGGCAAACCAGCTTTACGTCGGCGAGCAAACCCACTCCGAAGTCCAGCGCGTCTCGCTGGAACAAGTCAACGGCATCTATCAGGGAGCCTGTTTCAAGTTCCTCGAAGGCTTCGAATGCGGACTCATCCCCGTGCAACTCGACCCCGAGACCGGCATCCTCTTCACCGGCGGATCCAACCGCGGCTGGGCTTCGCGCGGCAGCAAGCCTTTCACCTTCGAACGCGTGAAATGGACCGGCAAAACCCCGTTTGAAATCCAAACCATGACCGCCAACCCGGACGGTTTCACCCTCAATTTCACCGCACCCGTCGATTCCGCCACCGCTGGCGATCCTGCCAGTTACTCGATGGACGCGTGGACCTACATCCTTCAACACACCTACGGCAGTCCGGAAGTGGATCAGGCCACTCCGATGATCACCAAGGCCGCCGTCTCGCCCGACGGGAAATCCGTGCGCCTCACCATCGACGGACTTGTCCGCGGCCACGTCCATCATCTCGACGCCAAGAACGTTAGATCCGCCGCCGGCGATCCGCTCTGGCACCCGGACGCCTGGTACACCCTCAACGAAATCCCATCCAAGTAAGCCCATGAAGTTTCTCATCCACCTCTGCGCGACGCTGCCGCTCATCGCCCAGGCCGCCAAGCCGCCTAACATCCTCTTCATCCTTGCCGACGATCTCGGCTACACCGACGTGAATGCCTTCGCTGAAAAGGCCACCGGCGAGAGCAAGGACAAGATGTTCTACGAAACCCCCAACCTCGACCGCCTCGCGGCCGGCGGGCTAGCGTTCTCACAGGCCTACGCCTATCAGCTCTGCTCGCCCACCCGCGCGTCGTTGCTCACCGGGAAAAACGCACCCAGCCTCGGTGTTACCACCGCCACTCCGCAGACCGCCCGTTCGTTCTACGCCCTGAATCAGGAGCCCCCCGCAGGCTATCTCCCGCTCGACGCCCGCTACTGGGGCGACCCCATCAAGACCCCGCAGGCCCTGCTCAACGGCAGCACCCTGTTAGCCCTGCCTTCCGGCCACAAGAACGACCAGGGCCGCGACGAACTCACCTTCGCCGAAGCCCTCACCGGCTACCGTTCCGCCTTTATCGGCAAGTGGCACGTCGGCGGCCACGGCGCGGAAGGCTATCAGCCGCGCGACCAGGGATTTGAGGAAATCGCCTACTTTGATGCGGGCGGTTCGCCGTTCTTCAAGTGGACGGCGCTCTGGGACCGCAAGACGAAGAACGATCCCACCATGCCGCAGAAGGAACTGCTTTGGGGAAACTCCGGTGAAGCCACCGGCGAGGATTATCTAACCGACAACCTCACCACCCAGGCCGACCGCTTCATCCGCTCCCATCACCAGTCCAGGCCGGACCAGCCGTTCCTGCTCTATTTCTGCCAGTTCGCCGTCCATTCGCCCATCCAGGCCAAGCCGCAGGACATCGATTATTTCGAAAAGAAACCCACCAAGGGCTGGAACGGCCACTCCGACGCCACCTACGCAGGCATGATCCGCAGCCTCGACCAGTCCGTCGGTCGCCTGATGGACACGCTAGACGAACTGAAACTAACTGAAAACACCCTGGTGGTCTTCATGAGCGACAACGGCGGCGTTTCCTACCTCACCAAAAAAGGCGACACCCCCACCACGAGCAACACCCCGTTCAAAGGCGGCAAGGCAATGATGTTCGAGGGCGGCATCCGCGTGCCGTTGATTTTCCGCTGGCCCGCGGCGATTCCCGCCGGGAACTGGTCGGACGTTCCGGTGGCCGCCAGCGACCTGTTTCCCACGCTTGTCCAGGCCGGCGGCGTCGATCCCGAGACGCTTCGCGCCAAGCACAAGATCGACGGCCACAGCCTCGTTTCCCTCTTCAAGGATCCGGCGAACACTAACAAAGGCTACGTCCGCGACACTTTCATCTGGCACTATCCGTTCAACGTGACGCCGCTGCACCCGGATGACGGCTTCCCGCTGACTCCGCACTCCGCCATCCGCAAAGGCGATTTCAAACTGATCTTCGACTGGAACGGCCGCCTCTGGCTGCACGACATCAAGAACGACCCCCACGAAACCCGGAACCTCGCGGAATCAATGCCGGAGAAAACCCGCGGGCTGTTCAAGGAGCTCAACGACTGGCTGGATGCGAACGTCGCGATCAAATACATGCCAGCGCTCAACCCGGACTACGATCCGCTCACCGACGGCCGCGTCCGCCCCTTCGTGGACCTTCGCCGGAGTTTTCTCGGCCCCGACCGCGCCATCCGTCCCGCTGCTGGCGATCCCAGATTAGATCAACTTCTCAAAAACTAATTCATCTCATGATCAAATCGCTCGCCGTCGCGCTTGCTCTCGCCACCTTGCTCTCTGCCGCGCCGCCGAGCCTCATCATCATCCTCGCCGATGACATGGGATACAGTGACCCGGGCTGCTTCGGCGGGGAGATCGCCACTCCCGCGATCGACAAGCTGGCGAAGGAAGGCATCCGGCTCACCCAGTTCCGCAATGGCGGCATGTGCGTGGTTTCGCGGGCCTCGATGCTCACCGGTCAAGGGTGGCCGCGCGGCTTGCGGGAATTCAAAAGCACCCCGCTCCTATCAGAGAAACTCCAGACCTCCGGCTACCGCACCGCGCTCATCGGCAAGTGGCATCTGGCGGGCCATCCGATGGACCGCGGCTTCGACCACTTCTTCGGATTTCTCGATGGCTTTGCCGATCATTTCACGGGCTCGAAAAGCTACCGCCTCGACCGCAAGCCGTTCACCGCGTTCGGACCGGAGTATTACAGTAGCGACCAGTTCACCGACCGAGCCATCGACTTCATCAAGGCCCCCGGAGATGCGGAGAAACCCTTCTTCCTCTACCTCAGCTTCCAGGCACCCCACAACCCGCTACAAGCCCCGAGGGAGGACATCATGAAATACCGTGGCAAGTATCTCGGCGGCTGGCAGGCGGTCCGCGAGGCGCGCTTCCGCAGGCAGAAGGAAATGGGAATCGTGCCCAAGGACGCCGAGCTACCCGCCTATCCGGAAAATCTACCTGATTGGAAATCACTCACGCCCGAGCAACGCGACCTCGAGGACCTCCGGATGGCGGTTTACGCCGCCATGGTGGAACGCATGGATCAGGGCATCGGGCGGCTGGTGAAGGCGCTGGAGGAGAGCGGCAAGGCGGAAAACACACAGATCCTCTTCCTGAGCGACAACGGCGCGGATTCGTTCTCGGTGGCGGATCAGGCCATGCTGAAACAAAACAAACTTCCCGGTGATCCGGGATCCAACTGGCAACCGGGCACCGGCTGGGCGCACGCGAGCGTCACTCCGTGGCGGCTTTACAAAATCAGCCAGCACGGCGGCGGCATCACCACCGGAGCCGTCGCCTGGCGTGGCGGCAAAGCCAGCGGCAAGCCGGGCCGGGTCGACGCCAGTCCGGTCCACATGGTGGACGTGATGCCGACGTTTCTCGAAATCGCCGGGTCATCGAACAAGCTTGAAGTCGCCGGAGAATCCTTCGCCGCATTGCTGCTAGACCAGCCGTGGCAGCGGAAGGAACCGCTGTTTTTCCAATACATGGACAACCGTGCGGTCCGCAGCGCCGACTGGACGCTGGCCGAGGTGGACGGCACCGGTTGGGAGCTTTTCAACACCAGGAGCGATCCGCTGGAAACCAAAAACCTGGCGGAAGCCAAGCCGGATCTTGTCACCGCGATGAGCGCACGCTGGCTCAAGTGGTGGAAGGACGAGAGCGGCAAGCCCGGCTATCAACCCGAATCCACCGGCGACAGCCCGCATTACCGACCTCAAGGCGACAAGGGCTCCGGCAAGCAATACGAGCCGAGCGCCATGCCCGCCACTCTCGCAGACCGTTACCCCATCCAAAGATGAAGAACTCCATCACCACCGCCGTTCTGATTGCCAGCCTTGCCTCCGCCCAGGCGGCGGAACCCGCCGGGCTCAAGGACGTCTATCAAAAACATTTCACCATGGGGGTGGCCATTCCCAGCCCCCGAATGTCGGCCGGTGAGCTCGGACTGCTGAAGCGGAATTTCTCCTCCATCACGGCCGAGAACCTGATGAAGCCGAAGTATCTCCAACCGGCGGAAGGCCGCTTCGAATTCGCCAAGGCGGACGAGTTCGTGGATTTCGCGAAAAACCACCAGCTTGAAGTTCACGGCCACACCCTCGTCTGGCACAATCAGAGTCCAGAGTGGATTTTCAAAGACGGTGACCAGCCTGCCAGCCGCGAGCGGGTGCTGGAGCGGCTGAAACAACACGTCACCACCGTGGTCGGCCGCTACAAGGGACGGATCAAGAGCTGGGATGTCGTCAACGAAGCGATCGACAACGACAAAGGCGACACCGACCTGCGCCAGTCGCCGTGGTTCCTCGCAACCGGTGCCGACTATATCTCCGAGGCATTCCGTGCCGCCCGGCAGGCCGATCCCGAAGCCATTTTATATTACAACGATTTCGACATTGAAAAACCAATCAAGCGGGAAAAAACCCTGCGCCTGATCCGCAGCCTGAAGGCGAAAAATGTCCCGCTGGATGGCATCGGCATCCAAGGACATTGGAGCTTGGACAGGATCGATTTGAAAGAGATCGAGACCGCCATCCTCGCCTTCCACACCGAAGGCCTGCGGGTGTCCATCACCGAGCTCGACATGGATGTGGTGACGGAAAAAACCGGCGATCGCTTTGCGGAAAACTTTCCGCCCAGCTACTCACTCAAACAGGCCGAGCAATATGCCGGACTCTTCCGACTGTTCCACAAACACGCGGACAAGATCGACCGTGTGACCTTCTGGGGACTGCACGACGGGCAAAGCTGGCTCAACTCTTCTCCCCGCAAACGCACGAACCACCCGCTGCTGTGGGCGCGCGACCTGTCCTCAAAACCGGCCTATCAGTCGGTGATGAATGCCGCCAGCGAAAGTTTGCTCAGCCTCGACAATGGCACCGTTAGAATCGGCATCGACCGGTCCAAAGGCGCTGCCATCACCTGGCTTTCCTGGGCGGGCTATCCGCAGAACTCGGTGAACCACGCCGATCCCGGCCGGCTCATCCAGCAATCCTATTACGCCGGCCACCGTTTGGACCGCCGCGCGGACGGCCAGAGCCCGTCGTGGAGCCCGTGGACCTGGAACCCCATCCAAGGCGGCGGCGTCGCCTCATGGGCGCGGGTGAACGTGATGGAACGCCGCGACGACAACACCTTGTTTGGGGAAACCGTGCCAAAGCTCTGGGACATGCCGAATGAGGAAGCCGCCGCGCTGATGCGGCAGGGGACCGGCTTCGAACCATCCATGCCGGATGTGTTGGTGGTGAAATCCGAACTGATCTGCGAGCGCGAGCACGGCGACCGCTGGGGACCTGCCGCACCCCGCCCGCAGGAAATCCCTGCCTGTTATTTCACCCGGAATTTCAGCGATATGCGAAGCTACCTTGGAGCCGGCAAATGGCGCACGGAGTCCCAAGCACCGGGCCCGCCGTGGGGACACACCAACCCGCCACTCAAGGCGATGGCATTCTTCAACGAGGCGGGCCAGGGAATCGCCGTGTATAGCCCGACTTCCACCATCAATTGGAATTTCGGCCCCCATGGTGGCGGCGCTTCCGACGATCCCGCCGCGGGCCCTTGCATGCACGTGGCCCCGCTCGACCGGGTGAGCCTAGGCCCTAAATCCACCTACTCGTTCCGCTATTGGATGGTCGTCGGTGACGAAAAACAAATCGCCGCCCGGTTGGATTCCCTGATGGAGAAATATTCCGGAGAGCGCGCCAGCCTGAGCGACCCGTAAGTTACGACATCCGGCCGTCTCGGCAACGACATCAGACTGGCTTGCGCCGGCCTGAAATCCGCATCCCTCAAACCCATCCGCCCGTGAACCATTCCCTGGGATTACTTCTATTCGCAATCACAACCGTCGCATTCCAGAATCTAATGGCGGATTCAATCAGCCATCCGCTAGTGGAGAACCGGGACTCTCCCGTCGGCATCGATGCATTGAAACCCCGCTTTTCATGGCGGCTGCAAGGCAGTGCGAACGGCTTGCGCCAGACGGCCTATCAGATCGAAGTGAGACGCACGGGCGATGAGGCATCACCGCCGGACTGGGACTCGGGCTGGGTCGTCAGCGATCAAAGCCATCTGGTCCCTTATGCGGGCAAACCATTGGTTTCAAGCACCCCCTATTTCTGGCGGGTGCGCATCAGGAACGAAGCGGAAGCGATTTCCCCCTGGAGCAAGCCTTCCCGCTGGGTCACCGGTCTTTTGAATGTCGACGAGGAACTCAAGGCGGACTGGATCGGCCATGACATCCCCCACCCCGCCACTCCTAACGGTGATGAGTGGTTCAACATCAAGAGTGCCTTGTGGATTTGTCATCCGAAACTTCCGACAGGCCGTGACAGCACCGCTTTCTATCGAACCACGATTAACATACCGAATGACTTCACCCGGGTGATGCTCGGAATGGAGGCGAATTTCTCCGCACAGCTTTTCGTCAATGGCATCGAGCTCCTGCAAGGCGGCAGGTTCGGCACGGTGCCGAGCTACCTCGATCTCACTCCATGGATCCGCCCCGGATCCAACCGGTTTGCATTCCGCGTCAACCAGGCGGAGCACCGGGATCACCGCGGGCTGATCGCATCCGTTCGCATCGAACAATCCGACGGACAAACCAGCCATTTTTTCACGGATGAAACTTGGGAAACCACGATGAAGCCGGTGAACCTGTGGGGGAGTGGCAAGTCTCCCAAAGAGGATTGGATTCCGGTCGAGGTCATTGGCAAGCCGGGCGAGCCGATCACCGTGGGAAAGAATCCAGGCAACCTGCTGTCACCCAAGTTCGACAGCAGGTTGTTCTCCCCACCCGCAGTCTATCTGCGGAAAGAAATCGAGATGACGAAGCCCGTCCGCTTCGCTGTTTTCCATGGCACCGCACAGGGCCTCTATGATCTTCACGTCAACGGCCGGCGCCTGACACCCACCGGATTCCAACCCGGATGGACGCAGTTCGAACAGCATACCAGTTACGTCAGCACGGACGTGACCGCAGCGCTCAAGTCCGGGCGCAACGCCCTCGGTGCCGTTCTGGCGGACGGCTGGTTCCGCGGGCATTTGTTATGGTTCGGTCGGGAAAGATTCGGGATGACAACCCGCTTTTCCGGCCAGTTGGAAGTGGAATACACCGATGGCACCCGCGACTCGTTCCGCACCGATCCGACATGGAAGGCGTCGTATGGAGCGATCCAGCAATCCGACCTCCTGAACGGTGAAATCCACGACGCACGGCTGGAGCAGTCGGGTTGGGATGAGGTCGGATTCGCGGATCAAAGTTGGAACCCAGTCACTTCAACACCCCGCCCTGCCAAGGCGGAATTCCAGCAACGCGCCCATCCCACCGAAACCGTCCGGGTTGAACAGGAACTCAAACCGAAATCCATCACCGAACCCTACCCGGGAATCCATGTGGTGGACTTCGGCCAGAATTTCGCTGGATGGGCGCGCTTGAAGGTGACGGGAAAACCCGGCCAGACGATCTATCTGCGCTTCGCCGAGGATATCGATGCGGACGGCACGATTTATACCGCCAATCTCCGCGGCGCGAATCCTGCGGACCGCTACATTTGCAAGGGCGGCGGCGTGGAAATCTGGGAGCCCCGTTTCACCTATCACGGATTCCGCTACGTGCAGATTGTCGGCCTCTCGGAAAGGCCGGACCAGGGTACCCTCACCGGCATGGTCGCCCACTCGGGCGGTCCCATCACCAGTCGTTTTGACAGTTCGTCACCCATGCTGAACCGGCTCTATCAAAACATCCAGTGGAGCCAGCGCTCGAATTATTTCGAAACCATGACCGACTGCCCGCAGCGGGACGAACGCTATGGCTGGACAGGTGACGCCCACTTCTTCATGGCGACTTCCGCCTACAACCAGAATGGCGCGAGCTTCTTCAACAAGTGGTTCCAGGACTGCATCGATACCCAGAACCCCAAGACCGGAAACATCAGCAACGGCGCCCCCGGAAACAAACCGGGTGCGGGCAATGCCCAGCTCGATTGGTCAGCCGCCATGATGATCACTCCTTGGACGATCTGGCAACGCTACGGCGACCCGCAGCCGATCATCGACAACTACGCGGCCCTCCGTCTTTACATGACCCAATGGGAGAAATTCGCCGACCAGGTGAATCAGTTCGAGTCCCGGGGTAAAGGTCCAGCTCCCTACAAGATCATCGGTGATTGGGTTTCCATCGAAAAAGGCACCACCAAGGAGTTCATCGGCAGGGTGTTCGGCCACATGCTCAGCCAACACATGGCCGCATTCGCGGAAATCGCCGGCAAACCGGATGACGTCCGCCGGTTCACGGATCTAGCGGATCATTTCCGGAGTGAGATCATCCGCAAGCATGTCGCCGACGACGGAACCGTCACCGGCGACACCCAGGCCGCCTATGCCTACATTTCCCGTTACAAACTCTACGACCAGGCGCGCGAGTCGCTCGTCCGCGAAAAGTTCCAACAGCGGATGGGCGCGGACAAACACGGAGTGCGCACCGGCTTTCACGGAACGGCCAACCTGTTGCAGGGACTCTCCGCCATCGGGCTGGATCACGACGCGGCGATGACGATTCTCAACGAGGAATTTCCCAGCTGGGGCAATATGATCCAGCGAGGGGCCACCACCATCTGGGAACACTGGGACAGCAAGAACGAGGATGGCACATTTCCATCTCCCAAGATGAACTCATTCAACCACTACACTTTCGGAGGCTGCGGCGAGTGGATGATGGGCCACCTCGTCGGACTGAGGAATGGCTCGCCCGGATTCAAATCCATCAGGGTCACCCCCACCATCGTTCCCGGCCTCACTTGGGTGGCCGGGAGTTTCGAGTCGCCCTACGGCACGGTTTCAAACCGCTGGGAGCGGAAAAACGGCAGGGTGGTCATGAACCTCGTCGTGCCCCCGAACTGCATCGCCACGATCAACCTAACAACCAGCGCCAGGAATATCACCCATCAGGGTGATCCCGTTTTTTCCTTGGAAAACATAGGGTCAGGGGCCCATGAGATCACTTGGCGGGAATAGTCCGCAACTTTTACTTCTTGGCGACGTTACGAAACCGATGATGCCCTTCCGCAGGGCCTTCGTGAAACGACCCCGTGCCCAGAAAACCCCGCCTTGAAATTGCCCGCTCCGATCATGAACCGCATTTCCGCACTCTTCCTCACCTGCGCGCTCGCGGCGGGCACCGCCCTGGCAGATCAGTCCAAACCCAACATCATCCTCATCATTTCCGATGACCACGGCTACTCGGACTACGGCTTCATGGGCAACCGGAATGTCAAAACGCCCCACCTCGACCGCATGGCCACCGGGAGCCAGCTTTACACCCGGGGTTACGCCACACCGGTCTGCTCGCCATCCCTGGCATCACTGCTCACCGGCAAACTCCCGCACGAGCACGGCATCACCGGCAATGATCTCGCGTCGGCAAGAAATGATGGGCCCAGGAAAAATAGCTCCCGCAGTCCCCTCGCGCAGCGACTGCTCGGGAATTCACTCATGTTGCCCAAGGCTCTCTCCGACGCCGGTTATCTCACGTTCCAAAGTGGCAAGCTCTGGAATGCGACCTACAAGGACATCGGATTCACCCACGGCATGACCGACACGGCCGGACGCCATGGCGACGCCGGACTTGAAATCGGCCGCAAAGGAATGAAACCGATGTTCGACTTCATCGACGAAGCGCAGCAACAGCAAAAACCCTTCTTCATCTGGTATGCCCCTTTTCTTCCCCACACACCTCACAATCCTCCGGCGGAACTCCTGAAAAAATACCAGGGGAAAGGCCTGACTCCGGCCGCGGAAAAATATTTCGCCATGGTCGAATGGCTCGACCAGATCTGCGGAGAGGTCGACAGCCAGCTCACTAACCGGAAGCTGGCCGACAACACCGTCATCCTCTATCTCGCCGACAATGGATGGGACGCGGAACTCGGCACCAAGACAAAGCGCGCAAAACTTTCGCCCTACGAACTCGGCATCCGCACCCCGATGTTTGTCCGCTGGCCCGGAAAAGTCACCCCCCACCGCGACGAGGAGACCCTCGCCTCAATCATCGACTTCGCCCCCACCATTCTCAAGATCGCCGGTGTGTCGCCGCCGGATGATCTTCCCGGACTCGACCTGACGGATCGCCCCGCCATGACTGCTAGAAAGTCGGTGTTTGTCGAGTCCTACACCCACGACATCCAGGATCTCGCAAAACCCGAAAAAAGCCTGATGGCCCGCGTCGTGATCAGCGGTTGGTCCAAGCTGATCATCCCGGGCGGAGTCAAATCGGACCGGCCCCACGCCAGTGCACCCGAGGAACTTGAACTTTTCGATCTGAAGTCGGATCCCTTGGAAAAAACCAACCTCGCCTCCAAAAATCCAGACGAGGTTTCGCGTCTGCGTGCGATTCAGGATGATGAATGGAAGCTTCCCTGAATCGAACGGCTTCTCGGCCTAACTGCATCCAGTCTTTCGTCATGTCACGCCCGCTCATCTTCACCTTCGCTTCCATCCTGCTGGGATCCGCCCAGTCACCTGCGGCTTCGCCTGCCGGGCCTAACATCATCGTCTTTTACACTGATGATCACGGCTACGCGGATCTCGGCCTGAACGGTTCGGTCAACGACATCAAAACACCCAACATAGACGCCCTCGCCCGCAGCGGCGTGCTTGCCAGAAACGGCTACAGCACCGCTCCCCAGTGCATCCCCTCGCGGGCAGGACTGCTGGTGGGCCGGTTCCAATCGCGCTTCGGTGTCGAGGCAAACGGCCAGTCGCTGGAGGGCTTCGACAAATCGACCACCATTGCCGAGCGCCTCCAGGAAAAAGGTTACATCACCGCGCAGTTTGGAAAATGGCACCTGGGAGCGAACTCCAAGATCGTTGACCACGGATTCAAGCACGTCTTTTCCCACGCAGGCCAGCCAAGTTTCGCTGCCAATATCACCCTCGACGGCAAGGACCGCCCGATGGCCGATTTGTCATCGAAACCCTATCATATCGATGGCTGCAGCCAGGCCGCCGCCGCCATCATCGAGCGCTACATGGATGACCCGTTCTTCCTCTACGTCGCCTACCGCGCTCCCCACACCCCATTGGACGCGCCAAAGTCCTACACCGACCGTTTCCCGGGTGAGATGCCCGAGCGCCGCCGCCAGGCACTCGGGATGATCTCCGCGGTGGACGACGGCGTCGGCCTCATCACCTCCACCCTCAAGAAACTCAACCTCACCGAGCGCACCCTCATCTTCCTGATCGGCGACAATGGAGCGCCGCTCAAAATCCACAAAGTCGACGCACCACTCAATGCCGATCCCGGCGGCTGGGACGGGAGCTTGAACACCCCGCTGAATGGGGAAAAAGGAATGCTGTCCGAAGGCGGGATCCACGTCCCCTTCGTCGTTTCCTGGCCGGGCACCATCGCGGGTGGCCAAACCTACGAACACCCCATCACCGCGCTCGACGTGGCCGCCACCGCCGCCGCCCTCGCCAACATCCAGACCCAGCCCGGCGATCTCGATGGCAAAAACATCGTCCCGCACCTAAAAGGCGAAATCAAAACCCCGCCGCACGAAAGCCTCTACTGGCGCTGGGTCGCCCAGTCCGCCATCCGCGAAGGCGACTGGAAACTCCTCCGCGGCGGTGACCGCGAATACCTCTATAATCTCTCCGACGACATTGGCGAAAAACGTAATCTCGCAGCAGAGCACCCTGAAATCGCCAAACGTCTCCGCAACAAGTTGAAAGCCTGGGGCAGCGAACTCACTCCTCCCGGCCTAACCACCAATCCGATGGCTCCCACGTGGAACGACTACTACGATCATTATCTCGAAGGTAAAACCGTCACCGGGCCGCCCGGAAACAAAGGCCGGGATCCTGAAATGAAACCCCGTCGTAAAAAGCAACAACCTCAGGAATAGGGCTTCATCCCACACGACTTTCCAAACACTCGCGAACCATCATTTCCAAATCATCATGAAACATCTCGTTCTATCATTCCTGGCCATCGCCTCGCTCCCATCAAGTCTCGCCGCGACCAAGCCCAATGTGGTCCTCATCCTCGCCGACGACCTCGGCTGGGCGGACACCACGCTCTACGGACACACCAAACTCTATCAAACTCCGAACATCGAGCGCCTCGCCAAACGCGGCATGACCTTCAACCGCGCCTATTCGGCCAGCCCGCTCTGTTCCCCCACCCGCTCCGCGGTCCTCACCGGGCTCAGCCCGGCACGCACCGGACTCACCACGCCGAACTGCCACATGCCCCAAGTCATCCTCACCGCCACTCCCGGCAAAGGGAATCCTTCCACCAAGTCCACCACTCCCGAGTCCGTAAGTCGGCTCAACACCACCTATCAGACACTCCCGAAAAGCCTCAAGGCCGCCGGATATGCCACCGGCCATTTCGGGAAATGGCATCTCGGTTCGAAACCCTATTCCCCGCTCGAACATGCCTTCGACGTGGACATCCCCCATTGGCCCGGTCCCGGCCCGGCTGGCAGCTTTGTCGCCCCCTGGAAATTCAAGGACTTCGACCACGACCCCGCCATCCCTGACGAACACATCGAAGACCGCATGGCCAAGGAAGCTGTCGCCTTCATGGAAAAACACAAGGACGGCCCGTTCTATCTAAACTACTGGATGTTCAGCGTTCACGCCCCCTTCGATGCGAAAAAGGCGCTCATCGAAAAATACCGCGGACTCGTCGATCCCACAAATCCCCAGCGAAGCCCGACTTACGCCGCCATGATTGAAAGCATGGACGACGCCGTCGGCACACTGCTAGACACACTCGACCGTCTGAAAATCGCCGAAAACACCATCGTCATCTTCGCCTCCGACAATGGCGGTAACATGTATAACGAAGTGGACGGCACCACCCCGACCAGCAACGCCCCGCTGCGCGGCGGCAAGGCCACCCTGTTTGAAGGCGGTGTGCGCACTCCTCTCACCATCACCTGGCCGGGCGTCACTGCCGCCGGTTCTCGCAGCGACGTTCTCGCCACCAGCGAGGATTTCTATCCAACACTGCTCAATGGACTATCACTGCCCGTGACCTCCGGTCAGAAATTTGACGGCGTTAGTCTTCTCCCGGCACTCAAAGGCGGTGAGCTGGAACGCACCTCTGTCTTCACCTATTTCCCACACGCCCCCGGCGTTCCGGACTGGCTGCCTCCTTCGGTATCGGTCATCCAGAAGGACTGGAAACTCATCCGCATCTTCTTCGGCGGTGAGAATGGCGCCCACCGTTGGAAACTCTACAACCTCAGCGAGGACATCGGCGAAAAGAATGACCTCGCCGACAAGGAACCGGAACGGGTCAAAGCCATGGACGTGTTGATCGACAACTTCCTCATCCAGACCAAAGCCGTCACCCCCATTAGAAATCCAACTTTTAACCCGAAGGCCTACAAACCGGAAGAAGAAGGCATTCAAAAGCCGAAGGGACCCAAGGAAAAACCCAAAAAAGCGAAAAAATGACCGCCCGCCTCATCATTGCCTGCGCACTCGTCGTGCTCCAGGTCCACGCGGCGGAGCCTCGGAAGCCGAACATCCTCTTCATCGCCATCGATGACCAGAACGACTGGATCGGCCACCTCGGCGGCCACCCGATGGCGAAGACACCGCACATCGACAAGCTCGCCGCACGCGGCACCACGTTTCTCAACGCGCACTGCAACTCGCCGCTCTGCAATCCCTCGCGCACCAGCCTCATGTTAGGTCTGCGGCCCACCACCACGGGCGTTTACGGGCTTTCCCCGTGGTTTCGGACCGTGCCGGAACTGAAGGACCGCGTCACCCTTCCCCAACACTTCGCCAACCAGGGCTACCTCACCGCCGCCACCGGCAAGATCTATCACATGGGCACCGGCGGCGGGCGCAAATCCAAGGATGCCGCCGAGTTCCAGGTGACCGCCCCCATCGGAGGAGTCGGCACCACTCCGCCCAAGAAGCTCATTCCCCCGACCCCGATGGGAAACAATCCCCTCATGGATTGGGGCGTCTGGCCGCTCGACAACGACGATACCGGAAAAGGCGATTACAAGGTTGCCAGCTGGACCATCGAACAGATCAAGAACGCGCCCAAGGATCAGCCGTTTTTCATCAGCGCCGGATTCTTCCTGCCGCATGTACCGTGTTATGCCACCCAGAAATGGTTCGATCTCTATCCGGATGACGATTCCGTCCTGCCAAAGATTCTCGAAAACGACCGGAAAGACACACCGCGCTTTTCCTGGTATCTCCACTGGGAGCTCCCCGAACCACGCCTGGAGTGGGTCAAGGAAAACAACCAGTGGCGAAACCTCGTGCGCAGCTATCTCGCCTGCACCAGCTTTGTCGATTCCCAGGTCGGCCGCCTGCTCACCGCACTCGATGAAGCCGGCGTCGCTGATAATACCATCGTGGTTCTATGGGGCGACCACGGTTGGCATCTCGGGGAAAAAGGCATCACCGGCAAGAACACCCTCTGGGACCGCGGCACCAAGGTTCCCCTCATCTTCGCCGGCCCCGGAGTGAAGGGCAACCAGCGCTGTCTCCAGCCCGCGGAACTGCTCGATATCTATCCGACACTCATCGAACTCACCGGAATCCCCGCCCGAAGCGATCTCGAAGGCCTGAGTCTCTCGCCACAACTCAAGGACGCATCCGCCAAGCGCGAACGCCCCGCCATCACCAGCCACAACCAGGGCAATCACGGGGTCCGAAGCGAACGCTGGCGCTACATTCGTTACGCCGATGGCAGCGAGGAACTTTACGACATGGTAGAAGACCCTAACGAGTGGACCAACCTCGCAGCCATTCCCGAGCATGCCAAGGTAATCGCCCAGCACAAGAAGTGGCTGCCCAAGACCGACGTCCCGCCAGCCCCCGGCAGCGCCAACCGGATCCTGACTTACGATGCGGCGACCGACGAAGCCGTGTGGGAAGGAAATCCCGTCAAGCGCGGAGACGCGATCCCCCAGTAATTCCGACCGAATTGATTCCTCCATGAAAACCCGCATCCTGCTTCTAACCATTGCCATCCTCTCCCCCGCCACTTCCCTTGCGGCTGCGGAATCGAGCGCTACGGCAACGAAAAAGCCCAACGTCGTCGTCATCGTCGTTGATGACCTCGGCAGCGGCGATGTCAGCAGCCTTTTCCGCGACATCGTAAAAACCCCGAACATCGACCGACTCGCGCGGACCGGAGTCAAATTCACCTCCGGCTATGTCACCGCTCCTCTGTGCGGCCCCTCGCGGGCGGGATTGTTCAGCGGAGTCTATCAACAGCGCTACGGTTTCATCGGCAACGATGGCGGTATCCCCGCCGATACCCGGTTGTTTCCCGGGGCGCTGCGTGACGCCGGCTACCACACCAGTCTCATGGGCAAATGGCACAGCCGGGGGCCGAAACCTTCCGAGCGGGGTTGTTTCGATGAAACGCTCTCTTCGTCCGGCGCGTTCATCGACTACCACCACCCGAAACTCGAGCGCAACGGCAAGGTGGAGGAAAGCGATGAATACAGCACCGACCTTTTCGCCCGCGAGGCAGAGGAATTCATCGAGCGGAATAAAGAAAAACCGTTTTCGCTCACGGTCACCTTCAACGCTCCGCACATCCTGAAGGTCGTCAAACCGGCGACCACCTTCATCAAACCCTACGAAGAGGCGGTCGCGGCCGGGAAGGTGTTCCAGGTTCCCTTCGTTCCCATGTCACGTCCTGGTGAAGCGGAAAAATATGCCGCTCAATTTCCCGGCGACCCGTTGCGCGCCGATGTCGTCGCCACGATCACCGCCCTCGACCAAGCGGTCGGACGCATTCTCGACAAGCTGAAGCAGGCCGGCGTTGATCAGCACACGATCGTCTTTTTCACCACCGACAACGGCGGCCACCCCGAGAACCGCAGTGAAAACACCCCGCTCCGCGACTACAAGTGGTCGCTCTACGAAGGTGGCATCCGCGTTCCCTTTTTTGCGGTCTATCCGGGAACCTTTCCCGCAGGACTGGAATTCAAGCATCCGGTCAGCACGCTCGACATCTTCCCCACCCTTGCCACCCTCACCGGTGCCAAGCCCCCCGCCCTACCGGACGGAGTGGATCTCACGCCCTATCTGACAGGAAAGTCCAGCCAGGCCCCGCACGACGAACTTTACTTTGGCATCGGCCGGGGGAATTCCTATCTGGGAGCCGTGCGGCAGGGCGCTTGGAAGCTCGTCCTGAAAGACGGGGCAAACCCGGAGTTATACAATCTTTCGGACGACCCCGCCGAGAAGAACAACCTTGCATCCGCTGAAACAGCGCGCGTCGGCGAGCTCACCAAAAAGTGGAAGGCATGGCACGCACAGATGCCTCCTCCAGACAAACAACCTGAAAAGGTAAGAACCAACCGCAAAGCAAACAACAAAAACTCGGAACAAGGTCCGCCGTGATCCTTGCCCACCATTCTCCCAACAACCAATGCCGCCAACCTGTATGAAATCCATCAATCGCAGAAACCTCCTCAAAACCTCGGCGCTGCTCGGTGCCGGAGCATTTGTCCTCCCCCGCTTCAGCATCGCCCAGTCCGGTCCCGCCGCTTCCATGCGCGTGAATCTTGCTTTCGTCGGCTGCGGCGGCATCGCTCTCACTTACATCGGACAAAAGGACATGAAGGTTGTCGCCATGTGCGATGTCGATTCAAAGACCATCGCTGCCACCAAAACGGAATTTCCACATCTAGCAGCCGTCAAGGAATTCAGCGACTTCCGGGTGATGTTCGATAAGATGGCTGCGGACATCGACATCGTCGTCGTTTCCACACCGGACCACACCCATTTCGCCGTGACTCTGGAAGCGATGCAGCGGGGCAAGCACGTGTTCACCCAGAAGCCACTCACCCATGACATCTGGCAGTCCCGCACCCTCGTCAAGGCAGCCGAGAAATACAAGGTTCACACCGTCATGGGCAACCAAGGCCACACCTCTGACGGAATCCGCCAGATGCGCGAGTGGTATGAAGCCGGTTTGATCGGCCAGGTAAAAACCGTCAACTCCTGGTTCCCCGGCGGTGCGGGAAGGAGATTGTCCAAGGTTTTCCCGCCGCCCGCCCAACCGGTTCCGGAGAACCTGAACTGGGACGCATGGATCGGCCCCGCTTCCGAAACACCGTATAACATAGCCTACGCCCCTTTCAATTGGCGTCAATTCACACAGTTCGGCAGTGGCAAACTGGGCGACTGGTTCTGCCATATCTGCGACGGCCCCGTTTGGATTCTCGATCTATACGAACCCACAGTGATCGAAGCCGTGAAGATCGATCAACCCTCGGAAGGCTACTTCGCGGACGGCAGCATCATCAAATGGGAGTTCCCCGCACGGGGAAACAAAGTCCCCTGCACCCTCAGCTGGCACGATGGCAAAAACCAACCCGAAGTCCCCTCAGACTACACCCTCAGTGCGAAGGATGAGAAATCCGGCAAGAAAGCCACCAAGGACTTCGGCTCGTTCTGGGAGGGCGACAAGGATTCCTACTTCCTCGACAATCGCTCCAGCAACCCGCGGCTCTGCAACCGCGAGAAAATGATCGAGATGAAGAAGTCGAACGCGTTCCCGGCGGAAAAATATCCACGGGTCGCCAAGGGCGGCCCGCTGCTGGAACTGGTCCGCGCGGTCTCCGGCGAAGGTCCCGCTCCGGGATCCAGCTTTGACTACTCCGCCCGTCTGACAGAAGTCGGCTGCCTCGGGATGCTCGCCCAACGATTCGGCGGACGCATCGAGTGGGACAGCAAGAACATGAAAATCACCAACCGCCCCGAGCTCAACGCATTCATCAAGGAGCCCGTCCGCAAAGGCTGGGAATACGGCGATGATCTCTGGAAAGCCTGACCAAACAGCGCCAATTCCCATAACTGATAGAACAACCATGAAAACCACCCGATTTCCGCGCCGACTCTTCACAGTTCCTTGGATCATTGTGATGATCACACTCTGCCAAGCTTCTTCCGCCGAAGAGCAGCAGAGGCCCAACATCCTGCTCATCGTCGGAGATGACATGGGCTATGCGGATGTCGGTTTCCACGGCTGCAAAGACATCCCGACGCCTCACCTCGATGCGCTGGCAGCTTCCGGCACCCGTTTCACCAGCGGCTATGTGACGGGCCCTTACTGTTCTCCCACCCGTGCCGGCTTGCTCACCGGTCGCTATCAGACCCGCTTCGGTCACGAGTTCAATGCAACCGGATCCTCCGGCCTGCCGCTAACCGAAACGACCTTGGCGGACCATCTCAAGGCCGCGGGCTATGCCACCGGTCTGGTCGGGAAATGGCACCTCGGTAGCCAGCCGGCCATGCACCCGCAGAAGCGCGGATTCGACGAGTTTTTCGGATTTCTCGGCGGTGCGCACAGCTTTTTCGAGGCAACGGGCATTCTTCGTGGCACCGAGCCCGTGAAGGAAATGGACTACACGACCGACGCATTCGGACGCGAGGCCTGCGCTTTCATCGATCGCCATAAAACCCGGCCCTGGTTTCTCTATCTGGCATTCAACGCGGTCCATACGCCCATGGATGCCACCGAGGACAGACTGGCGAAATTTCCTGACATCAAGGACAAGCAGCGGCGCAAGTATGCGGCAATGATGCTCGCCATGGACGAGGCCATCGGCCAGGTCCGCCAGAAGCTCGTGGATTCAGGGACGGAAAAAAACACCCTCGTATTTTTCATCAGCGACAACGGTGGTCCCACGATGCCCGGAGTAACCGTCAATGGTTCCAGCAACGCACCCTTGCGAGGCAGCAAGCGCACCACGCTCGAAGGCGGAATCCGAGTTCCGTTCATCGTTTCCTGGCCGGGGCAGGTGAAGCCCGTAGTATCGGACGCACCCGTGATCCAACTGGACCTGCATGCCACCGCTCTGGCAGCTGCTGGCGTGTCACCGAAGCCGGAATGGAAACCGGATGGTAACAACCTGCTGCCGTTCCTCATCGGCAAGGATGCCTCTGTCCCGAATCGCCCGCTCTTCTGGCGCTTCGGTCCACAAACGGCCGTCCGCTCAGGCGACTATAAACTCGTCCGCTACGACCTCAATGCCGACACCGGAGCAGGCGCTCGCAATAGCAAGGAAATCTCACCTCCGAAGCTATACAATCTCCGTGACGACATCGGAGAATCGAAGGACCTCGCCGCCACAATGCCTGACAAGGTCAGCGAGCTTCAGGCCATGTGGGACGCCTGGAACAAGGATAACGTCAAACCACTTTGGGGAGGAAGCGACGGCGATGCCTCGGAACCCGCCGGACGGGGGAAGCGAAAGAAATCCAAAGCTATCCAATGAAATTTTTACCCGAAGCATGCCAATGATCTGCAACACGAGAAATTTCCATCAGGTTCTTCTCCCGCTTTTCGTGCTGGCCACGCAGGCCTTCGCCGCCACCCCGGGAACCAAACCCAACGTCATCGTAATCTTCACCGACGACCATGGTTATGCCGATCTCGGCTGCCAGGATATCGTCAAGGACGTGAAAACCCCTAACATCGATGCCTTGGCCGCAGCCGGCGTGCGGATGACTGCCGGCTACATCACGGCGCCCCAGTGCTCGCCGTCGCGGTGTGGTCTGATCAGCGGGCAGTTCCAAGGCAAGTTCGGGATGGATAACAACAGGTCATGGGGTGCGGTACAGGGTCTGTCGGAAAAATTCTTCAAACTGAAGACCTTGCCGGACCGGATGAAAGATGCCGGCTACGTCACCGGCATGGCGGGAAAGTCGCACCTTGGCTCGAATGACAGCGGCAAGCTGACCGAACTCGGTTTCGACAAGGTGTTCTTCAAACACAGCAACGCTCCCGGCCATTGGAACATGAACATGAAGGGCGAGGACATCCCGCCCCAGGAACATCCGAAACTCAGCGGCTATCACCTCGAGCAGGTCACGGATTTCACCTGTGCCTTCATCGACCGCTTCAAGACACAGCCGTTCTTTTTCTACCTCGCTTACCGTTCCCCGCACATCCCGCTGGACGCGCCTAAAAAATACACGGACCGCTTTCCCAACGCCCGACCCGAAGCCCGCCGCATGGCCCTAGGCATGATCGCCGCCGTGGACGACGGGGTTGGAAAAATCATGGAAACCCTGCGGAAAAACGGCATTGAGGAGAACACGCTGGTTTTTCTAATCAGTGACAATGGCGCTCCCATCGGCCTAACCACCCCGGAGACCCGTGCTGCGGGAGCCAGTGACTGGCCCGGTTCACTCAATGATCCATTCAATGGCGGCAAAGGCATGCTCATCGAAGGTGGCATCCGCACGCCCTTCGTGATGCAATGGAAAGGCACGATCCCGCCCGGCCAGGTCTATGACCAGCCCGTCATCTCCCTCGACGTCGCAGCCACCGCCAACGCCCTCGCGGGCAATCCCGACGATGCGGCGCTCAATGGCGTGAATCTCATCCCCTATCTGACCCACAAGAAATCCGGCGCGCCGCACGAGACACTCTGCTGGAGATGGGAAGGCCAGTTTGCCATTCGCAAGGGAGACATGAAGTATCTCATTTCCGGAAACCGCCGATATCTGTTCAACCTCGCCACCGATCCCGAAGAGAAAAACAACCTGCACTCGCAAAGGCCCGATCAGGCAAAGGAACTCCGGGACCAGTTGGACAAATGGAGCCAGTCACTCATTCCCGCCGGACTCGACCAACCTGGCAGGTCGGTGGATCTCAGGTTTTTCGACTTCTATCTCGATGGAAAACACGACCTCGCAAAAGAGGGCGGGAATTCCCTGCCCAAAGAAAAGAGAAACGGGAAAGCCCGGCGTGAAAAATCCGCGACCGCCGACGAGTCGGCACCCGAAGAATAATCATAACTCCCGACCTGGGAGCGCACCACCTATCACATCATGAAACTTCGATTTCTCATTCTGGCAACCCTCTGCCTCAATGGCGCTACGTTCGCCGAAAAACCCAACATCATTGTTTTCTACACCGACGACCACGGCTACGCGGATCTTGGCATTCAAGGGGTTCTCAAGGACATCAAAACACCCCACATTGACACGCTGGCCCTCAGCGGAGTCCTCGCCAGACACGGTTACAGCACCGCGCCGCAATGCATTCCATCCCGGGCCGGCCTGATGACCGGCAAGTTCCAAAGCCGCTTCGGCGTGGAAAACAACGGCGACGACCTGGCCGGATTTGACAAGGAGACCACCCTTGCGGACCGCTTGCAACAAGCAGGCTACATCACCGCCCAGTTTGGAAAATGGCACCTCGGACCCGGACCTCAAATTTCCAAACACGGATTCAAATACACCTTCTCACAAAACAGCCAGGGCAAGTTCTCGTCGAATGTCACACTCGACGGCGAGGACCGCCCGATGGGAGAAACGTCCGCCGAGCTGTATCACGTCGATGGATGCAGCCGCGCCGCGGCAGCGCTCATCGAGCGTTACAAGGATCAGCCTCTCTTCCTCTATGTCGCCTACCGCGCGCCGCATGTCCCGCTGGACGCACCGAAGAAATACCTCGACCGCTTTCCAGGAGAAATGCCGGAACGCCGCCGTCAAGCCCTTGCCATGCTTTCAGCCGTGGACGATGGCGTCGGTCTGATCACCGAAACACTGAAAAAGCACAATCTCACCGAAAAGACACTCATCTTCCTGATCGGCGACAACGGCGCGCCACTCAAGATCACCATGGCCGACAAACCCGGCGGCGGCCCGGGCTGGGACGGCAGCCTCAACACCCCTCTCAATGGAGAAAAGGGGATGCTATCAGAAGGAGGAATGCACACTCCATTCGTCGTTTCATGGCCCGGCACGATTCCCGGCGGCCAATCCTACGAACATCCTGTCAGCGCTGTCGATGTCGCTGCCACCGCATGCGTCATCGCCGACATCAAGACCCAACCCGGTGATCTTGATGGCGTGAATCTCGTGCCCCACCTGAAAGGGGAAATCAAAACACCTCCGCACGAGTTCCTCTGCTGGCGCTGGGGCGGTCAGGGTGCCATCCGCGAGGGCAACTGGAAACTCCTCCGCGGCGGGGATCGCGAATACCTTTTCAATCTCGAAAACGACCTCCCTGAAAAGACCAACCTCGCCTCCAGACACCCGGAAATCGTGCAACGCCTCCGCGGCAAACTGGAAACCTGGAGCAATGGCCTCAAACCGCCCGGCCTCGCACCTTTCCCGTTTTCAGCCGCTGGAATCAAATACTTCGATCACTACCTCGACGGGAAGACCACCACCTCTGAGCCTGACGACGAAGACGAAGACATGAAGCCCACCCGCCGGAGGACGAATAGGAAATGATTCGACTCTCCATCCTGATCGCGTTGTTCCCCCTGTCTCTCCCAGCGGCGGAGCCAACCCCTAACGTCCTGATGATCGCGGTCGACGACCTCGCCGACTACGTTTCGATTCTCCAAAACCACCCTGGCATCAAGACCCCGAACTTCGACCGCCTAGCCAAAAATTCCATCAATTTCACCCGCGCCTACTGTGCCGCACCGCTTTGCCAGCCATCCCGCGCGGCGGTTTCCAGCGGCATGGCCCCGCATCAGACGGGGATCTATCGCCTATCGGATTCGCTCCAGTCATCGCCCCCCGCTCTGAAAGCGGTCTCTCTGGAAGAGCAGTTCAAACGCCACGGCTATGATACTTTCCTCACCGGGAAGTATTACCACGGAAATCCTGTTAGCTGGTGGCCGGGTGATCGAATCGCAGCCATGTGGACCGAAAAAAAACCGCCCTTCAGCGACCACGGTCCGATTCTTGCCAATGGCGACGGCGTCATGGGCAAGGGAGTTTACATGATCGGTCCCGCCCCCGGCGGCATGGAATCCATGCCCGACCTCACCGCGCTCAAGAACACCCGCGCGTGGCTCGGCCAGACCCACGAAAAACCGTTCTTCATGGTGCATGGCATCAGCAAGCCGCACCTGTCATTCGTGGTGCCGCAGCGTTTTTACGACCTCTATCCACTGGATTCGTTGAACCTGCCGGAAATTCCTCCGGACGACTTTTCGGATATCCCTCCATCGGTCCGGAAGTCATTCCTCCAGCAACGGGATCTCGCGCAGTTCGAGGCCATTCGAGACTCGAAGGACGGTTGGAAAAAGGTAATGCAGGCATACCTGGCAAGTATCAGTTTCTGCGATTGGGTATTGGGCGAACTACTCGACTCCTTCGAAGCCAGTCCGCATGCGGCAAACACGATCATCGTCCTTTGGTCGGATCACGGATACCATATCGGAGAAAAGCAAAAACTCCATAAACAAGCCCTCTGGACCCAAACCTCCCGAATCCCATTCTTGATCCATGTGCCAGGGACCAGCGGCAGGACCTGTCCCGCTCCCGTCAGCCTGCTGGACATCTATCCAACCCTGAACGAGCTCTGCGGATTGAGTCAGCCCGTTCCCCAGCAACTCGCCGGACACAGCCTCGTCCCGCTACTCCGAAACCCCGATCATGCCTGGCCCCACATCGCACTCACCTCCCACGGCTTTCACAATGCGGCAGTCACCGACTCACGCTACCACTACATCCAATATGCGGATGGCAGCACCGAGCTCTATGATCACTCAAACGATCCACGGGAATATCACAATCTCGCCGCGCAGCCCGAACTGAGGCCCGTCGTGGAACGTTTGAAAACGAGCATTCCGAAAGACTGGGTGCCCGAGGCGAAGAAACCCGCCCGCAAAGCGAAAGGCACCTCCAAACCCTGAACCCATTCCAACCATGAAACAACCCCGCTTCATTCTCCCTCTCCTCACCGTCTGCTGCGGAATTCTATCCGCCGCAGAAAAGCCCAACATCGTCCTCATCATGGCGGATGACATGGGTTTCTCGGACCTCGGCTGTTACGGTTCGGAAATCCCAACACCGCACCTCGACGGGCTCGCCGCCAACGGCCTGCGCTTCACCCAGTTCTATAACAGCGCCCGCTGCTCGCCCACCCGCGCCGCGCTGCTCACCGGACTGCATCCCCACCAGGCCGGCATGGGACGTTTGGCGGAAGAGTCGATCGGGGTGAAAACCCAGGGTCCGGCCGCCTATCTCGGCCACTTGAACGATCGCTCGGTCACACTCGCCGAAGTTCTCCGCCCCGCAGGTTACAAGACCTATCTGGCGGGCAAGTGGCACCTCGGCCAGCGCGACGAATCCAAGTGGCCGCTCCAACGTGGTTTCGACCGTTTCTACGGAATTCTCTCCGGTGCCTCGAGTTATTTGAAACCCGCAGGCGAGCGGGGACTCACTCTCGACAACCAACAACTGCCAGCTCCGTCGGACCCGGATTACTACACCACCGACGCCTTCACCGACTTCGCCATCAAGACCGTCACCGAACACCAGGGCGACGCACCGTTTTTTCTTTATCTCTCATTCACCGCCCCACACTGGCCGCTTCACGCGAGGGACGAGGACATCAAGAAGTTCGTCGGAAAATACCGCTCGGGTTGGGACAAGACCCGCGCCGACCGCCACGCGAAGATGATCGCCCAAGGCATTGTGAAAAAGGAATGGCCGCTTTCCGAGCGCGACGCGAAGGCCCGCGCCTGGGAATCCCTGAGCGAGCAGGAAAAGATTGATCTCGACTACCGCATGGCGGTTTATGCCGCGCAGGTCCACCGCATGGACTGGAACATCGGCCGGCTCGTGGACACCCTCAAGGAACGGGGCGAGCTCGACAACACCCTGCTCGTTTTCCTATCAGACAACGGCGGCTGTGCCGAGCCCTACACTGACCTCGGCGGTCACGCGCAATCGAAGATCAATGATCCCGGCAACTCCAGCAGCGTCTCCTACGGCACCGGCTGGGCCAACGCCTCCAACACGCCATTCCGAAAATTCAAGTCCACCCTCCTGGAAGGCGGGATCTCGACTCCGCTCATCATCCACTGGCCCGCCAGCCTCAAAGCCAAGCCCGGCTCGCTCGACCCCACGCCTGGCTACATCACCGACATCATGCCAACCGCCGTGGAAGTCAGCGGAGCTAGCTACCCGATAGATTTCAAAGGACAGAAAATCACCCCGCTCGAAGGAGTGAGTCTGGCAGGTCGCATCGCCGGTTCGACGGACGCACCGGCACCCCGCACCTTCTGTTGGGAGCAATACGGCTACAAGGCGGTTCGCGAGGGCACACTCAAGGCGGTCTTCAACCCGAAAAACACGCATGACAAGACCGGAAGCGGTGAATGGGAACTCTACGATCTATCAAACGACCGCACCGAGATCACCAACCTCGCCGCCGGGCGTCCTGAAGATTTAAAAGCCCTCGTCGCGAAATGGGACGCCTGGGCCGACCGCTGCCAGGTGAATTCAACTCCCGGCCAAGGGAAAAAGCGGGCAAAGCGCGAAGCGGCGAACTGATCGAAATCCGTGAAACGATCCACCCTATTCACCGGACTCATCCTGCTGGCGGCCGCCTCTTTCGAGGCATCCGCCGCCGGGGCGGAACGTCCGAATGTCCTGATCATCGTCGCGGATGATCTGGGCTTCTCCGACCTCGGCTGTTACGGCGGGGAAATCCCGACCCCTAACATCGACGCCCTCGCCACCAACGGGCTTCGTTTCACCCGCTTTTCCAACTCCGCCCGCTGCTGCCCGAGCCGCGCCTCGCTCCTCACCGGACTCCACCCAGCACAAGCGGGGATCCCGAACTTCGCCGGCTCGCTCAACGACCAATGCGTGACCTTCGCCGAGGTCCTCGGCGGAGCGGGATATTCCACCTACGCCGTGGGCAAATGGCACGTCGGTCTCGGGAAGGCGCTACCTACCGCGAGAGGCTTCGCTGAATTCTATGGCTACCCAGGAGGGCATTCTCAGGACCAATGGACGCCGGGAAACTATCAGCGGCTGCCGGCCGACCGCGCTCCCGAGGTTGCCATCGACCCGGACAAGTTTTACGCCACGGATGCGTTCACCGATTACGCGTTGGAGTTCATCCGCCAGGGAGAAACCTCGAAGAAACCGTGGTTGCTGTATCTTGCGCATTCCTCGCCCCACTTTCCTCTCCAGGCTCCCGCGGAGTCCGTGAAGCCCTTTCTGGAAACCTACCGCCGCGGCTGGGATGTTCTCCGAGAAGAGCGTTTCACCCGCATGAAGAAGATCGGCCTGGCGAACCATGACGGTTGGAGTCTCAGCGAGCGCTCGATGGTGCCTCTGGAGGAAAACAACGCCATCGCCAACGGCTACTCCGGCAAGCAGAACCCCGCATGGGATTCGCTGCCCGCGGACCGGCGGGAGGATCTCGCCCATCGCATGGCAATTTATGCTGCCATGGTCCGGCACGTGGACGAAGGCGTGGGCCGGATCGTGGCTCATCTGAAATCCTCCGGCCAGTTCGACAACACCCTGATCCTGTTCACTTCCGACAACGGCGCCTGTTATGAATGGGGACCCTTCGGCTTCGACGGGAAATCCCGCACAGGCAACACCACCCTTCATCAGGGAGCCGCGCTGGAATCCATGGGCGGACCGGACACCCACATGGCCTATGGCTCGGCGTGGGCGAACCTCTGCAACACGCCTTTCAGAAACTACAAACATCACACCCACCAGGGCGGCATCGTGAGCCCCCTCGTCGTCCATTGGCCCGCGGGTGTCAGATCCCCAGGCCGTTGGGTGAAAGATCCGGCGCACGTCATGGACGTCATGCCCACGCTCGTCAGCGTGACCGGTGCCACCTATCCCGCCGAGCGGAACGGCAAACGCATCCAACCCGTGGAAGGCACCAGCCTTGCTCCGACCTTCCAACCCGGAACCGACCTCCCGCCCCGCTCGATCGCTACCCAGCACGAGGGATCCCGAGCCATCACCCGGGGAGACTGGAAACTCGTCTGGGCGGATGGACTGGCCGAGAACCCCGTCTGGGAACTCTATCATCTCACCAGGGACCCATGTGAAATCAACGACCTCGCCCCATCGAATCCCGACCTGGTGAAATCCCTATCAGCCGAGTGGAACCAGTGGGCGACCCGCACCGGCCTCGCCAATTTGAAAAAGCGCAAAAACCGCAATCCTAACCCCTAATTTTCCATCCTCATGAAATCCTCCACCAAATTCCTCTTCGGCCTCGCCCTGCTGGGCTCCCCGCTTCTCGCCGCCGAAAAGAAACCCAACATCATCTTCATTCTATCCGATGACCATGGCTACACGGACCTCGGCATCCACGGCATCGATCCCAACGTCCAGACACCCGCCATGGACCAGCTCGCCGCCGGGGGTGCGCTCATGAAATTCGGTTACTCCACCGCCCCCCAGTGCGTGCCATCACGCGCCGGGCTGATGTCGGGTCGCGTCCAGAACTCTTTCGGCCTCCGCGGAAACGGCGACAGTGACGAGCCAATCCCGTTCGACGTGCCGACCATCGCCGAGCGGATCGGGAAAATCGGCGGCTATCGCTCCGGGTTCGTCGGCAAGTGGCATCTGGGAAATGGCAAACAAAGCCCGGGCGAGCGCGGGTTCGACGACTACGTGGACGGCACCTTCCAGAACTACACCGCCAATTACGATCTCGATGGCAAGGCCATGCCTCGCAAGGCCTACAAGATCACCACCAACCGGGTGGAACATCAGGGCAAGGCGGCCGCCGCCTTCATTGAGAAAAACAAGGACCAACCCTTCTTCCTCTACTTCGCCCCCTACGGTCCCCATCTGCCCCGGATCGAAAAAGATGATCCCTACTACCTCAATTTCCCCAAAGTCAGCTATCCGAATTCCACCCCCGAGCTCGATGACGTCCGCCGCCAAGGCCTCGGCCTCGTGAAAGCCGTCGATGATGCCGTCGGCGCGGTGGTGAAAAAACTCCGCGAACACGACCTCGAGGAAAACACCGTCATCTTCTTCGCCGGTGACAACGGTGCCCAACCCAAATACGGCACCAACCTGAAAGGCAGGGAGACCCTTGCGAAATGGGATGGATCCGAAAACGTCCCGCTGCGGGGGGAAAAAGGTTCGCTCTGGGAGGGCGGCATGAAGGTCCCCATGTTCGCTTACTGGAAAGGTCGCATCACCGCCGGCCAAGTCGTCCGGGATTCGATCAGCACACTCGATTTCACCGCCACCGCGCTGAAATTGGCAGGCGGCGAAATCCCCTCCGAGTTCGACGGCACCGATGTGCTCCCACTCCTCTCGACAAAGGCCACGGAACTCACCCGGACCAAGGATCTCTTCTGGGACTGGGGTGATGGCATCGCCCTGCAACGGGGCGCTTGGAAAATCCATCGTTGGGGAAAAAATCTCGCACTGTTCAACATCAAGGAAGATCCTAACGAATTCTTCGACCTTCAGAAGAGCGAGCCGGCGAAATTCAAGGAAATGGAAACAGCCCTGATGGCACGCTACAACGCGCTTCCAGCCAAAGGCAGATCTCCCCTCCGCGGAATCGCTGATCTCAAAAAGGCGACCATCTACGTCGACGGCGCACCACCTAACACTCCCGCGGACCCGCGCTACCTCCATCCTTACAAAGACGCCAAACCCGTTGCCTATCCCGCACCGCTCAAAGCCGTCCCGTGATGAAAGGTGCCTTGAATCGCCGGATGTCGGTGTTGACCGCCTTCTTGTTCGGATTTCCGCCGATCATGGCCGTCGCCCAGTCGCCGACCTATCTGGCAGACCCGGAGGTTTCCAAAGGAGGATTCAGCCTGACTCTCGCGACTTGCGACGACACCACTTCCGAATTCACCACCCGACAATGCAACGTGTCAGCTCCCGCGGTGGGAGTAGTCGATGTCACCTCGAAGGGGGCCGACAATTTTCTGGACCTGTCGCTCGAAGCCATGGTCAAGAGCGCCGGCTACCGCTTCGATACGGAGATCTATAAAATCCTGAGGATCCGGATGAAAGCCGCACCGGATGTCAGCGGCAGCATGTCCGTCCAGTGGCGGACCCGCCATGAAGGTAAGACCGAAGTCGGCAACGCCACGATTCCCCACAAGCCGGGTGCATGGACGACCCACTCGCTGGATTTCAGCAAGGTCCCCGCTTGGCGGGGTGATCTTGAGAACCTTCGTTTCCGCTTGCTGCCGGACGCCGCCAACGTGGGGAAATCCGTCACTATTGATCGTATCGAGCTTCTGGCCGATGACTCCAACGACACCACTTTCGGTATCGAACCGGTCCTGCTCAACGTCATCCAACGGACGAAAACACCCGCAGGCGGATACCGCAGCGAATGGGAGGACATCGCCAAACACGCTAACAAGGAAAAGCTGGTGAACGGGGAATTGCTGGATGGCCGGATTTACTACTTTGCGAAAGATCCCGGCACCGACCGGATCGCAGTGCACCGCCATTTCAACAAGGCGACCGGAGACTATCTCGACTCCGTTTCGCCGCCGCCTAACGGATATGTCGAGGATTCACTCATCGGCCATGTGTGGAAACGGAAACTTCAGGGCATGTCTCCGGTTTTGCGGGTGGTGAACCGATCCAGCGGACTTCATGCCTTGATCGATCCAACAGAAACACTGGAAGGCTACACGCCTGATGGAACTTTGGGTTACGCCTACGCGAGGAGCGAGCTGCCCCTGCAGGAATACGAGACGGAAAGCGACAAGATGGATGACATCTTTTACATCACCTCCGGCAAAGTCCGGTTCGGAGTGAACGTCGATCACGGCGCGGCCGGTTGGCATTGGTATCACGGTGTCAAACAGATGGTGAACATCGCCGACTTCGGAAGACAGATGCAGATGTCTTACTATTTCAATGGACTGAATCCATCCGAAGTGGGATTCGGCCGGGGGCAGGTCGGAAATCCCGTCATCCATGTCCACCGGGCCGGCAACACGCTGGTCACCCGCACGGTGCCGATCGACTGGAATTTCAAGAACGTCACGAGAATCGCCGGTTCTATCAGCCATCCCGACATGGTTCCCGGCATCACCGTGGGCAAGGACGTCACCTTCGGGATTCTCGGACATCCGCATCTGGCGAAATGGACGGCCTACCTTCACACGCCGCTTGCAATCGGCAGCGGTAAAGGTGGATCACAACTTGAAATCATGTCCAACCATCCGACCGCGGATTTCACCTACCGGGCGAACGTGGATTTCGACGCGACAGGAAAACTCGTCATCACGGAAACCAAGGAATCCCTCAAGGATGATGCCGACGAGGAGAATGGCACGCTTTACAATTATCCCAAGTCAGGACTCGGCGGCAATATCAGCGCTCTCGGACCGGGCGAGGACCAACTTGCTTTCGGACTGATGGTCGGCACCCACTCCAGTATCAAGGGCATGGATCAAAAGGTCTGGAAGTATGAGTTTGCCGGTGAGAAGCGAGTGGGCAGCTCGCGCCATGTCAATATTTCCAACACCCGCAGCCTCGGCCCGCAGCATGCCAGCCCTTTCGATGGCAACACCACGGCCCAGCGCAGTGTCATGCGGACTCCCACGGTCGCCGGCTCCAATCGCTACACGGTTTACATCATGAGCGGAACCGTTGCTGAAGTGAAATCCCACATGCAGGCGCTTTACGACAACCGCAATCTGCTCGAGTGGTAGTTCAGGAATCAAAATTATGAAATCCCAGAATATCCAGCGCCCTGCCGCATTGCCGCTCTTTCCGCTACTGTTCGGCCTATCGATCATCGCCGCACAAGCTGCCCCTACTTTTCCCGAACCCGCAGGAGAGGACACCACCGGTTTCGTACCGATCTTCGACGGCAGAACCCTAACCAACTGGGATGCGGATCCGAAATACTGGCGCGTCGAAAACGGAATCCTCATCGGCGAGGTCACTCCGGAAACGCTGCTCAAAGCCAATTCATTTGCAATCTGGCGTGGCGGTGCGCCTGCGGATTTCGAACTCAAGGTCGAATACCGCGTCAGCCCCGCCGGTAACAGCGGCATCAACTACCGCAGCAGCGAAGTGGCTGAACCTGCCTTTGCCCTGAAGGGCTATCAGTGCGACATTGACGGTAAATTCAACTGGACCGGCCAGAACTACGAGGAACGCGGACGCACCTTCCTCGCCCTCCGCGGTCAGATGACCCGACTGGCACCCGGCGCCAAGCCTGCCATCATTGGCAGCCTGGGAGACAAAGGCGCGCTGGCCAAATTTCTCCGTGGCGAGGACTGGAACCAGGCCCACCTCATCATCCGCGGCAATGTCCTCACCCATCTGATCAATGGCCAGGTCATGAGCATCGTGGTCGACGAAGATGCCGCGGCACGCCCGAGCTCGGGACTCATCGGAGTGCAGGTCCACGTGGGCCCACCGATGAAAATCGAATACAGGAATTTCCTGCTCAAAGTCCTTCCCCCGGCAAGCGGCGTTCCCTGATGGGTTAGAAACACGAACGCCCCGCCGAGCGGGACCGGGAGGGGTAGCGCATAAGCCTTAAATATCAAGGTTTCCGAACTATTCGGGTGCTGTCGCTTGGCTCACTTTCCACAGGACAGGAGTGAAAATTTGAATGTCGGGGCCGGAGCAAAACTAGACAGAGACGGTTCAAAACTGGACAGCGGAGACGGAGCAAAGCTGGATTTCTGAGCATTCCGCTCGAAGCGACTGGTGTTGAGCGGGTTCGAGTCGAGAGTTGAGCATCGTCCGAAGG
>JBGSTM010000053.1:0-2731 GCA_041736495.1 Akkermansiaceae bacterium
TCACATCCGCCCGCCCGCCGAACGCACCGACGGGCAAGCCGCCGCCGATGACCTTGCCGAAGCAACTGAGATCCGGCGATAGATTCTCAAGCCCCTGCACACCCGCTTTCCCAAGCCGGAAGCCGGTCATCACCTCGTCGAAAATCAGCAGCGCCCCGTGTTTTTTTGTGATCGAGGAAAGCAACTCGAGATATTCAGGCCGCGGAAAAACCAGACCCGCATTCGCCGGATAGGACTCCACGATGATCGCCGCGATGTCCTCGCCACGCGCCGCGAAAAGCGCTTCTAGCGCCTCCGGATCATTGTAGGAAAGCACGATGGTCTTCTCCGCGAACGCCTTGGGCACCCCGGCGGAATCCGGCTCGCCGTGCGTCAGCGCGCCGGAACCGGCGGCAACCAACAACGAATCGCTGTGCCCGTGATAGCACCCGTCGAACTTCACGATGTAGTCCCGCTTCGTAAACCCACGTGCCAGACGGATCGCGGACATCGTCGCCTCCGTTCCCGAGGAAGTCATGCGCACCTTCTGCACCGACGGCACCCAGTCACAGATCGTGCGGGCCATTTCCACTTCGAACATGTTGGGAATGCCGAAGGAAATCCCGCTCTTCGCGACCTCGTGGATCGTGTTGGTGATGACGATTGGCGCATGGCCGAGGATGTTGGGCCCCCACGAACCGATGTAGTCGATGTAATGCTTCCCATCGATGTCTTCGATCCGACTGCCCTTCGCCCGGCGCACGAAAAACGGCTCGCCACCGACATTTCGAAACGCTCGAACGGGCGAGTTCACCCCGCCGGGAATGACTTCCTGGGCGACAGAGAACATCTTGCGGGAAAGCGGGCCTTGCAAATTCATGGGCGGAGCATGAATCAGGTTTCCCAAACGTCCAACCGCGAAGCGTCGTTGACCGGGGAATTATCCGTAGCCATTTCGGGCCGGGCGAAGTCGAAATCTTGATTCCGTTTTCAAAAAGTTCCGTTACATTCCACCCATGAAGCTGGAAATTATCGCCATCGCCTTCGCCTGCCTCGTGTCCCCGCTGGCGGCCCAGATCCAGCGCCAGGAGCGGAGATCGCTGCTCGATTCGGATCCCAACGTGGTCTATCTCGACCGCACGATCACCAAACCGATCGAACTCAAGGTCATCAAGGAGGCCCCGGTTTTCTCGGACCGGGAAGGTCGCAACCGGCTCGGCACGCTTCGGGCCAATCAAACCGTCCGCCTCGAGGCCATCACGGATAAAATCTACCGCGTCCGCGGCCAGGGACTTCGTCACGGGATCTCAGGCTGGGTCGCGCCCTGGGCGTTTTCCTCCACCGACCCGGATTTCGTGGCCAATTTGAAATTGCTCTACGAACGCCAGATTCAAGTCCAGAACCTCATCGCTGCGAACCAGATCGCTGTCGGCATGACTCTTGACGAGGTCTCGCTGTCGAGAGGCAGACCGACCAAAACGTCCCTCCGCAAAACCGCCACGGGGCAGTCGGGGACTTGGGAGTTCATCGATTTCGAGGACGTGAAAAACTACACCACCGTGATCGACGGCCGTGGCAACGCCTTCCGCCAGCTCGCCAGCATCACCCGCGTGGAACGGGGCAAGACCGTCGTCGAGTTCGAAAACGATGTGGTGAGCGCCGTCGTGGAAAGCGAGGACCGTGGGGGCGGGAACGTGAAGATCATTGTGCCACCGTTGATTTTCCGTTGGTAGAAAATCAGCGGAGTCCGGCCTATCAGAACCGGTAGCTCAATCCGGTGTAGATCCCGGCTTGCGCCACGTCGTAGTCGAACGAGCCATCGGAATAGTCCGTGTGCAGGTAGCGGTAACCGAGTTCCGCGGATAAGCTTTCGGTGAACTTGTAGCCCACAGTGGCCTGCAGGGTCCAAGCCAGCTCGGAACCGACACTGAATCCGCCGATGTCGCTCTTGCAGGCGAGATACCACTTCTCATTGATGTTCCACTGCGCGCGGACACCGATGATGGGATCCAGCCAGTCCTGCCGGTCGGAAGCTTCCGCCGGCAGCGTATTCAAATGGCTTGCGATCGCCTTCGATAGATTCTTTTCGGCTGCGGCAAGCCTCGCTTCCGCCCGGGCGAGGCTCGCTTGCGCGGAGGCGCCTGCGGAAGCCCGCAGTTGGGCGACTTCCAATTCCGCTGTTGCGAAGACTAACTCATCCCGCTCCGTCTTCACGGAGTTGACAAACTGCTCCACTTCAACCGGGCGTCCGTTACGACCGTTACTTCGGTTGATTTCGTCGAGCCGGCGCTTGATGTCCTCCTTCACTTTCAGGTCCCCCTCGGTCAGGATAGCGACGGTAAGTTGGATTTCGATGGAAACCCTGTTCGATAAGGAACCCGTCTGATATGCCGCGACTTTGGGCTGGGCGATCTCATCAGCACGCGCCTCCATGGTCCTAGCCACGCCAGCGCTGGTTGCGGAGCTAACGGACTGGATGCCCGTCTGGCTGAGCACGCCGGCCAGATCGACCGAAAGACTGTTATATCGGAATCCGCCGTAAACATCCACGAATCCGGACGCACCTTCATAAACGCGGTAGGCCAGGGATAGCTCCCCCATGAACTGCCTCAAGTCCAATGCCTTTAAGGATTGAAAGTTCCGGGACTCCGCATATTTTGCTGGTACTTTTAAAGCATCTGTTTTGATTGGGCGGATGCCTGCCGCATCCACGCCCTCCCATTCGTTTTTCAGCGACTTTCCCAAAGCATTT
>JBGSTM010000205.1:0-6519 GCA_041736495.1 Akkermansiaceae bacterium
GGGAAATGCCGGTGCCGCCGTTTCCAAGCTGGCCGAAGTCATTCGCTCCGCAGGCCAGCACCGTGCCGCCGGATCTCATAACCAGCAGATGCCTGCCTCCCGCGGCACAGGCTGCCGCGTCGGTGATTCCCGCGATTTTCGTCGGGGCTTGGCGCCCGGTTGTGTCGCCGAGGCCGAGTTGGCCGTGGGAATTGCAGCCCCAGCTCCACACCTCGCCATTGAGTCTCACCGCAGCGGAAAATCCATCGCCCGCGGAGACCATCCGTGTGTTCGTTAGGACGAGCTCGGGTGTGCCGACATCGCGGGTGTGCCCGCTGCCGATCTGGCCGTTGGAATTGTAACCCCAGGCGAACACGTTGCCCTGGCTGTCGAGTGCGAGGAAGTGCCGCGCGCCGGCGGCGATGGCCTCGATGTCGGATAGCCCGGCCACCTGGCTGGGAACGGTCACTGCATTCGGGGTGCCGTGCGCGGTGACGTGCTGGACCGTGAAATCTCCCAGAAACCAGACGGTCCCATCGGATTTCAACACGATCGTGGAAAATCGCCCGGCCGCAACCTGCGTGACTCCGCCCAAGCCGGGAATGCGGGATGGAGCCCCGGCCTGGACCGACCCCAGCTGGCCGAAGCTTCGTTCGCCGATGCCCAGCACGGTCCCGCCATCGATGACCAGTGCGTGATAACCTCCTGCCGCGGGACGGAGGTCGCCGGCTGATAGAACCGGACTGATGCCGGCTAACAGCGCTGCGAGGCCGGAGGTTTTCCTGGAAGTTTTCATTGGGCTTGCAGGTAAAGCTGGTCGGTCTTGATGCTGAGCGCGGTCTTGATGGACGCGTAGCGCGGATCGGCGGCGAGATTGGTGCGCTGCCATGGATCGAGCGTGACGTCGTAGAGTTGCTCGAAATTCCCGTGGGTGGTGTAGCGGGTGTAAACGAAGTTTTCCGTCCGCACGCCGCGGCTCGGATAGACGCTGGGAGGCTGGTCGTGGAGGTATTCGGTGCGCCAGTCGGCGGGTGGCATTCCTTCGGTGATCGGCCGCAGGCTGCGGCCTTGCATGACGGCGGGCAATGGCAGTCCCGCGTAGTCGAGGATGGTGGCGGGGATGTCGATGTTGAGGACCATCTGGCTGGCGCGAACCCCGCGCTTTTCCGCCGGCAGGCGCGGATCGTAGATCAGCAGCGGAACGCGGGCGGACTCCTCGTGAATGGTCCATTTGTCCGCAAGGTGGCGCTCGCCGAGAAAGACGCCGTGGTCCGAACCGAAGATGATGATGGTGTTGTCCGCGATGCCGAGCTCGGCGAGGCGCTGGCGGATGCGGCCGATTTCCACATCCACGCCATGAATGAGCCGGTGGTGGGCTTTGACGTTTTTCTGGAACTTCGCTTCGGTGTCGAATCGATACTGCCAGCGCAGGTGGTTCTGGTTCACTTTCATGAACTCCGGCAGCGCGTCGAACTGGCCCTGGGTGTCGGTGCGCGCGTGGGGAATGGTGCTGTTTTCATACAGCGGGCTGTGGGCGGGATCTTCCGGATAGGGATCCAGGACATCGCCATCGATGGCATGGGAGGATTTCCAGGAGACCTGCAGGCAGAAAGGCGGTTTGTTGCCAGGCAGGGCGGCCCAGCTTTCAAGAAACCCGGTGGTGTTGAATGGGGCGTTGTGATTTCCCACGACCAGATCGCCTTCGAAGGCATTCAGGTGCCGCCCGCCGTCGTCCTCGCCTTTGATCGTCTGGTTGATGTATTTCCCCTGGCCTTCATAAGACCTGTCAAAGTCATAGGTGGCGGTTTGCGCGGTGAAGTTGCCGAGGCCGTGTTTCCCGATGAAGCCGAGATGGTATCCCGCGGCATCGAGCCGGGCTGGATAGGAATTCACCCACTGGGCGGTGGTTAGGGCTCCGGCGAAGGTGGTGATCTTGTGCCGCGCCATGTGCTGGCCCATGAAAACACTGGCGCGGCTGCTCATGCAGATGGGCGTGGTGGTGAAGGCGTTCTCAAAAATCATTCCCTGAGTGGCGAGGGAATCGATGTGAGGCGTGGTGATGATCTGATTGCCGGTGAATCCGGCCGCGTCCCAGCGCATGTCATCCATGAAGAGGAAGATGATGTTAGGTCCGGTCGGGGTTGGTGGAATGATCACCGAAGTGCTGTCCAGTCGGACGGAGTCGAAAAACGCCTGCGACGCCGCGCTGCTCGCGGTGCCGAGATCGTTGGAGTCCGCCTGGCCGATCGAGGCGAGGAAAATTCCGACATTTCCGGGCCGCAGCAGATCCGCCGCCTCCACGGTGTGGGTGAGCGTGACATCTCCCATGGTCCCGCTGTCGATGCCCGTCGTCGGCGCTGCTAGAAGCGGAGTGCGGGCGACGATGCCGGTGATCCAGTTGGGATTGAGGCTGGCGGTGCTGCCGGGCGCTGCGGATGGAATCCCGCCGCTGCCAGCCAGGCCCTGGCTGATTCCGAGAAACGATTCGTCCGGCCAGGTGGTGCTGACGGTGCGATCTCCGACGGCGACCGTTATAGTGAGGGTTTCGCCCACCTGCAATCCGGCCCATGGCAGGGAAGTGACTTGTCCGATTGCGGCGCCGGCTTTCAAACTGAGCACCTGGGGTGTTGGCAAAGTCCCGGCAGCCGGTTCGGCCGGAACGATGTTCTTGAAGCCGACAGCGACTTGGCTGGCGGGGGCGGAGTTATTGTCCGTGGCGATCACGCTCCAGCCGCCAGGAACGAGACTGCCCTGCGCAAAAGCTCCGTCGGTGGCCGGATTGCGATCAGACTCGAAGCTGGGATTGACGAGGGAAACAGGCGCGCCAAGCGAGTGGGCGGCAAGGATCGGAAGAGCCGCGCTGAAAAACCGGATTCGTCTGAGAGAGCGCATGGGGGTTTGCAGATGTCGGTTGGATTTCGGATGGGGACGGGTGGAAGACAAGGCAATTCGAATCGTCAAATTATTCGGGAGTCAGGTGATCCTGTATCCTTCTTTTCACTGATTTCCCAATATCATCCTGTGGGGTGATTGTATGCTGCCGTTCAATCACCCATGCTCCAGCGGTTGAACCCAGAAGCGATGACCCCGGATTGTCCGCCGGTCGCCGTCCCGATGAACCGTAGAAATCCCATGAAAACCAAATCCATCGTCTCCCTTTGCGGAGCCTCCACCAGTCGCAAGTCCACACTCATGCTTGCCGCCGCGCTCGTCGCACTGCTAGGCAGTCAGTCCGCCCAAGCCACAAGTGCCACATGGGTGGGTACGACAAACGGGAGTTGGGCAACCCTCTCGAACTGGGCTGGTTCGCCTGCCACCGTCCCCGGCAGTGCCCTCGGTGAAACCGCCACCTTCAATGTCAACCCTGCCGCTGCAAGACGGCTCATCAGCCTTGAGCCCGGGGTCACTATTCAAAACATCACCTTCACCGCGGCCGCAGTGGGCGCATACACCATCGGCTCCGGAGCGGTGGGAAGCCAGACCCTGACGCTTGAACCCACCAGCGCCGTGACCGTTGCCGCTTCAGCGGCCCAAAACCAGTTGTTCAACGCCAACATCGTCCTCGGAACTGATAGCACGGCTTCCACCCACACCTTCACTCAAAACCCCACTACGGTGAGCCTCACGCTGGCAGGCGGGATTGCCGGATCCAGCGTTGGCGGGTCCCCCGGTATCAAAGGGCTGACCTTCACTGGTGCCGGACCGATCAATGTCAGCGGTGCCATCAGCAATGGCAGTGCGACGACGCTCGATATCACGAAGAACGGTGGCGGCATCACGACCCTCACGGGCGCGAATTCCTACACCGGAACCACCACGATCAATGTTGGCACGCTTTCGGTCGGCTCCATCGCCGCCCTCCCGGGATATGATACTGCGGGTCGTTTTTCCGTGGCCTCCGGTGCCTCGCTGGCGGTGGGCAATGCAGTCACGGATGGCGAAATCGCCACCATCCTCGCGACGGGAAATTTTGTCAGCGGCTCCTCCATCGGTTTTGACACTTCCAGCGGAGATCGAAACTACGGCTTGTCCTTGGCGGACACGGGTGCAGGACCCCTGGTATTGACCAAAGTCGGTGCCAATGTCCTCACGCTTTCCGGAGCGAATACCTACTCCGGCCTGACGGTCATCAATGGAGGCTCACTCAGCGTGAGCTCAATCGGCAACGCCGGCAGCCTGACCAGCAATCTGGGCGCCAACGCCACCATCACCATGGGAGCCCTGGCCAACGGCCAACTCCTCTACACTGGCACCGGTGAAACCACGGACCGCAATGTCACCACCTCGGGCGTCGGAAATTTCACCCCGATTCTCACTCAAGCCGGCACCGGCCTGTTGAAATTCACCGGCACGTTCACGGTCACCACCAATAACAACAAAACCCTCGTTCTTGATGGATCATCCGCCGGTACCGCGGAATTCGCCGGTGTCATTGCCGATAGAGCAACCGGCTCATTCATCACCACCGTCAACAAAACCGGCACCGGCACCTGGACGCTCTCCGGAGCCAACACGTTCACCGGTCCTCTCAATGCCAATGCCGGCACGCTCATCCTCGACAAGACCGGTAGCGGTGAACTCGCCGCAGGCGCAAAACTTGGCTTCGCCGGAGGCACCGTTCAAATCCTCGGCAAGACAAGCGGCGCGACCACCCAGACCGTGGCTTCGATCGCCGTGAATGCCGGTGGTCTGGGAACTCTCGCCATCCTGCCCAACGGAGGCGACAGCACCACCCTCACCATCACCGCTGCGGCACCGACTGCTTCGGTCCCAGGCTCGACGCTGCTGTTTGACACCTCCGCCGGAACGCCTTCCACCGCCGTGATCGCATGGAATCCGACTCTCGTCGGCGGCATCATTGGTGCCAATTTCCTGATGAAGGACGACGCCGGACTCGGCTTCGCCACGGTCACCGCAGGCAATGTCACCCGCCTCGTTCCCGGCACGGTCCTTGATGCGGTCAATCCGACGGTTGCCACCACCGACTTCCTCACCAACACCTCCGGCACCATCAGCAACTCGGTGCCGGCCGCCCTGTTGAACTCGCTCACGGTCGATACCACCGCAGGCAACGCCATCTGGGACCTCGGCGTCGGAAACTCCGCCACCCTCAGCACCGGGGGCATCCTCATGACCGGTGCCAATGATTTCACCATCAACAATGGCAGCCTCACCAGCAGTTCCACCAGTCCGTCGAGATTGGTGCTGAATCAATTTGGCACCGGTGTTCTAACCATCAACTCGGATATTCCGAATGGCCTGGGTGCCACCACACTCAACAAACTCGGCACCGGCACCGTCATCCTTGGAGGCAACAACGGCTACACCGGTTCCACCAATCTCCAAGCTGGAACGCTCAAGGCGGGAAGCTCCACCGCCTTCAATAATACGAATGCACTCAGCATGGTTTCCTCGGCGACGCTGGATCTCAACGGCTACAACGCTGCTTTTGCCAACATCCCCAACAGCACCACCGCTAACACTATTACTAACACCGGCACGGCAGATGCCATGCTCGGGTTTTCCGCCCTGAATGCGACGATCTCCGCGTTGATCACCGAAGGGTCCAACAAGCTCGGCATTACCTTCACCAACACCAATTCCGGGCTTAACCTCTTCAAACTCGATAGTCCAAACACCTTCTCCGGCGGCATCACTCTCACCGGTGGTAACACCCGGCTGAGGGTCACGGGAGGCAACATCGTCAGCACTGGCACACCCGGTGCCATCGTCAGCAGCCCGTTTGGCAAAGGTCCTATCAGTCTGGGCTCTCCAGCCGTCGGTGTCACCGACAAGGGTGGCCTGATGTTTGATTTGCTCACCGGCACCAACACTCTCCTCAACGAAATCATCTTCAATACCGAACTCGGCTCGGACAATAAAGGCGTGCGGGTGGAATCCACTGCCAGCAATTTCACCTTGGCAGGCGACGTCACCGCCAGTCTCGCCGACGCGGCCTTCTCTGGCAGTGGGGATTTCACCATTTCCGGCAGCATCAAGGGGCCGAACGGCTTGGAAATCGGCGGTATCGATAACACCACCCGCACTGTCACCCTCACCGCGGCCAGCAACCCCTACCTCGGAGACACCACCATCCTCAAGGGCGTCCTGTCCGTGTCCTCCATCGCCAATCAACTCGGCACTGCCACCACGCCCATCGCCATGGGGGCCACCGGCGCCGAGGTCGGCACGGCCCGTCTCCACTACACCGGCACCGGAGAAACCACCAGCCGCGGAGTGGTCACATCCGGCGCACTCGGCAATACCGCCTCCATCGAGCAAGCCGGCACCGGACTGCTCAAGTTCACCGGTCCCTTCACGGTTGCCACCGGTAACAACCGGAACCTCATCCTCGACGGCTCCACCGCCGGCACTGGCGAGATTTCCGGCGTCATCAACAACAGCTCGGCGACGTTACGCACCCAGGTCACCAAAAACGGCAGCGGCACCTGGAAGCTCTCCGGTTTGAACACCTACAGCAACAACACCGTCGTCAACGCAGGAACCCTTATCATCGCCTCCACCGGACAGCTCACGTTC
>JBGSTM010000231.1:0-3514 GCA_041736495.1 Akkermansiaceae bacterium
AGCCGTCTATCACCCCGGAGCCTTCGCCAAGCGCAAGGAAACCGAGCGCTTCAAGAAATTCACCTACGCCGAGATCGTCGCCAGAGACAAAGCCAACCTCGACATCCTCTGGCTCAAGGACGACAGCCTCGAAGACAGCGAAAACCTCCCGGCTCCGGCCTTGCTAGCCGCCGAGATCGTGGAGAGTTTGGAGGCAGCTCTGGAAGAGTTCCGCGCGGTGGAAGAGGCGTTGGCAACTACTGAAGAACCATGAAAGCTGCCACCCACTACAAGTACAGCCGTCTCGCCTTCCGCCGCGACGTCATCGAGAAACTCGCGCCAGACGATTCCTTCGAAGTGGAAACTCCCGAGGGAACTTACCGATTCACGAGGAAACAATTTGAGAAAGTGTTCTCCAACGTGATTGAGACACCATCATATTTGAAGGGTGGGCTCTATCATTATCCGCGGACACCGGAGAAAGCATCCCCCTATCTAGATAAGCCGTAGTTCGACATCATCAATACGGATTATGCCAATATACGACCAACCCGTCCGAGTCCTCATCAAGGAGATGATTTCTGATCTCGCATCGACAAAAGGAGATGTCTTCACGAAAAATTCTGCCGTTGAATGGTTCGGCAGGCATTATCCGAAAATCAAGGAAGGCACGATTCTCGCCCATTTGGTGAGATTCTCAACCAATGCGCCGAGTCGTCTTCATCACAGCATTCGTCCGGACGAGGATCTCTTGTTCCAGATCGATCGAGGAAGTTTTAGATTGTTCGACCGGACTTCCGATCCGGCCCCCATTCATCCAGGCGATATTGTCCAGCCACCCATTATCGGCCCAGATAAAGACGGTGGAGTAGGTTCAAATGAATTTGCCTATGAAAGTGACCTGCGGGATTTTCTGGCCAAGAACCTTCAAATTATCGAACCCGGCTTGGTGCTTTATCAAGATGAGGGAATCAAGGGGATTGAGTTCCCAGTTGGCGGGCGGTTCATCGACATCCTCGCCGTCGATGCGAACAAGGCCCTTGTGGTGATCGAGCTTAAGGTTTCCCGTGGCTATGATCGCGTGATTGGTCAGCTCCTGCGCTACATGGCATGGATTGAAAAACATCAGGCGGAAACCGGGCAAGCCGTGCGCGGCATCATCGCGGCGAGAGAGATTTCCGAGGATCTCAAGCTCGCGTGTTCCTACCTGCCAGCCGTCGCGCTGTATGAATACGAGCTTTCGGTGACACTCAGGAAAGTGTCTGTAGAGACGCGCGGGTGATGGTGAATGTGGCAGCCTGATATCAAACGACGACTACCAATGCGGATTCTCACATTGAACCTACAAAACGGTGGCGGCAGTCGGATTCGCCGAATCGTCGAGGCTCTGGAGTCGAAACAGGCCGATGTGATTGTCCTCTCGGAATTCCGACACAATGCAGGCTCTCTGGAGCTTCGGGCGCGGTTGAGAGGAATGGGATATGGAATTGGGAATGCGACGAGCCAAGGACGATGAACGGAATTTCCCAAACACTTGAACTCGCTGACCGCCCGGCGACGAGTGGCCGAATCGTGGAGTGGAATGATGCCAAGGGCTATGGCTGGATCAGTGCCGGAGAGAAGCGGGTATTCGCGCACATCAAGGAGTTCGGGCCGCGCCAGCGGCGGCCGGTGGCGGGAGACGAGGTGCGGTTCACGCCGGGAGTGGACGGGCAGGGCCGGCTGCGGGCGACGTCGATCCGGCTGACGGATTCGTCAGTCAGGATCGGCATCGGTGCGTGGTTCATCCTGGGCGTGATGCTGTTGCTGCCGTTGTTGGCGAGTCTGTATCTGCCGGGACCGGATTGGGCGCTGCCGACGGCGATGGCGATGGCATCGGCGGCGGCATGGTGGGCCTACCGGCGCGACAAGCGCCGCGCGGAGGCGGGAGAATGGCGGGTTTCGGAAGCGAACCTCCATCTGTTGGAACTATTGGGCGGCTGGCCGGGAGCATTCCTCGCGCAGCGGAAGTTCCGCCACAAGACGCGCAAGGTTCCGTTCCAGATCGTTTTCGTGGGGATAGTCCTGATCCATCAGCTCGTGGCGGTGGATGTGATTCTGGACCAAGCCCTCAGCCGGGCGATGATGAGGTTCTTGGAGCGGTGAGGGAGGTGTTCGGTCTTGGAAGAGGACTCGGAGCGAGACGCTCCGAACACGGCCTGCGGCGGGACGCTCGAAGCCACTCGGTGGATTGAATCGCGGAGGGGGAGAGTGGAAATTTTGAATTTTGAATTTTGGATTAAGTGACAAGTATCAAGATACCAGATCCCTAGCCCCTAGCCCCTAGCCCCTAGCCCCTAGCCCCTAGCCCCTCAACTCTTCCGCTGGGGAGGATCGGACGGGGGGAAGGTAGGAAGAACTGCGACTGGAAGTCACAGCCACATTGGGAAGATCTCATCCCAAGGATTGGGGCAAGGGCATTTCCCGGGCGGCAATGCTCGATTTCCGCAGCCTGCCGGTGATACTGGCTGCCTGTTCTTCCTCTCCCGGTGCATCTCCCGAAGAGGCAGGCAGGAATGCCTGCATCACGCGCGAACTGTCAGAGCGTGTGGCCCATGCGCGTCCGCTTGGTTTCGAGGTATTTTTCGTTGTCCGGATTCGAGGGCAGGGAAATGGGCAACTGCTCGACGATTTCCAGGCCGTAGCCTTCCAGGCCGATGACTTTTTTCGGGTTGTTCGTCAGCAGTTTGATTTTCCGAACTCCGAGGTCGTAGAGGATCTGCGCGCCCATGCCGTAGTCGCGGAGGTCGGAACCGAAGCCGAGTTTTTCGTTCGCCTCGATGGTGTCGTAGCCTTCTTCCTGGAGCTTGTAGGCGTGGATTTTCGCGGGCAGGCCGATCCCACGACCTTCCTGCCGCAGATAGAGGAGGACGCCGCCTTCGATGGAGATGCGTTCGAGCGCGGCGGCGAGTTGGCCGCCGCAATCGCAGCGGCGGGATTGGAAGACGTCGCCGGTGAGGCACTCCGAGTGGACGCGGACTAGTGTGGGTTGCTCGGGATCGATGATCCCTTTCGTTAGGGCAAGGTGGTGGCTCGCGTCGGTGCTGATTCGATAGAGATGGCAGTTGAACTGGCCGAAGTCGGTGGGCAGCAGGATGGTCTCCTCACGACGCACGAGTTTTTCCGAGCGGCGGCGGTATTCGATGAGCTGGGCGATGGTGCAGGCCTTGAGGCCGTGGCGTTTCTGATAGGGGCCGAGCTGGCCCACGCGGGCCATCGTGCCGTCGTCGTTCATGATCTCACAGATCACCGCGGCTTTCGGCAGGCCGGCGAATCCCGCCAGATCGAGCGCGGCTTCGGTGTGACCGGTCCGGCGCAACACGCCTTCGGGGACGCCTTGCAACGGGAAGACGTGGCCGGGTCTCACGAAGGCTTCGGGCCCGGCGGAGGCGTCGGCGAGCAGGCGGATCGTCAGCGAACGGTCGGCGGCGGAGATTCCGGTGGTGATGCCCTTCGCGGCGTCCACGGAGACGGTGAAAGCGGTTTTCATGCCCTC
>JBGSTM010000234.1:0-39993 GCA_041736495.1 Akkermansiaceae bacterium
AAACGTCTTCGCCGCAATCTCGGGCGACGGACTTCAGGCTCTGCGATCCATCGGCGTGAAGATCCAATCCAACCTGATCGGGACCGCCCGGGATGGACTCACTCCCTTGCCGATCAACGGCAATGGGATTGTAGCGACGACCTGCACGGGACTGGAAGTCGGGTCGGCAGCGGCTCCCATGGTGATCAATGCAAGGACCGGCGGCCGTTTCAGCGCTATCGACGGTGCGATCAAAAACGTGCTCTTCAATCTTTCCGCCGATGGCACGACGTCACTGGGCACAACGATGGAAACCGGCCTTTGCATCGAGGATTCTGAAAATGTCACGGTAGGAGGAAGCCTTGCCAACATAGGCAATACCATTGCCGGAATCTCGGGCAATGCGATCGAGGCAATCAACTCTACTGCGATCACGATCGAAGGTAATCATATTGGCACCGCACAGGACGGCGAAACACCTGTCCCGGTTTCAGGTGACAGCATTTTTGTGGGAGGTGATTCAGGGGCATTGTCAATTGTAGGTAACACCCTTCGCAATGCCGGGGGAAAAGGCGTCAACGTCGAAAGCACGACTGCGGTTGCGACTATTCGCCGCAATAGGATCACGGACACAGCCCAGGCCATACATCGTGCGACTCATGATGCGGCGATCGCGATTTCCAATGCGATCCGGGGAAGCACCACGGTGGAAGGAAGCATTTCCGGACTCGCTTCAGAGACGCTCGTTCTGGATTTCTACGCCTACGCTCCCCTTTCCATCGAACCCGAAGCAGATTTGTATATTGGAACGACGACCGTCCAGTTGGACAGCGGCGGATTTGGTTCCTACTCCGAAATTTTTCCGACCACGGCACCCACCGGTTGGCTCATCACCTCCACAGTCACCAACGAATCGCAAGGCACCTCGGAACTCAGTACCGCAGTCGCAATCGCCCCCCCCACGGACACTGACGGCGATGACTTGCCGGATTTCTGGGAGAAACTCTACCCGGACTGTCTCGATTTCACCGTCGCCGATCCAATCGACGAAGATTGCGACAACGACGGAAGAACCAATCTTGAAGAATACGCGGCAGGCACGAACCCGACCCGCCCTGACAGGGTGGAGACGGAGTTCGAACTCGTCGCCCCATTGACACCCTCAGTCACACTGGAAGGCAGGGCCGGACGGCGCTACACTCTTGAGCAATATAATGAATCGAAACCGTCGAGATGGACCGATCTCAAATCCATCTATGTCGCAAACGACGGGGTGATTACCCTTTCAGACCCCGGTCCCATCGGATCATCCGCCATCTACCGAGTAAGAATCGGTATCGAATGACAATCCCTGAAACCAGGAAAGGGGGGCCGTGTGAAATGGCACGCAATCAAGGCCGATTTCACATGCCTGAGCGGCGACCGTTTTTTTCCGCTTGCCATCAGGAGGTGGAGCTTTCAGGGTTTAGCTGTTCACATGATTACCCGTTTATTTTCAGCCGCCTTGCGCGGAGTCGATGCTCAGGAAGTCGAGGTCGAGGTCAACGCCCGCGGGGCTGACAAACCTGTCGTCATCATCGTCGGCCTGCCGGATGCCGCGGTGCGGGAGTCGTCACAGCGGGTGATTTCCGCCATCGGCGCCTCCGCGCTCTATCTGGACGATGGGATCAAGACGGTGAACCTTGCGCCGGCGGATTTGAAAAAAGAAGGACCTTCATTCGACCTGCCGATTGCTCTGGCAATGATCGCGGCGAGCGGCACCAAGCCGTTTAACGCGGAGGACTGCTGCGTGGTGGGCGAGTTGGGGCTGGACGGCACGGTGCGGCCGGTGAAGGGAGTTCTATCCATCGCGCTGGAAGCGAAGCGATGTGGTCGGAGCCGCCTGTTCGTGCCCGAGGCGAACGCGCCGGAAGCGGCGGTGATCGAGGGCATCCAGGTGTTCCCGATCCGCAATCTCAAACAGGCATGGGATTTTCTCAACGAGGACATCATCATCCCGCCGTTCCGGCTCGACCGGAAGGCGTTTTTCAATTCCCACCGGTCCTACGAGGTGGATTTCGACGAGGTGAAGGGCCAGTATCAGGTGAAGCGCGCGCTCGAAGTGGCGGCTGCTGGAAATCATAATTTACTGATGGTCGGCCCGCCGGGAACCGGGAAATCGATGCTGGCCAAGCGCATGGCCTCCATCATGCCGGACATGACGGAAGAGGATGCCATCGAAACGACGAAGATCCACTCGGTCACCGGGCTGTTGGATTCCAAGCGGTCCTTCCTAACGACACGGCCGTTCCGTTCGCCGCACCACACGATTTCGGACGCCGGCCTGCTCGGCGGCGGCACGAATCCCGGGCCGGGCGAGGTCTCGCTGGCGCATCACGGCGTGCTGTTCCTCGATGAGCTGCCCGAGTTCCGGCGCTCCACCCTGGAAGTGCTCCGGCAGCCACTTGAAGACCGGGTGGTAACAATTTCCCGCGCCGCCGGATCCCTGACTTTTCCCGCTAACTTCATGCTGGTGGCGGCCATGAATCCTTGTCCATGCGGTTACTATGGCGACTCGAAACGCGAGTGCCGTTGCTCGACACGGCAGATCGAAACCTACCGGCAGCGGATCTCCGGACCTCTGCTGGATCGGATCGACATTCACTGCGAGGTGCCGCTCGTCGATTTCCGCGAGCTTTCTTCCAACACAAACACGGGCGAATCCTCGGCAACCATCCGCCAGCGGGTCGTCGCCGCACGGGGTATCCAGTTGGAACGTTTTAAGAAATCCTCGAATTCGACGAACTCGTCCATGGGCTCGCGACAGGTAAGGCAACATTGCCAGTTAACTGCCGAAGGAAACGGTTATCTGGAACACGCGATGGAGGAAATGAACTTCTCCGCCCGGGCCCATGACCGGATTCTCAAGGTTGCCCGCACGCTGGCCGACCTGAGCGGTTCGGAGCAGATCCGTCCAAACGACATCTTGGAGGCAATCCAATTCCGCTCCCTGGACCGAAAACTGTTTTCTTGAAAAATAGACTACCGAAACGTTGAGCGACCTATGCGGGCGTGAGAACAAAGATTACGGGCGTGGCTGATCAGATCAGCCACGCTCGAAAGTGACACAGCACCCACAACTCACCAAATGGACCTTTACGAAACACTTCGTCGGGCTAGCTTTTTGTCCCATGAGCGACTCAACGCAATCCCTGAATGCCACTTGCCACCTGGAACCCATCTTTCAGTTTGCGCGACGTTTCATTGACCTGACCGAAGCGGAACGACAAATCATGCGACGCACCTGCTCTGTCCGCTCCTATCGGAAGAATGAATGGATATGCCGATCCTTCGATCAGAACTCCAACGGCTTTTTCGTCCTCCGGGGCACGGTGGTGCTTTTGCGAGCCAGCGGTGACCGGGAACTTGTCAGCAACATCTTTCTCGATGGCGAGCCGGTGATTCCGGGATTCTCCGATGCGGGCGGAAGTGAAGTGCATCGGCTCAGGTGTCTCGACGATTGTGACATTGCGGAGTCCTCAGCGGAAGAAACGGAGCGCCTTGTGCTTGAGTTTCCACGCTTCGCCGGCATCTGCCGCCAGTTCGCCGAGGAGCAACTCCAGAAAACCATGCGCTTTACCGAGCAACTCCGTCTCCTCCCCCCGCGCGAACTCTATGAATTGGTCCTTCGTGATCGCCCGCACTTGGTGCAGCGGGTCCCCCAACATGTCCTCGCTAGCTATCTCGGCATCACCCCTGAAACTCTCAGCCGAATCCGCAAACAGATCGCCACCCGGTGATTCTTGACGCAAATCAATGAAATTAGCCCCGCAATTCCCCTATGCTGCGGGCCGATGCAATACCTGCAATTCAGAACGAATCCTCACTTTCGGTCGGATGAAGGATCCGCATTCCAGGCGACTCAGGGACCAACGGTCTCCTTCACCGACAAGATCATTCCCGGGGTGCCACAGAAACACGATCGAATCAGTGCCTCATGAAAGCCTCACACCGAGCAAGCTACGGCTCTCCCGATGTCATCTCCATAAAAGAAGTGGAAAAACCAACGATTCAAAAAAATGAAATCTTGATTAAAGTTCACGCCACCACCGTCAACCGGACAGACTGCGGAGTACTATGGGGAAAGCCCTTTGTATTCCGATTCTTCATTGGTTTGTTCAAACCCAGAAATTCCATCACTGGCACCGACTTTGCTGGAATCGTTGAAGCCGTTGGTCAAAATGTCCAAACCTTTACTGTTGGTGATCGTGTTTGGGGATTTGATGACAAGACGCTTCCTACCCATGCCGAGTATCTGGCGATTGATAAGAAAAAACCCATCATGAAAATTCCAAATGGGTTCACGTTTGAACAAGCTGCGGCAAGCGCCGAGGCGGCTCACTACGCCTATAACTTTCTGAATAAGGTCAGCCTGGCCCAAGGGGACAAAGTGCTGGTGAATGGAGGAACGGGCGGAATAGGCTCCGCGGCCATCCAGTTTTTGAAAGATGCGGGTATCGATGTTACAGCCGTATGCCACTCGCAACACGATGACCTTGTCCGTGCGTTGGGTGCTGACCGCATCATCCATTACGACAAGGAAGATTTTACCCAAGATCATGAAAAATACGATTTTATTTTTGACGCAGTGGGCAAAAGCTCATTCAGGTTTTGCACCCGTATTCTAAAGAGCGAGGGTGTCTATATCTCCTCTGAGTTGGGGCCTGGAGCGCAAAATTTGTATCTTCCCCTGCTGACTTCCATCAAAGGGGGCAAAAAGGTAATGTTCCCGCTACCGGAAAATATTCCAAAAAGCCTTGCTTATGTTGCTGAACTGGCTGGAAGAGGAAAATTCAGCCCGCTCATTGATCGTATCTACAGCTTGGATCGGATCAAGGAAGCTTTCGCATACGTTGATTCAGGGCGGAAAATCGGAAATGTGATCATTAAGATCACCGATTAATTTGGAAATCGTCAAATCTACGACTGAATCCCCTTACGATGTGTTTCATGAGGTGAATACGGTATGCTGCCTCAGAGTTCAAAGGAGAATACCCAATCCAGGGGGACTTGTGCCTTCGGACCCGGGTGATCTTCTATCAAAAGACGCGGAAGACGAAAGCGTTCGATCAGAAAGCCATCTGTCTGTTTTTACAAACAGATGGCGACTCAGTGTTCTTGACGCAAATCAATGAAACTGACCCCGTAAATATCCTACGATGCCGGCGTATGAATTCGAACACCGCCGCGAGCGTTTTCCACCACATCCTGTCACCTCCAGGCTGGAAGTTAACCGACAACCGCCTGGCGCTCGTTGAGTTCATGGCCATCCGTGACGCGGGGCGTGTCGATTGTTCCGGGCGCTTCGGCGGCGAGTGTTCGATCAACTCCCTGATGAAATCTACGCCGCGATCAATTCCCAATCAGTCAATCTAATCGAATCCAATATTCCACTCATGAACTTTACTTCCGCTCCCTCCGTGAAAAAAATTCCGAAACCGCTGTTCGTTTCAATGTTCCTGGTCATCACATTCGTGTATGTTCTAAACCATGGGGAAACTACTTCAAATCTCAGAGCCACTGATCAGATTGCAATCAAAAAACCTTCCTCCTCAACTTTACCGCTCAAAGGCACAGAGCATCAGCCATTGCTTGCCTTTCGCTCCCTTCGCACCAACAGTGATATGATCCATCATGCAAGAAATGAGTTCCACCAAATGGATATCACCTGCGATCACAACGGATTGACAATCACCCCGACGACGGAACACCCGGAGAAGTCCAGTTCATGGTCTTTCTGTCTGGTAAAAACCAAAAGTTCAGGCGTGCAGCCTCAGTCTGAGGCCTCAAAAGTCATCTACCAAAACAGTCCGTCAGAACGCGAGTGGTTCATCAATTCTGAAAAGGGAATTGAACATGGAATGACATTGTCCGCCGCCCCGTCGACTCAGAACCAACCCCTCACTTTTGAGTTCAAAGTCACCTCGGAACTTCGAGGAACGCTCGTGGCGGAAAATCATCTCGTCTTCAAGAATTCCAATCAAACTCCCGTCCTGCGATATGAAAAACTCTTCGCGTTTGATGCTCAAGGAAAAAACATCCCTACCGCACTGGCATGGAATGCGGATACCTCCACCATTTCATGGCGTATCGATCATCAATTGTTTGAGTATCCGATTACGATCGATCCCATCATCGCCACCTTTGCCCAAACACTGCTTCCACCTAGCCTCATCAGTGGCAGTTTCGGAGATGCCATTGCCATCGTAGACGACTTTATGGCCGTCGGCGTACCTGATTCGAACAGGGTGTATCTCTATGAGCGCATCGCAGGCACATGGACGCTGTTCAGCCGGAAAAACTTCATCAGCTCACCGGCGACAAATGGAGGTGCCTTCGGTGGACAAGTGCTCATGCCGGATCTGAATACTCTCATCATTTCAGACTCATCCTATGACGCACCAACCTCCACGGGAGGCACCAACGCGAATCAAGGTGCCATCTTTGTTTTCGGTAGAAACGTGGGCGGAGACAATAGCTGGGGACTGATCAAGCAATTCACGGTCACAGACCCACAACTCCCGAGTGGTGGCCTCGCAGACCGGCTAGGCACCGTCATTTCGTTTTCAAATGACCGCATTGCCGCAGTGGCGATTCGAGACTCAGATAGCTATGATACAAGTAACAAGTTCATCTACATTTTTGAAAAAGACCGTGGCGGACTCAATCAGTGGGGTCAGGTTCCCGGAGTCCGGGTGCGAAGCCTCGATTTCAGCAGCGGATTCAACTATGCAACAACATTCGAAATCTCGGGTGACACATTGGTAGTTGGATCTCCCCGAGAAAGTTTTCAATCCTCGCCAGGGGGGCCATCGATCCAATTTCAAGGTGCGGTTTACATTTATTCCAGGAACCAGGATGGAGCGGATCAATGGGGAATTCCACCCAATGGAAGGCGCTATGCCCCGGACGGAGTTTTTGGAGATTTCTTTGGCCGCTCTGTGTCCATATCGGGGAACTTCATTGCTGTGGGCGCAGATGGCAGAGACCTGTCGGCGACTCAGGAAGGTGCGGGAATGGTGTACGTTCTCTCGCACACTGAAGGCGGTGGCGATGCATGGGAGTTTCTGCCTGCCCGGCTCACGGCATCCGATGCCGCTGCGGCAGATGGTTTTGGCGCATTCGTGAAACTACGTGGTGGACTTCTCACCGTGCGGGCTTCCGGGGATGACGTCGCAGGAATCAACAATGCGGGTTCCATCTATCTGTTTGATCGAAATTTGGGTGGAGGCAATGCATGGGGAGAAGTCGTCGGAGGTAAATTTTCTGTCGATAATGTGACAGGGATTACAAAAGTAAAAAGCCCGATTGATCTGTCAGACAACCACCTCGCATTTGCAACCATTCCCACAGTCGGGAACTCTTCCATTAGCGTCATAAGGCTTTCAGGCAGTGGTGCCACTACCAGTGGTCTCGGTTCCGTTCAGTTTAACTCGCAAGGCACGCTTAGCTTCACACCGAAAACGGCGGGAACCTACCAACTCCGCACCAGCAGAAACCTTACCACGTGGGCCAATCAAGATGATCCACAGACTGGCGTCGCAAACACAGTCATCATCTGGAATACCGGAATTCCAGGCTCAGACAAGCAACGTTTTTACTGTGTCGAAAAACAATAAAATTCAAATTATTCCTCTATGAAACTCAGAAAAACAAATAATCCCAAGACAATCGCCACTCTGTTGGTCTTGTCGCCGCTCGCCGCCCATGCCGCGATTACTCTTACCTTCGCTCAGGTCGGCTCAGATGTGATCGCCACTACGAGCGGGAGCGCAGTTCTTCCCGGTGCCAACGTATTATCGAACGACTTCCCGGGTTTGGCAGGTAGCGAAGCTTTCAATAACTCCCTCAATGCTCGGGCTGATGGAGATATTTATGACATCTACTTTTCTGGAACTGCAATGGTATCGTTGTTAATTGCTCCCCCCGACGCGGGTTCCATCGAAACCAATGGATTTGGATATGCTGACAGCATGCTGCTAGTGGGAGATCACACGTTGATTCCGGGTTCATTCTGGACACCCCAACAAACGTTCAGATGGTCCAACCAATCGCTAGCCAATATGTTCGGAGGAACCGCACCGGCAGAAACAAAGACAGTTTACAGATTTGCCAACTGGGAGGCGGCGGGTTTACCTTCCGAGAATCGGATCGACTTCGCATTCGCCACCATTCCTGAGCCATCCTCGATGCTATTGATTCCTCTTTCTGGTTTGCTACTTTGGATCCGCCGTCGATCATCATCCAAGTAGCGTCTGGGAGAATATAGGCATTTTCAGATTTTTCCTACCAAATCGTATCTCGTCGCGGAGAGAGGCGCGCAAGATCCATATCAAGCGGTTCAAGAAGTCATCCTATGCAACCAACTCCGCGATGGTTGCGCGCCAGGTCCGGCAGATCTTCGGCCTAGCAGACACGGGCGGTGGCTACGAACACGCGATGGAGGAAATGAACTTCTCCGCCCGCGCCCATGACCGGATTCTGAAAGTCGCCAGGACTCTGGCGGACCTGGCAGGATCACCCGACATCCGCTGTCCCACCCGCGGGGCACCTTTGACCGCCAGCACCGCCCTTCAGCGGGAATGGCTTCCTGCGCGAGCAGGTGGCCGTGGCCCCAGTCTCCGTTCCAGATAAAACTCCCGTTCTCCACCGCATGATCGGAGCCCTCGGCGATTTGGATTTCTGCAGTGGTCGGTCCAGATTCAATGACGCGGAACTCGGAAACAGTTGGTCGTTTCAAGTCGAACGCCAGTCCCGTGAACGTGATATTCTCCGAATGATCCGTGACGAGCTGTGCCATGCGGCCATCGCAGAGGATCGTGGTTTTTCCCGGGCCCTTGGCGCCACTTCCCTCCAGCCGGAAATGCTTCACGTTCTGCAGGAGAATGCCGACGGGCTGCGGGTCGGTGGAGTCCATGGAGTTGGAAATAAACATCGGGATGCGCAGGGTGTCCTCGATCCCGATCGTATGGATGCCGGGCTGGAAACGGATCACCACGGGCTTCTCCGCCGTGCCTCCGCCGGATGGTTTCAGCGTCTCCTGCTGCCGTCCCGGCGCGATGATCACGGTATCCCCGGGTGCGAGCTCTTCCGCATTGAGTCGGCCGAAGGTCCGCCACGGCCTGCCTGCCGGGTTGGAATCATCGCCCTTGTCAGGATCGACGCGATAGGTGGTGTTTCCGGGCGCGGCCAGTGACGTCACAGGCGCTCCTATCAGCAATAGAGCGGCGGCGCGGAGTGTCATTGGATCGATCATGATGGGATTGGAGGCTGGGGCAGGAGTCCCCGCCGGCGGATGACGTGGAAAAACGAGCGAACGGGCGGGGGAATCTGCCGGTCACGGTGAAATCCGCCATGCTCCATCCATCGGCCGGGCAGTTTCGAGTGGTTCCCACCCGGCGTCCACTATCCGATCAGGTAGGAGGGGAGATCGAGCGTCGAAGATTGGATAGAGGGTAGGGGATAGGAGAAATCCGGGAGCTCCTCATTCAAAATTCAAAATTCAAAATCATGGACCATCGGGAGCGCGGAGCACGAGTGCCGCGAGTTTTTCGAACGACTCCCCGCCGCCGAGGTGGCTTTGGCAGAGCAGGGCGGTGGCCACCTCGGTGCGGTTGACTTTCTTCGGCACTCCCGTCCGCCCCACTTCCTGGCCGCTACCGGTCCGGGTGTTTCCCTCCACTCCCACCACGCCCCGCGGATCGATCCTCGATGCCAGCCACTCGACTCCGCGACGCGCCGCGAGAGGCCATGGGGCCGGGAGGGCATCCCCCGGGGTCACCAGCAGCACCCGCTGGAGATAGATCAAACCTGCCGCCTGATAGTTGCTGTCATGCCCGCCTTTTTCCGGAAACGCGCCGTCCTTCCGCTGCAGGCGGATGCCGTCCTCGATGAAGTAATGGGCCACCCGCCGGAGTTCTCCGTTGCCGTGGATCATGGCGCACTGCATCAGGCCGCATCCCAGCAGGAACCGCCGGTGGGTGTAGATCCGCTGGTTTTCCGCCGCCCGGAAGTTCGCCGGCGAGATCATCCACAAGGCGCACTTGAGAAGGGGAACTTTCAGCCCGTCCACCCTCGCCTTGAAGCGCTCCGCCATCGGCGAGGCTTCGATGAGAAGGATGGACCGGGCGGCGGTCTCCATCAGGAAACTCGAGCTGTGAAACGCATCCTCGCAGTCGAACGAGCCATCGTCCTTCATCCGGGAGAATCCCCATTCCAGTTGTTTCAGGCCCCACTCCGCGGACTCCCCGTTCCCGTGCGCCAGTCCGGCCTCCACCCAGCGCCCGCCTTCCCGCTGCATCTCCACAAACCATTTTTTCGAGGAATCCTTCTCCCACTCCCGGTTCAGGAACACCGCTCCGCTCTGCCTGCGCCAATCCGCCGGCGGCGTGCGCGGGCGGTTCACCAACTCCATCACCACTGGGGAGGTGATCCACGGGAAATCCCCGGATCGGACAGGTAGAACCATCCCGATGACCGTGGACGCGATGAACAGAATTGTTTTCATGGGGAAAAAGGCAGCGCCTCATTCTTCCCGTCAAGCGCCCGAAGTTCAAGCCTTCAGCTTGTCTTCGCTGAGAACATCGAAGCACGCTGAGGCCGTTGCCTGACAAGCGGTCGAAGGGTTCCCATGAGGAATGCAGGAGGGCAGGAAATGAGCCGTGCAAACCCATCCTTCCTGATTTCATCGTTTCCCGACTTTGACTGCGTCTGCACCTGCGGTTCCGCGGAGGAGGCCCTGCGGATGATTCCCCAGGTGAAGCCAAATGTCGTTTTGATGGACGTCTTCCTTCCGCGCTTGTCGGGTACAAGTTGTATGGCAAAAAGCCCCCGCATTTTCCTGTGGAAAATACGGAGGCTGTTTTAAATCCGCATGAGAGCGGAGGGATCAGTTGCGATCCTGATTGTTGGTGGTTCCAGTTCCGGTATCCCCCGTGGTTGACGAAGCAGGACGATCTGTCTGATCCGCGTCCCGGTCGGCATCCTTGCGGTTCATCTGGTTTTTTTCCATTTTGTCCTTCTTTTCAATCACCTTGCCGGTGTTGTCGAGGACCAGCTTCTTCCGCTCATTGCCTTCTTTGGCGGTCTTGCTCACGACATAGGTGGTCTCATCGTTCGCGATGACGCGGTGGACTTCTTTCGCATCCGGGCTGTCCTTGCCCATTTTGCTTTCGACGGTATTGCGGACGCTTTCAGGGGCGCTCGCGAGGTCCACCATTTGTTTGGTTTTCACCACCGTTCCATCCTCCTTGACGAAGATATGTAAATCTTTCTCATTTTCCCGGTTGACCGTGGCTTTGAAAACCTCGTGTTCATCCTTGGTGAGGCGGGTCACCTGCTCGGCGAGCTTTCCGTCCTTGGTGACGGTGGTAAGCGTGTTTCTGGCACGTTCCGGAATCTGGGACATGGGCATGTCCTTCTTCTCGGCTTTTTCCCAATCCACTTCCGGATCCATTTGCGCGCTTGAGCGTTTTTGGGCCTTGTTTTCTGACCCACTGCCGCCTGTTGCGCTTTTCGACGTGGTTGGACGGTCGGCTTGGCTGTCGGTGGCGGTATTGGTTTCGCTATCCGAGTTCGTCGGGCGATTGCCCAGCGTACCTCCGGTGGGCGGGCTGGCCTGCGGATCGTTGGTTTGCTGGCGCGGAGTGGAACTTCCGGCCGGTTGACCGGTTACCTCATCCGCTGTCGGATTTCCGCCCACGGCGTTCCTGTCGTGTTGTTGCTGGCCGTAGCCGAGCAACGCGGCTCCAAGCAATGTGTGGGTCACTGTGACGAATACTTTGAATTTCATGGTATATTGGTGTTAGGGGTTGTGCGATTGCCTACATTTCGAATGTTCGAGGCGAATCGATCCGACAAACTTCCCGGGGTTTCCGCCTCTTGCAAATGATATCGGGCGATCATGCATTGCGCCCCTTGATTCGCATAATCCACATCTGGCAGAATCATCCGCAATAACCTCATTGAGGTATGGTTGTATGAACCGAAGTGTCTAGCCGTCGCGATATGCAACCTGAAGTTTTTTTGTAACGTCCCATGATGGACCCGGGAACCAGCGGCGCTTCCAGGGATGTGATCCGGTTTTTTAGCGATCTCCGGTGTTAGGCTTGCCGACCGTGAACAGCCGGTTCTTCTGGCACATGAAATGCGAAGGAGATCATCGCATGCTACCAGATCCTTTTTTCGTCCTGAAAAGTGCCGCCAAGCTGGCTGCGAAGGCCCATGCCGGCCAGTTCATCCGCACGTCCGACATTCCGTATGTCGCGCATCCGTTGATGGTCGCATCGACCCTCTCAAGTCTTTTCGGCTGCTCCGATCCTGAAGTCGTTGCCGCCGCTTTATTGCACGACACTCTCGAAAAGACCCAGCTGACTGCGGATGAGATTGCCGATGTCCTGGGCCACCGTGTACTCGAACTGGTGGTCGCTCTAACGAAGGATGACGGTGAGCGTGCTCTCTATTGGGAGCGTCTTCATGACGGTCCCTGGGAGGCAAGGCTGATCAAGATGGCGGATGCCCTCGACCATCTGGATTGTCCGCCGGAGGAACTTGCCCGGCGCATCAAGGGAGCGAAACGCGCCGTGCGGCTAGGTCATTCCGATGAGACTCCTATCCGTTGCGCCGTGCGGATCCTGGAAGAAGCCATCGTTCTTGCCGCCATCCGGCTCGGGAACCTCGGTTAGAGGCTTCCCGGCGGGATCGCGATTCTCAATGCTTGAGATTCTCCAGCGACACGATGTGCTTCTGGAGGCGTGGAATGTGGGTGTCCCTGAAAACAACCTTGATCTCGTTCATCACGCCCGGATCGTGTAGGGCTCCCTCATACTCACGGATGCCGTGTTCCTCGCCTTCCATCAGTGCGGACAACACCGCCGCCTCTCCCAGAAGCGCTGCGGCACCGGTCACGACCTCCGCGAAGCTGCCCCACGGTCCGGCATCCGAGTCCGGCTTGGCTCCCATTCCGGAGACATGTTCGCTCAAGGTCCCGGCGCTCTTCCGGTGGTCATCGAGGATTTGTTGGAGGGTTTCCTTTTGGCCCAGGTCCTCGGTTTTCGAGATGGCCTCTTCATAACTGTCGATCGCGGCCAGTTCGCCTCGCAGGAGTTTGTTGCAGACAAAAATGCAGGTGGTGGTGTCGTTCATGATGGTGGAGTGGTTGACCCTTCTCCTTGCAATCAGCATTCCGAACGGGATTCAGCGGGATTCCACCCGATTTCACTCATGGATCGTGCGGTTTTTCACTCTCCACCCATGCCATTTGCAATCCTGCCGTCTTCGGATCACGAGGCGACGCGGCTCTGGAACCATTCTTTCAGCAGGTTCAAATCGGCCGGTTTGGCGAGATGTTCGTCAAAGCCCGCCGCTTTTGCCAGATTCTTGTCCTCGTCCCGGCCGTAGCCGGTGAGGGCGATGAGGAAGGCGTCTTTCGTGGCAGGAATGCTGCGGATCCTGCGGGCGACCTCGTAGCCATCCATCCCGGGCAGGCCGATGTCCAACAGAATGACATCCGGGAGAAATCCGGTGGCAAGGGCGAGCGCTTCGGGACCCGCGTGCGCGATGCGGGTCACATGCCCGTTCAGCTGTTGGAGCAAGCCCATCGTTTCGGCGGCATCCTTGTTGTCGTCCACGATCAGGATCCGCAGCGACCGGTTTGATTCGACCGGTGCCGGCTCGGCATTGGGGAGGACTTCCGTGGCATGCGTGGGAAGCAGGACGATGAATTCGGCACCCGTGCCCGGACCGTCACTTTTCGCCTCGATACTGCCTCCATGCATTTTCACCAGCCTGCTGGCCACGGTGAGCCCGATGCCGAGTCCGCCATGCGAGCGGTCTAGCGAGCGGCTCGACTGGACGAACAGATCGAAAATGCGGGGTAACAGATCCTCGTTCATGCCGATGCCGTTGTCCCTGACATGGATTCTCACCCGGTCTTCCGGTTCGAGCTGGGCGATCAATGAAATCCTGCTTCCAGAGCCGCTATACTTGCAGGCGTTCGTCAGGAGATTCCCGAACAGTTGCTCCAGCCGGGTAGCATCCCCGTTCACGAAAACGGGCTTGTCGGGTAGAGTGACTACCAGCTCCTGGCCATTCCGCGCACAATGGGGCCGCGCGACCGCCGCGACCCCTTGCAGGACGGTCTGCAACATCAACGGCTTCAAGTGCAGTTCGATCTTCCCTTCGTTGATCCGCGAGACGTCCAGCAGGTCATCGATCATCCGGCTCATGTTTTCTATCTGGCGGGCCATCATCTGCTGGGCCATTTCCCGCTGTCCGGGGCTGGCCGCGGATGCGCGCAGGATTTCCGTGGCATTCCGCAGTGGGGCGAGGGGATTGCGCAGCTCGTGGGCGAGCATGGCGAGGAACTCATCCTTGCTGCGGTCCGCCATGACGAGGGCCGCCGCCTGCCCGGCCAGCTCTTTTTCCGTCTCCTTCCGCTCTGAGATGTCGAGGAAATAGACGCTCAGTCCGGTGGGCGATGGATAGGCGCGGATGTCGAACCAGCGGCCGAGGGGCTCGTAAAGGATCTCCACCTGGGTCGCCACCTGGTCACGCATCGCCCGGCGGAAGGTGTCTTCGATCGGGGTGCCCATGGTCGGGGGGAATTCCTCCCAGAACACTTTTCCCCGCACGTTCTCGGCGGTTTTGAGAATCGGCGCGAGGATCTCCGCACCGCGGTTGCTCAGGTAGGTGATGCGCCAGTTGAGGTCGAAGGTGATGAACCCGTCCGAGATGCTCTGCACGATGTCGCTCGCCCGCTGCTCGCTGGCCCGCAGCGCCTCTTCCAGCTTCCACTGCTCGGTGACATCGGAGAAATAACAGACCACCCCGAAGTGGCCGTTAGGCAGGGTGATCCTGCGCGTCTGCCAGTCATAGGATTTCTCCTCCCGCAGGTCGTCGCGGATCGCGGTGAAGCGGTTGGCCGCGTAGGGCTCCCCGGTTTCGAGGGTATGCCAGAAAATGTCAATCAGCCGCCCGCCCACTTCGGCACCCCAGAGGATCCGCATGACCTCGGCGAAATCCCGCCCGATCACCGGTTCGGCGGCGGAGAAGGTGGGCTTTGCGAGGGGATTCACCCGCATCATGCGGAAGCGGTCGCTCACCACGTAGACCCCGCCCGGTGCCTCGTCGATGATGGTGGCGAAAAGCACTTCGTTTTCCCGGATGGCCGCTTCCGCCTGCTTGCGTTCCGTGATGTCGAAAATGACGCCGCGCATCCGGCCGGGCCGTTCCGGTGACTCGCGGAAAACCCTGCCGTGGATGTGTACCCAGCGGATGGTTCCATTGGGCCAGGTGATGCGGCATTCCACCTGCCAGTCCGCGCCGCCCTCCCGGTAACCGAAGATCTGGTCGTGCAACAGCGAGCGCCTGGAAGTCCCTGTGGCGAGGTCGAGTTCCCAATCCCCGATGCTGGCGGATTCCAGCGTCCATCTGAGCCGTGCCTGGTTCTCCCGCAGCGCTTCCTCAGCCGCACTGCGTTCGGTGATGTCCCGGATCACCGCCAGTTGTCCGGCCGGAGTTCCATCAGCGGCTAACAAGCGGCTCACCGAGGATTCGACATCCAGCGTGCTGCCGTCCCGCTTCACGTGGATGCTGCGGCCCAGCCATTGACCGGTTTCCTCCAGGGCCCGCCTTGCCGCCGCCGCCTCTTCCGCATTCGCCCACCGGACCTTGTGAATCTCCGCCAGGGGAGCTCCGAGTGCCTGTGAGGCCGTGACGTCGTATTGCCGTTCGGCCGCCGCATTGAGATAGATCACATGGTAGTTTTCATCGACCGCGATCACCGCATCACTGACTTTGCCGAGGATGTCGCTGCGGAAGCGGTTCGAGTCCGCGTCCGTGGTCTGGAGGATGAATACCTGGGGGCCGGACGAGGACTCCACGATCAGGGCGTCCACCTCTCCGTTGCGGATCGCCCGCAGGGTCTCCTCGGCGATTTCCAGCCTCTCGCGCAGTTCCGCGTTTTCGGCGAGCAGGGATTCTTCAGTTCGGGGAGGGGTCATGCATCGTCAGGAAATTGCTTCGGGCCCGCTCGCGGGATCCGGCGCGTTAGGGTCTGCCAGATCGAGTCCCTTCAGGATCCTGCCGGTCTGCGACAGGTCTCCAATGAAGCGGCGGACCGGGGGCGGGGAAATCCGGACCAGCGTGGGCGCGGCCACGATCTGGTCGGTACTGGCGATCCCGGGATTCTGAATCAAGTCGAGGATTTCAAGATCATGCCTGCCCTTCAGGTGTTCCTCACAGATTCTACGGATGTTCACCACTGCGCGCGTGGATTGCACGGTGGGTCCGGCGATGTAGAGGCGCAGCAGATAGCGGGCCTTGCCCTCTTCGGCGGCCGCGGCTTCCATGAGTTCCGAGGGCGACCGTGCCTGCAGGTTATCGTCCATCGGGGTTACAAGTTCAGCGCTTTGACATTCAGCCCCACCAGCACCCGCTCCTCGTTGGATAGATCGCCGATGATCTTCTTGATCGGCTCGGGCAGGCGGCGGACCAGCGTGGGAACGGCGAGGATCTGGTCTCCGGCGGCCAGCTGCGGGGTTTTGAGCAGGTCGATGACTTCGATGGAATACTGTCCTGCCAGATGTGTCTCGCAGATGCGTTTGAGGTGGGTGAATGCCGAGACCGACTTCTCGGTCTGACCGGCCACATAGAGGAGGAGCTGGTAGGCGGGCACGGTTTCTTGAGTGACCGCGGCTTTTTTCCGGGTGGGTGTGGGATTTTTCACGGATTCTTTGGGGTGGGTTCCAGCGGGTTTTTTGCGATTCCCCGGCGTTTCGCCAGCAGCTGGGAATCTTTCAGGGTGGCCAGTTCCAACTGGTCTCCCTGGGCCACGGCGAAGTTGTATTCGATCGATTCGGCCTCGGCTTCGGCTTGCAGCAGTGAGATCTGTGCTTCGAGCGATTTCCGCTTCATGCCAAGCTGCCGGAGTTTGCGCAGGTGATCCTGCCGCCGTTCTTCGGCAGCCGCCCGTTCGCGCGCTTCCTGCGCCACCCGCGAGCTGCCGGTTAGGACTCCTTCGGCACCCAGGCAGGCATCGACCAGTTCGATGCCGTGATTCGTGAGGATGAACTCCCGGATCTGGTTCGAGTGCGACATGCCGCGGGATTTCAGGATGAAGATGGTTCGGTTCCGCTCTCCGTTCTGTTCGTGGTTGCGGAGCAGCAACCACACGTCCATCAGCGAGGATACGGCGACCTGGGAGTCTTCCGGCGGAGTCGTATGGGACCCCACGTGGGTGAGGCTGGTGAAGACGGTGGTGATGCTCTCATGCTTCAGGAAATCGATGAGCCGCATCAGCGTGGCTTTCACCGCCACATCGTCGAGCTCCAGCGCGAGGTTGCTGATAGGATCCACCCCGACCACCGCGGGTTGGAAGGTTTTCACCAGGTCCTGAATCGTCACCAGGTGTTGCTCCAGCCCTTGCAGCGTGGGGCGTGACGAGTGGATGTGCAGCAGGCCTTTTTTCACCCAGCGCTTCAGGTCGATGCCGATGGAGCGCATGTTGCGGATGATCTGCGCGGCGGATTCCTCGTAGGCGAACAACAGCGCGCGCTCCCCGCGCTGGCAGGCCGCATTGACGAAGCTCGCTGCCAGACTGCTCTTGCCGGTGCCGGGCGAGCCGGATATCAGAACGCTCGCTCCGCGGAAATATCCCTCGCCCCCGAACATGCCGTCCAGGGTCGGCACCCCGGTGGCCACCCGGTCCAGCGGCGCCTCATGATCCAGCCGGAGGGAGGTGATGGGCAGGACCGAGATTCCGCTCTCACCGATGATGAACGGATACTCGTTCGTGCCATGGACGGACCCCCGGTATTTCACCACCCGCAGCCGGCGGGTGGAAATCTGCAGATCCACGCGGTGGTCCAGCGTGATCACGCAGTCCGCCACGTATTCTTCCAGGCCATAGCGCGTGATGGAGGCTTCGCCCTTCTCGCCCGTGATCACGGCGGTCATCCCGCGGTTCTTGAGCCAGCGGAACAGGCGCCGCAATTCCGCGCGCAGGATGCCATGGTCCGGCAGTCCTGCGAAGAGCGCTTCCACCGTGTCCAGCACCACCCGTTTCGCACCGATCGAATCGATGGCGTGGCCGAGGCGGATGAAGAGACCTTCCAGATCATATTCGCCGGTTTCCTCGATCTCGCTGCGCTCGATGTGCACGTGGTCGAGCACGATCTTTTTTTCGGCGACGATCCTGTCCAGATCGAATCCTAACGAGCGCACGTTGGCGGTTAGTTCCCCGATGTTTTCTTCAAACATCATGAACACGCCGGGCTCTCCGAATTCCGTCGCACCCCGCACGAGGAATTCCATGGCAAGCATGGTCTTGCCCGCACCGGCGGAACCCGAGACGAGTGTGGGGCGACCCTGAGGCAGCCCGCCACCGGTGATTTCATCAAGCCCGGCGATTCCGGTGCGGGCCTTGGGCAGCTGGAGCTGGGGATGGTTTTTCTTCTTTGGCGGCATAATTTGCCGGCTATTTTGAAACGGTTATCAGGATCCCTCAAGTAATTTGTTGTTTGGAATCCCTCTCGGGTGAATCTTTTGACGATGATTCATCCTGCCCTAGGAAACTTGCAATCAACGTCTTGAGACATCGTGCATTTTGCCATTCCTCCGGCATTTGAAAGGATGAACTATTTTCTTGTCCGGCCGCCGGGGTTTTACTTGCCTCCATCATGCAAATGAGTGCACGGATCAAGCAATTCACCAAGGAGCCTTCGGCAGTCTGTGCGGAATCCCACGCGGCACCTCCCCGCACGTTCACCAAGGTTTTGTTAGTCGATGATTCGAAGTTCCTGGCGGACGTGCTGGCCGTATTCTTCTCCCGCGACGGCTACGAGGCGCGCGCCGCCTACGGAGGAGAAGAGGCGATCGCCGCCGTGGAGGAAGAGGTGCCGGACATCGCCTTTATCGATCTGGACATGCCGAACCTGAACGGACTGGAAGTGGCCACCCATCTGCGCAGGTCGAAGCGTGCGAAAAACATGGTGCTGGTGGCGTTGAGTGGTTTGGAGGATGCGGACATCCAGAGCCGCGCGCAGGATGCCGGATTCGACCACTTCATCACCAAGCCGGTGGACATTCCCGCTCTGCGCCTGTTCATGCAGGAGCAGGCTGGCGGTGCATGAGCCGGCTCGCACCCGCCGGTTTCGGATAGATGGCTCCATGATGAATCCGGTTTCCAAGCTCTCGCGGGTTTGTGCCTAGAGGCTGTCTTATAAATCAAAGATTCGTCGGATTCGTGGTGCCTTGATTCATGAACCTGCGCGGAAAAGTCCCAGGCAAAACCGGCCGACTGAAATCAGTGCCTTCAAGGATGGGTTGATCGCTCTCAACACCAACGGTGTTTCGCCCTTCAGCCCAGGGTTGGCGTGAGAACGCCTACCCTGGGGAACTTGAGTGCATGGAGTCGAACCACAACGTGGTTCCGGCTGATTCGGTTGCCTGACAAAAAACAAATCAGGAAGGCAGGAAAGCAGGAAGGATGTGCTTGAATGCTTCTTTTTCCTAACTTCCTGCCTTCCTCATTGAAATTCTTCGACCCTTTGTCAGGAATCCGGTTCCCAAGGTACCGCCACGGCCGCGAGCCACGACACACCTGCCAGCCCGCAGCGCGGATCCTTCCGGATGACACCGCCGGCCACCATGGCCGCACCGATCAGATAGAGCGGACCCTGATCCCCGATTTCACCCACCGCACAAAGCCGTCGCACCCAGGGATGGTGCCGCTTCGAAGCCAGCGCCGCGCCCATTTCCAGATCCTTCGACTCGATCGCTGCGGTTGGGGAAGGGATCAGCGATCGGTCATGAGGAAGGGATGTCATTTTTTACAACCTGGAAGGAGTGGTCAATGCCCGCACAATAGATTCGCAGCCCGAGAAGTAGCACGGCAAACGGAGCAATCATCACCGCGATGGTCTTTCCGCTCCCTTTTGCGAAAAGTCCGGCACGAACCTCTCGGGGCGTGGGACTGTTGCAAAACGGGCATGCTTCCATCGCTCCCGCCGATGCGGCGAACAGGGTGATGCTTGCCAGAATGACTCGGAAAAAGGTGGTGCGGGTATTCATGTCGGTAGGTTTGGGATAACTTCGATTCACACGTTCACTTGAGTTGATTCAGAAGCGGCCCACGGGTTGATAGAATCCTGAAATGGAGGATGGCTAACCACGGAACACACTGATCACACGGAAAAAGGGGTTGGGGAGTTTGGATAGGGGACGTTTTGGGTGAACGCATGCCCGTTCGTTACTTGCCGGGGAGCTGTCTGAATGTCTGGAACGTGGACCCTTGGCCCGCCTGTTAAGAATGGGAATTGCTGGAGAATATGAAGATTGAGGCACCACGAATCGGACGAATCTGACGAATCCTTGATTTTTCAGACGGCCTCTTACTTTCCATGTGTTCCGGGTGATCCGTGGTTCTCATCTTTGAACCGTGGATTATAGATAAACAAATCGGTTTCGCCATGGGGTCTAACCCTACTATCAACCCCGATTCAGCCGTTGATGATCTCGCCTCCGTTAGGATGGAGCGTCTGGCCCGTCATGTAGGAGGATTCCGCACTGGCGAGGAACACGAAACAGCCCGCGCATTCCCACGGTTCACCCGCGCGGCCGAGCGGCGTGTCCGCTCCGAAGCTGGCAACCTCTTCCGCCGGGAAGGTCGAGGGAATGAGGGGCGTCCAGATCGGTCCCGGAGCCACCGCATTGACGCGGATCCCGTCTTCCACGAGTTGCTGGGAGAGCGAGCGGGTGAAGGCCACGATCGCGCCCTTGGTCGCCGAGTAATCGAGCAGGCCGGGGCTGCCGCGGTAGGCGGTCACCGAAGCGGTGTTGATGATCGAGGCTCCCTTGGACTTCCGCAGGTGCGGCAGGGCCGCCTTCGTGAGGTAGAACATCGCGAAGACATTGGTCCGGAAGGTCGAGACGAGCTGGGATTCCGCGATGTCGAGGATGGACTCCTGCGGGTGCTGCTCGGCGGCATTGTTCACCAGGATGTCGAGCTTGCCGAAACACTGGACCGCCGCCTCCACCGCCTTGCGGCAGACGGCTTCATCTCCGACATCGGCGCGGTGGATCTCACAACGCCGTCCAAGTTCCGCCACCCTCGCGGCGGTGTCACGGGCGTCCTGGTCCTCGTCGAGATAGACGACCATCACGTCCGCGCCCTCGCGGGCGAAGGCGTAGGCGGTGGCGCGCCCGATTCCCGAGTCTCCGCCGGTGATGAGTGCGGTTTTTCCTTTCAGTCGTTTCCCGCTGGCGGCGTCGGGTGCTTCATGCACGGCCGCAGGCCGCATGGGCTGCTCGCGTCCGGGTTGCTGGTCCTGGTGCTGCGCGGGGCGTTGCGGCTCGTCCGACGAGGCTCCGGTTTTCGATGATTTGTTAGCCATGGCGTTGATGGGTATGGGTGGGTAATTGGTGAAGTCGGGCGCTTGCGTTCCGAATGAACGCGATCGTTTCCAAATATCAGGTAGCAGTTAGGAGCGGACGGCGGCCAGATGGGCGTCCAGCCAGTTGCCGATCCGGAGGGCGACTTCCTCCCAGCCGTCCTGCCCGCAGATGAAGTGGCCGCGGCCGGAGAACTCCACGTATTCGGAATGGGACCGCTCGTCACAATAACCTTTGGCGATGCGGGCCACCATGGTGTTGGGAATGATCTCGTCCTCGGCCGCACCGATGAAGAGCATCGGCGGATGGGGGCGCTCCACGTCCACCTCTCCGCGCTCGCCCATGATGTCGCGGAAAATCCGGCGGCTGTCGGGCACGGCATACCGCTGATAGGCCAGATTGCTTTCCTGTTCGGTCATCGTGTTGCCGAAGTTCTTGTGGAAAAGTTCCGGTGTCAGCTCGCACGGTTCGTCCCCGGCGAAGGGGTTGGCGATGGTCGCGCTGTTGCGGATGAATCCCCAGTCCGCCGCGACTTTTCCGTTCGGCGCCACCGGGCAGATGCCCACGCCCGCGCGGATCAGGCCGGCCGCGGCCAGCTTCTGCATGATCAGGCCGCCCACCGAGTGGCCGATGACCACGGGAGCCTCGGATTCGTTCACCAGCAAGGCGGCATGATGCCGATAGACATTCGCCAGGCCCAGGGTTCCCAGCTGGGCGGGAATGTTCTCGCGGAGCACGGCGGGTTCGCCGTCATGCAGCGGCCAGGCCGGTGCCTCGCATTCATAGCCGAGCGCTTCGAAGTAGGGGATCCATTGCTCCCAGCACTTCGGGGTGAGGAACATCCCGTGGATGAAAATGATTTTTGGTTTCATGGCTTTTCACTCTTCGCAAATCGCGGGCCAAGCGGTTAAGTGCTTGATAAAGCGGCAGATCCATCATCGGCCCGGAGAATCCGGGAGTGCAATTGTCCCTGCTCAGGGCGCATCCTGCCAACCGGACGCCCGGAGCGGGCTCGGTCCGCCGCCACGGGGCGAGGGTGGGGTTTGAAAGGAAGAACGCGGCAGGAGATGATCCGTGAATCCTCCTGCCGCGTCGGGTGTGTCTTGAACATCAGGCATCAAGACATCAGGTCTCACGCGGCGCGTTGGATGATCACGTCGCTCCAGTCGGAGTAGGTGGTGGCACCGCCGAAGTTGCGGCCCTGATAGGCGTACAACTGCCCCGGCACCAGTTCCGTGATGGGGATGTTCCGCGAGCTGGTGCGGCTCACCACCGGCCGATAGGGACCGGGCGTGCCGCTGGCGTCCACTTCCGCCACGCGGACTTCCGAGCCGCGGGACGCCTTTTCCGCGCTGAGGGTCACCAGCGCCTCGCCGGACATTCCGGTCACCACGCGCAGCACCGAGGGCTTGGCCAGCGGGACTTGCGCGCGGTTCGTGCTCACCGCCTCGAAGCCGCTGGAGAGCAGCATCGCCAGGTCGTTGTTGCTCGCCACCTGCACGTAGAACGCCAGCTGTTTGAGCAGTGCCACCAGCTCGCTGCGGCGGTTGTTCTTCTCCGCCGTGGCCGCCTTGCCGCCGCTCGCCTGCGCCGCCTTGGCGGTGGCGAAGGCGTCGATGGCGGCTTCCAGGATGACCGCGGTCACAGGGATGTTCGTGAACCCGGCAGCTCCATACAACAGCGTGTGCACGCTGCGGGCGAAGGTGATGAGCGTGTCGTCAGGCATGCCGTTTCCGAATGCCAGTAATACCCGGATGATGGGTGTTTTCATGTGTGTGTTCTTTCTTTTTTTGTTTTTGGTGTTGGCGGCACCCGTCCCTTCTGAGTGGACCTCGGCCGTGATTCAGCATCTATCACAGACCGATTAGATCGGTCTAGCAATTTTATTTCAGGGCCTTCCGGGCTCCGGCGGGCGGACTGCGGATTTGGGTTGACATGTTGTGAATTTCTATCATGCGCTAACATTGTTATAGTTAGGTGCTTTCCAGGCCATCGTTTTTGGGCGTTATTCCGGCTGTTGGAAGCCGGTTTGGGTGCTTTTTTCCGGCATCCTCCCCACGCGATTGCGTGATTAGTTAGGTCCGCTTTTGGGAGTTGGCGGGCTGTAATTGTGTTTGCGCGGGTGTTGGGAAATTGGAGCGCGGACCTTTAGTTCGCCTGTCGAGCGTGGCATATGCGGGAGAATTTGAAGAATTTGGCACCACGAATCCTACGAATCAAACGAATCCTGGATTTTTAAGACGACCTCCTATCAGGGGGGGACGCGGTCCGGCGAGGTCGGAGTTTTCCCTTACAAGGTGAGAGTCTTCCTTTACAAGGGAAGAGCGTGACCTTGTAAGGTTAGAGCCTTCCCTTACAAGGTAAGAGCCTTCGCTTACAAGGTGAGAGTCTTCCTTTACAAGGGAAGGGCGTGACCTTGTAAGGTGAGAGCCTTCCCTTACAAGATGAGAGCCTTCCTTTACAAGAGAAGAGCCTTTCTTTGTAAGGTGAGAGCCTTCCTTTACAAGCGAAGAGCCTTCCTTTGTAAGGTGAGAGTCTTCCTTTACAAGGGAAGAGCCTTCGTTTACAAGCAAAGAGCCTTCCTTTGTGAGGTGAGAGTCTTCCTTTACAAGGGAAGAGCGTGACCTTGTAAGGTGAGAGCCATTTTTTGAAGCGGCGGTCTGCGACCGTCGCACTTCCCCTTCTCCCGCCGGAGGCTCCTCTCCGCCGCTAGGGCCACCCGTCTTACCCATTCCGTGTGTTCCGTGGTTCCTCATTCTTTTTTCGCGCCGGAATCCGTCCGGCCCGACCGTGCGCGGCCCGTGGCGGGTTCCCGATGCCAGGGATCCCGAAGAATTTTCTGGCTCTCCCAGCTCCGTCAGTTAGCTTCACGAGCGGGAAAGCCCACGTCGGCCTCCCAGTTTTCATTATCCCGGCCAGACCCAGAGGCGACGCCGGATCACCCTCCTTGATCCCGGCGTAGCCCCAAGGCGACGCCGGACCAGCTTTTTATTCAACCCATGCCCCACTCCGATTCCCAGGCCTTCCGCCGCGAACTCTTCCTAAGGAGCGGCGACATTCCTGTCGCCGGTAGCAGAATGGCGGTGGCGGGAATCACGGAACATCCGGACAAGTCTAGCTGCCACTTTGGGAGCCGCCGAGCCGCCTCTACCGGTCGAGCTATCATCGGATTCTCGAAAGCGTTCCTACTGAATCGGTCTTGATCTCCCGCACGATTTTAACGAATGTCCGGCCATGAACCAAATGACGCTGCTGCGGGAATCCCGCTCAAGGCACACGTTGACGAGCTCCGAAGCCGCTGCGAGGCAGTTGCGCGTTTTCAAGGCGGTTCTACCCATTACCTCGAGGAACTTGCCATCTTCCGAACCTATGCCGCGGAAAAAGGACTTATCCTCGCACAGCCGCCGGCCGAGCTGAGCCGGACTCCCGACGATGAGGGGAACGAGCACCAGGTCTGGTTCGATGCGGATCTCATCCTGATGAATGATGGCCTGCTCGCTCCCATCGATCTTCGTGTTCAATCCCTTTCCGGTGCTCTGCTCGACACCGTCGTGAAACTTTGCCAATCTGCCTGAAACATGCCCACCCCTGATTCCCACACCTTCCTCCGCGAGCTCTTTTTAAGGAGCGGCGACATTCCTGTCGCCGAAGGTATCCCGCTGCAGCACCCGGACCTGCACGCACTGATCGCATGATTCGCATTTCAGAAATAAAGCATCTTGCCGCCCGACCCGGTGGGTTCCCACAATCCGCTGCATGAACGCCGTTGAGATTGCCGATGCCGTTTCGACGTTGGTGGAGCAGCCGTTCGACCGGGACAATTTCCCGTTCGCGTTCCTGGAGGCGTTCGGAAACAAGGAAACGACCCTCAAGAAGCTGCGGAGCGGCGACTCGAACAAGTCCGACATCGGCGGACTCCTCCAGCGCAACAACATCCACCTCAAGGTCTGCGCACCCGGTGAAGTGGGAAAGACCCTGAAGGCGTTGCGGGAAAGTCCGGCGACGGCGCGGCTCAAGGCCAAGTTCATTCTGGCCACCGACGGCGAGACCATCGAGGCGGAGAACCTGGCCGATGACGATGAACCCATCGTCTGCGCTTACGCGGGTTTTTCCGACCACTTCGGCTATTTCCTGCCGCTGGCCGGGATCACCACGGTCAAACAGATCCGGGAAAGCTCCTTCGACATCAAGGCCACCGGCCGCTTGAACCGTCTCTACATCGAGTTGCTCAAGGACAATCCGGAGTGGGCCACGGCCGCGAGGCGCGAGGACCTGAACCACTTCATGGCCCGGCTGATCTTCTGCTTCTTTGCGGAGGACACGGACATTTTCCACGGGGAAGGATTGTTCAGCTCCACAGTGGAGCAGATGAGCGCGGGAGATCCGTCCAAGACGGGCGAGGTGATTTCCGAACTCTTCCGTGCCATGAACCTCCCGATCCGGCACGAGGGGCAAATCAGCAACTTCCACCGGGATGAGGCGGGCATCCGCAGTTGGGCGAAAGTCTTCCCGTATGTGAACGGCGGGCTCTTTACCGGCAGCGTCGAGGTTCCCCGCTTCAGCAGGATCGCCCGTGCCTACCTGCTCAAGATCGGCGAACTGCCATGGCAGAAGATCAATCCCGACATCTTCGGCTCCATGATTCAGGCCGTGGCGGATGACGAGGAGCGCGGCGCGCTCGGCATGCACTACACCAGCGTGCCGAACATCCTCAAGGTGCTCAATCCGCTGTTCCTCGACGAGCTGCGGGAGAAACTGGCGGAGGCGGGGGACAACGCCCGCAAGCTGCTGAACCTGCGCCAGCGCATCGCCCGCATCCGCGTCTTCGATCCCGCCTGCGGCTCCGGCAATTTCCTCGTCATCGCCTACAAGCAGATGCGGGAGATCGAGGCGGAGATCAACCGCCGCCGCGGCGAAATCGAGCGCAAGACTGACATCCCGCTCACCAATTACCGGGGCATCGAAATTCGCCACTTTTCCTGCGAGATCGCCCGCCTCGCCCTCATCATCGCCGAATACCAGTGCGATGTGCTCTATCGCGGTCAGCAGCTTGCCCTCGCCGAGTTCCTCCCGCTCGAAGCCGCCAACTGGATCACGTGTGGCAATGCCCTGCGTGTTGACTGGCTGAGCATCTGCCCGCCAACGGGAACAGGAGTGAAAAACCGTGCCGATGATTTATTCGAAACTCCGCTGGATCAGGCCGAGATTGATTTTCAGAACGAGGGCGGTGAAACGTATATCTGCGGGAATCCGCCTTACGCGGGATTAAGTTCGCAAGAAGATTCGCAGAAGGATGATCTTAGACTTCTCTTTGATGACGTTTCAAAATACTGGAAATCATTCGATTACGTCTTCGGTTGGTTTTGGAAGGCCGGGCAATTCATTCGTCTGACAAAAGGTGCTGTAGCGTTTGTTACAACGAACTCCGTGTGTCAGGGCCAGCAAGTGCCGATGTTTTGGCCTCTAGTGCTACGCGAGAGCATTGCAATCTCTTTTGCGCATACTTCTTTTGCATGGCGCAATCTTGCAGCTCACAACGCGGGAGTGACAGTCGCCGTCATCGGATTATCAAGTGAACTAGGCGCAAATCGTAAACTTTACTACCTCGACGATTGTGGAGAGACTGTTATAAAGACGACGGCAAACATAAACGCATACCTGGTTCCCGGTCCTACTACTTGGGTTGAGCCTGTCTCTGTCGCACCTGCTGATCGACCAGCTATGTATTGGGGAAACAAGCCGACTGACGGAGGCTTCTTGATAATGGATTGCGAGGAGGCATCAAATCTCAGAAGGACTCATCCCGAATCCGCGCGATTCATCAAGTCTTACTATGGATCCACCGAATTTATTCGAGGTAACCCGAGAGCTTGTATTTGGGTTGGAGACGATGACGTGGATGCTGCAAGTGCAATAAGTCCCTTGCAGGATCGGTTTAACAAAGTTCGCGATTTCCGAGCTTCGAGCAAGGCGAAAGAAACTCGCCCGTCGGCAGCATTTCCTCATCGCTTTAGGCAGATCCAAGGCAAACCTGGGGCGAGATGCATCGTTGTGCCGATTCACACAAGCGAGTCCCGCGACTATCTGCCTGTTGGTCTTCTCACTGGTGACGCAATCATTTCTAATGCTGCGTATGCGTTGTACAATGCGCAGATATGGAGTTTATCAATTATCGCATCACGGCTCCATTTGGTTTGGGTGGGAGCAGTTTGCGGCAAGCTGAAGACCGATTACCGATACTCCAGCACCCTCGGTTGGAACACGTTCCCCGTCCCAGCGCTTACCGAGCAAAACAAAGCGGACCTAACGCGTTCTGCGGAGGACATACTGCTGGTGCGTGAGTTGCATTTCCCGGCGACGATCGCTGATCTGTACGATCCCAAAGCTATGCCGGAAAACCTTCGCGAGGCGCACGAGCGAAACGACGAAACGCTGGAGCGTATTTATATTGGACGTCGCTTCAAAAACGACACGGAGCGACTAGAAACGTTATTCAAACTCCATGCTTCTGCCCGCTCGCGGCACGTCGCGCTGAGAAAGTGTTAATCGCAAAGCGAAATAGACTAAATAAAATCCAAATAAAGCGAACTAATGGACGTAAGTGGCACTTTACATTTCTACTCCGGCGACGACAGAGAATTATTCTTTGTCTTTGATGACGTGGTTGCGCAAGGCATGTATGACGACAGTAGATTCAAAATCGACGATCTTGAGAGCAGACGGGTTTACATCTCGGTCGGAAACGATCGATTTATCCACCGGCGAACGCTTAGTTTCAGTCGGAAGCAGGTTGAAATTAAGGTGTCGCTCTGCTCCCGCAATACCAAGGACGAATTGGGTTCCTTGACTGATTTATACGACTGGTTCGCTAGCCGCGGGGCTGGTCCGGCCCCGTTCGGTGTATTGGGGCGTCTTGCGAAGGCTCGCCATGAGGGAGATTCCGTTTGGGAACTTACACTGACTGAACCGGAAGATCTGATTACTCCGCCGGGATTTACTAGACGGTTGAAGAAGGTGTCACGCGAACGTAAATCGTTTGAACATCGTCGTGAGATCCAGCAGAGGAAAACAACCGTTCCAGGGCGACGAGCGGAAAAGCTTGCTTTAAACATCTTAAGTCAGGAGTTTACGAAGCCGAATTATAGTTGTTTGTGGCGGAATCAATTCCTTGATTCTGAGCAGATAGAAGTCCGAAAAATGGGAATTATTGCCGATATTGACGTGTGGGACGTAGCGGCAAACACCCCGGAGCAATTCGTAGAGGTCAAAGCTCAAAAAGTCGTTGGGATTAAGGCAAAGCCGAAGTTTCATTTGAGTTCGGGCGAGTGGCGCAGCTATCTAAGCGCCAAAGAAAGAGGGATTCCATATGTGATATGGCTGTTTCAGTATCGTGATTTGGAAGATCTCAAGAGCGCGCCACAAAACGTAACTTTGATTCTCTTCAATGAAGTCGTAGAAGATTGGCTCGAACCCGACGGCTATCTGGTCGCTCCTCCCAGCGCCGCCGGAGAGCGACGCAAGTTGCGGAAGGTCCATAAACCGGGATAAAGATGGAAAATTCTCACCAAAGACGGATGACCACGAAGCTGCATGTCGTGAAAGATGCCGCTGTTTACAAAGCTTAGCCAAATCGACAGATGAGCAATCCCACACCCATTTCCTCCATTCCTTCCGTTTCCGTCACCTACGCGCAAGACGGCAGTTCCACGCGTTCCAACGCGCTCGGCATGCGCCCGATGCAGGAGCGCGCCTATCAGAAGCGAGGCGAGCAGTATTTGCTGATCAAGTCGCCTCCCGCTTCCGGCAAAAGCAGGGCTCTGATGTTCATCGCGCTGGACAAGCTGGCGACTCAAGGGCTCAAGCAAGCCATCGTCGTGGTGCCGGAGCGGTCCATCGGCGGGAGCTTCCACGACGAGCCACTGAGCAAGTATGGTTTCTTCGCGGATTGGAAGGTGGAGCCGAAGTGGAATCTCTGCGACGCGCCGGGCACGGACAACGGCGGCAAAGTGGAGTCAGTGAAGAAGTTCCTCGAAAGCAACGATAAGGCGCTGGTCTGCACGCACGCGACGTTCCGCTTCGCGATGGAGAAATTCGGGCCGGAGGTTTTCGACGATCGCTTGCTTGCTGTGGACGAGTTTCACCACATTTCGGCGAACCCGGACAACCGCTTGGGCGAACACATCCGCCAACTCATGCTGCGGGACAAGATCCACCTCGTGGCGATGACCGGTTCTTATTTTCGCGGCGACGCGGAGGCGGTGCTGCATCCGGAGGATGAATCGAAGTTCGATACCGTCACCTACACCTATTACGAACAGCTCAACGGCTACGAATACCTGAAGCAGCTCGATATCGGGTATTTTTTCTACTCCGGCGACTACCTCACGCGGGATCACAACAACGAAGCCGAGAAATGCATCTTCGATGTCTTGCAACCGGGCGAGAAGACGATCCTCCATATTCCTAACGTCAATGCGCGTGAGAGCACGAAGGACAAGATCAAGGAAGTGGAGCACATCATCGAGGGGCTGGGCGAATGGCAGGGAGCTGATCAGCAGACGGGTTTCCAACTGGTGAAGACCGCCGAAGGAAAAATCCTGAAAATCGCCGATCTGGTGGACGATGACCCGGCGAAGCGGGAAAAGGTTTCCGCCGCGCTGAAAGATCCGGCCCAGAAGAACAACCGGGATCATGTGGACATCATCATCGCGCTCGGCATGGCGAAGGAGGGCTTCGACTGGATCTGGTGCGAGCATGCGCTGACAGTCGGCTACCGTTCCAGTCTCACGGAGATCATCCAGATCATCGGCCGCGCCACCCGCGATGCACCGGGCAAGACGCGCGCCCGTTTCACCAATCTCATCGCGGAGCCGGACGCCTCGGAAGGGGCGGTGACGGAAGCAGTGAACGATACGCTCAAGGCCATCGCCGCGAGCCTGCTGATGGAACAGGTGCTGGCACCGCGGTTCGAGTTCCGATCCAAGAACCAGAGCAATGAAGAAACTCCGGGATACGATTACGGGCCGGGAGGATACGACCCGGAGAAGACGAACATCGGCGTGAACCCCACGACGGGACAAATCCAACTGGAGATCAAGGGACTGGCGGAACCGAAGAGCCACGAGGCGGAGCGCATCTGCAAGGAGGACTTGAACGAACTCGTCACCGCCTTCGTGCAGGACAAGCGGACGATCGAGCGCGGATTGTTCGATGAGGAATTAGTCCCCGAGGAACTCACTCAGGTTCGCATGGGCAAGATCGTGCAGGAGAGGTTTCCGAATCTGGACGACGAGGATTTGGAGGCCGTGCGTCAACACGCCATTGCGGCACTGAATCTCGTCCAACAAGCGAAGAAAATGCTGGGCGGCGGCGATAGCGACAGCAGCGAGCCCTCCCCCAACACGTCGCTGATTGATGGTATCCGCAGATACGCGATGGATGTCCGGGAACTGGACATTGACCTGATCGACCGGATCAACCCGTTTGGCGAAGCCTACGCCATCTTGGCGAAGTCGATGACCGAGGAAAGGTTGAAGCAGGTGGCCGCTGTAATCGCGGGCCGCCGTGGAAATCTGACACTCGAAGAAGCGCGAGGGTTGGCAAAACGCGCGTTGGAGTTTAAGAAAGAAAAGGGAAGGCTGCCGTCACTCACTTCACCCGACGCTTGGGAGAAGAGGATGGCGGAAGGCGTGGCCCTCCTACAACGTGAGGCGATGAACCAGAAGAATGGCTAAGAAGGTCACAGACGACGATTTGGAGTTGCTGGGCGCGCTGGGTGTGGAAACCGAGGCTCGCAAAACCGGCGGCCTTTCCGCGCGTGATCAACGGATCATCGCGGGTTTCGAGGAAATCGGTCACTTCTTGCAGGAGCATGGCCGGAGGCCGGATCATGGAGAGAGCCGTGACATTTTCGAACGGCTTTACGCCGTGAGGCTGGACCAGATCCGAAAGTCAGGAGAGTGCCGCGAGGTCTTGAAAGGCATGGACCCGCATGGGCTTCTTGATGCTGTCGCGGAGATTGCTTCGAATGTTGTTAAGGAAGAGCCTTCGGATGCGGAATTGCTTGAGGCGTTGGGCGTCGAGTCCGGTGGGGATGTGACAGAGCTTGTTCACGTGCGCTCCCGCGAGGAGATCAAGGCCGCGGAGGAAGTCGCGCAAAGGAATCCCTGCAAGGACTTCGAGGAGTTCCAGCCCATGTTCGAGAAGGTGCAACGTGAACTGGTTTCCGGCCTCCGGCAGACCTTGAAATACAAGGACAATGCCGAGGTGAATGTGGGTGATATCTTCATCCTCGATGGGCAAAAGGTGCTCGTTGCGGGGAAAGGAGAACTGTTCACCAATTACTATGGGCGTCCCGATAGCCGGTTGCGGGTGATTTTCGATAACGGCACGGAGAGCGATTTGCTCGTGCGCTCGCTCCAGCGTGCCTTGAACAAAGACAAGGCCAGCCGCCGGATTACCGAATTGGACTTTGGGCCGCTCTTCTCGGACGAGGAAGAGGAGGGGGATCAGCAAACGGGTTTTATCTACGTCCTTCGTAGCAAGTCGGAGCATCCGTTTGTCGCGGAACATCGGTCGGTGATCCACAAGATCGGGGTTACCGGCGGAGACGTGAAAGCGCGGATCGCCACTGCGAAGAAGGACCCCACCTATTTGCTGGCCGATGTGGAGGTCGTGGCGACCTTCAAGCTATCCAACATCAACCGGAAGAAGCTGGAGGCATTGCTTCACCGGTTTTTCGGCAGTGCTCGGTTGGACTTGGAGTTGAAGGATCGTTTTGGTTCGCAGGTGGAACCGAAGGAGTGGTTTTTGGTTCCGCTGGATGCGATTGAGGAGGCGATTCAAAAGCTCAAGGAGGGAAGCATCGGCAGTTTTCGATATGATTCGAAAAAGGCGGAAATTGTTTCCATATGAAAGCGAAGATGAACCCGATTCTTGAGGAGCTCTGGCAGACCAAGGACGACCTTGCGCGAGAAGCTGGTGACGATGTGGCCCGCATCTGCGAGAACACCCGCCGCTGGGTCGTCGCTCATCCACATCCCGGCCCGGTCATCAAAGATGTGGCGGAACTCCGCGCATGGCTGGCCCGGCAGGAAGAATCTGAGTTGTCGGTCGTCCGGGAGGATGCGCCGCCGTATGGGAGTCAGAAGCTGTGAGTTTGTGATGAATCCTGCATTTCCCAGTTCCGAAGACACGTTCCGGAAATCCAGCTTCTTCGAGCAGCTTGCCGAGCATGTTTTCATTTCCGAGATCCTGCAGGAGAGCTACTACGGAAGCGGAATGACGGTGGAAATTCTCCGCTCCGAGATTGATGCGTCCGGCTACGATCTCGTGCTGGAGCGCAACGGAGTGACGCGTCACGTGCAGTTGAAAACATCCCGGACGCAAAGTCTGGCTGCGGTTCAAAAAGTGCACACGGCACTGGCGGTGAAGCCCAGTGGGTGCGTGGTGTGGATCATCCGCGAGGAATGCCCCGTAGCGCGGCGGATGCGGCTGAGCTATCGATTCTTCGGCGGTGCTCCGGGTGAGCCGCTGCCGTCGTTGGAAGGCTTCAAGGTGGCGAAACACACCAAGGGGAATTCCGCAGGTGTGAAGATGGAACGTCCGGCAATCCGCGTGGTGCCGAAAAGCCGGTTTCGCGCGATTGGAACGACTGAGGAATTGGTGGAGGTGTTGTTCGGGGTTTCTGAGAGATGAGAGACTTGCGGCGAGACGCCGCAGCCACTTCTTGGGAAGCGGTTCTTTCTATCAACTTTCAACCATCGGCCATCAACTTTTCTGCCGGCGGGGGAGAGGCACAAAGAACTGCGACTGGAAGTCACAGCCACTCAGGCGCAGCGAGGTGAGAGACTTGCGGCGAGACGCCACAAACACGGCCTGCGGCGAGACGCCGCAGCCACTTCTTGGGAAGGCAGTTCTTTCTTTCAGCTATCAACCATCGACCATTAACTTTTCTGCCGGTGGGGAGAGGCACAAAGAACTGCGACTGGCCGTCTTCGCTCAGGCTACGCCTGGCCAAGGCCGTCTTCGCGATGTTACGGCGGGCCAAGGCGCGAAGGAACGCGTGGAGGATCGGCCGGGATTGCACCGCGTGCGCATCTCCTCTTTCTTCGTTCAGGGAGGAAAAGGGGTGCAGGCGATCGGTGCGCTGGCGGAATTTGGATGCGCTATGAAAATCGTGCAATTTGCCTATTTGCAATAAGTTGGAAATTTCTTGCAAGTCGAAAGACATCGTCTATCTGCAGCGATGCTAAATTCCCCCCGTTCGCTGGCGATGTGCTTTGTGTTATTGGGTATGTGCCTCTCCCAGAAGGCCCATGCCGCCAACTTAAAGGTCTCAAACCTCAATGACTCGGGTCCTGGGAGTTTGCGCGCGCAAGTCGCAGCTGCGGCTTCTGGTGATACCGTCGACTTCACAGTGACCGGTACCATTACGCTGAGCAGCGGTGAAATTGCCATTGCCAAGAATCTGACAATCAGCGGCTCTCCGGGCACTCCGGGCATCACGGTATCGGGCAATGGCGCCAGTCGCGTCTTCAACATCAGCGGCGGATCCGTTTTGTTATCACGGCTCACTATAAGCGGCGGCAATGGTGGAGGTACTGCCGGCGCGATCAACAACAGCGGGGCGCTCACCCTGTTATACTGCACCGTATCCGGAAGTAGCGCCACCAACGGGGCTGGCATTTACAACGCGGGATCGGCCATGATTGATAGCTGCACGCTCTCTGGAAACAGCGGTGGCAACGGAGGAGCCATCTATAATACCATCAATGCCAGTCTCACGGTGAAGAATAGTACCTTGACCGGCAATAGCGCCGGTGGTGGCGAGGGGGGCGGCATCTACAACCTCGGTGCGACGACGATCTCCAGCAGCACGATTGTTGGCAACAGTGCGACCGGAAGTACCGGCGGCGGCGGTATCGGCCAAGGCAATTATGCCGGCAGCTTCACCAATCTTTCGAACAGCATTCTCGCTGGAAACACCGGTTTTCTGGGAAACAGCAGCGATTTCAGGGGCGTGGTGAGCGGCGATTACAACCTGGTGCAGAACGCCGGCAGCCAGGGGAACTTTGGAAGCAATACGATCACCGGGATTTCCCCGAACTTGGGAGCGCTGGCGGACAACGGCGGCCTGACCCAGACGATGGCACTGCTCTCGAACAGCCAGGCGATCAACGCGGGTGACCCGGGCTTTGACGCGGTTGCTACGCCCTACGACCAGAGAGGGGAAGGTTTCGCCCGCAAGATCGGAAATGCAGTGGACTTGGGCGCAGTCGAATCCGCTTTCACCAACCGGATGCCCGTTGCCGTCAACACCGCATTCATCGTGACACCCAACACGGCCTTCAGCGGCACACTTCCTGCCAGCGACCGGGACAGCGGCGACACGCTGACATACACCATCGTCACCGGCACCCTGCCCACCGGGCTGACCTTCGACACAGCCACCGGCATCATCAGCGGCACGACGGGCGGTTTTGCGGCGAGAACGCTCACCTTCAAAGCGACTGACAGCAATGGCGCCGACTCCAACACGGCAACAGCGACACTGGGCGCGATGGAGATCAACTCGCTCCTGGTAAATACGAACAGCGATGCGGCCGACTCCACCGATGGATTAACCTCAATCCGAGAAGCAGTGGCGTATGCCAACACCATCACCGACTACGATCCAGTCATCACCTTCGCGGCCGACGTTACCGGCACCATCACGTTATCACCCGCATCAAACAGCGTGATGACCATCAGTCGGAGCATGTCCATTACCGGGCCGGGAGCAGGCAGCCTGACTCTCAGCGGCACCAACGGCAACGGCGCACGCTCAATCTTCCGTATCAACGCCGGCACGGTCAGCATTAGCGGCCTCACCCTGAGCAAAGGCATTGGCACCTTTTATACTTACTTGTCAGGCGGTGCGAACACGACCGTAAGAAGCGGCGGAGCCCTGTATATCACGAGCGGGGCGGTGACAGTTACAAACTGCGTCCTTTCCAGTAATACCGGTTCCATCGGCTTTGGCGGCGCCATCTTCATGACCGGAGGCCAACTGACGGTATCGAGCTGCCTTCTGTCACAAAATGGTTCCAAATACGGCGGCGCGATCTGCCTGAGGGGCAATGCGGTTGCGACAATCACCAACAGCACCCTTTCCGACAATGACGCCGGTACTGGCGGAGGAGCCATTTATACCACCAACAGCACCGACGAGGCCACAATCAGGAACAGCACTTTTTCCGGCAATGATTCCCAGGGCGCTGGCGGAGCTGTCCTCACCAACGGCGGCCCGGTGACCATAGCGAACAGCACTTTGTCCAACAACCGGGCACAAGGCTCAACAAACGGCTATGGCGGAGGCATCTACATTGGAGGCCCTGGCGGCAACACGACGATCACCAACAGCACCCTCACCAATAATACCGCCAATGTCGGTGGCAACCTCCCTGGAGGCGGCGGCATCTACGGCGGACCGGTGAATATGTCCAACACCATCGTGTGCGATAACTACGCTTACAGAGCAGATAGCATTAACATTTCGAATACTGCCATAACAGGCACCCATAACCTCATTAACCAGGTCGCGATGCTTGGCTTGCTGGCTGCTAACGGCGGGACGACGAAAACCCATAAACCTCTGACAGGCAGCCCTGCAATTGACGCGGGCGACCCGAATTTCGACATCACAAATTTACCCTATGACCAGCGCGGTGCGGGCTTTCCGCGCATCCTCGGCGGGCGAATGGATATCGGCGCCTATGAAACCGAACGGGATCAAGGCGGCAGCGTCGTTGTAGTCAACACGTTGGCCGATGGGGACGATGGCGCTGCCGGGTTGTCAAACTGCACCCTTCGCGAAGCCGTGAAATATGCGCCAGCCGGAAGCACCATCAGCTTCAGCGTCAACGGGGTCATTTCGCTGACACAGGGCGAGATCGTCATCGCGAAAAACCTGACAATTGCAGTTCCGTCGGATTCTCCCGGCATCACGGTTTCGGGCGATAACGCCAGCCGCATCTTCTCAATCAGCAACAGTCTGACCAACGGCGCGGTCCAACTCCACAGATTGACGCTAAGCGGCGGCAACGGGGCAGGAGCCTCCTACAACGGTAGCGGTGGTGCCATGATCAACTTGGTCTCTTCGACGACAGTGACTGTGAATGAATGCACCTTTTCCGGCAACAGCTCCACCCTTTTCGGCGATATCACCTTCTATGGCGGCGGTGCCATCCACAACAGCGGCACGTTGATTGTCACGAACAGCACTTTCTCAGGCAACAGCGCTGGACACGGCGGCGCGATCCGCAACGACAATATACTCGCCGTGACGAACAGCACCTTCTCCGGCAACAGCGCGAGCACCAACGGCGGCGGCATTTACTGTCCATACAACTTCGGCTCGTTGACGTTGTCGAACAGCAGCCTCTCCGGCAATAGCGCCCTCAGCGGGGGCGGCATTTTCAACGCAGGCACGATGCCGGTGGCGATCAACAACAGCATCGTGGCCGGTAACACCGCGACGATGGGGCCGGATATTTCCGGCACCATCGCATCGGGCGGATACAATCTGGTGGGCAAAGGCGACGCCAGCACTGGATTGGCCAACGCCAGCAATGGCAACCAGGTCGGCACGGCCGCGCAACCGGTGGATCCGAAACTTGGCACATTGGCCGCAAACGGCGGCCCGACGACGACGATGGCGCTCCTTCCGGGCAGCCCGGCCATCGACGCGGGCAGCAACGCACTCATTCCCAATGGCCTCACGACCGACCAGCGCGCATTCTTGCGCATCGATGGCGGGCTGGTGGACATCGGTGCCTTCGAAGTGCAGCCACCGCCACCATTGATTTCCCTGTCGCCGTCCTTCGCTCAAAACGAAGGCGACAGCGGCGCCACCTCCTTCCTTTTCACCGTCACGCGCTCCGGCGACACGGCGCGCACTTCGACGGTGGCATACAGCGTCGCCGCCCGAAGCGCGACGGCAGGAGTGGATTATGGCGATGTCATTGATTCCGATGGCGGTTCGCCCGGCATCATCAACTTCGCGGCGGGCCAGGCGAATGCCACCATCGCGGTTCCCGTTGTCGGCGATCAGGGTCTGGAGCCAGATGAGAACTTCACCGTCACCCTCAGCCGGGCTGCCCTGACGGGAGCGCCGATGGTATTCGGAACCATCCAAAATGACGACAGCGGCCTCGTCGTAACAACGACTTCGGACGCCACGCCCGTCAGCAATGACAACCATAACACACTGCGCGAAGCGATCACGCGCGCCCTCAGCACGCTTTCGGGCACCAATCCGGGCGTATCATTTGCCCCGAATGTCAGCGGCGAAATCGTACTCACCTCGACCTTACCAAACTTGAGCAAGAGCATGACGGTCACCGGCCCAGGCGCAAGTTTGCTTGGCGTTAGACCCGCTACGGATTTCGCGTTTGCCGTCTTCACCAACGAAAGCGGTGTTTCCTCAACGCTTGGAGGGCTGACGATTTCCAAAGGGGCTCCGGGCATGATCAACAGCGGCACGCTGACGCTGTTGGATTGCGTCGTGACGACCAATCGCTCCACTGGCGAATTGGCTGGCGGCACCTACAAAATCGGCGGCACGGGCGGCGGCATCTACAACAAGGGCGTACTGTCGATGACGGGCTGCGTCGTATCTGCCAACCAGGCCGCCTATATTAATTCCACGAACTCCAACGACAGCCGCGGGGGCGGCATCTTCAGCCAAGGCGGCTCGCTGTCGATGGTGAATTGCACCGTATCGAACAACACGGTTTCTTGTATCTCGGTTTACAACCGTCTGGGTGGCGGCATCTACGCGAGTGCAGGCACGATCGTGAATCTGATCGGATGCACCGTATCCGGCAACGTCTTATATTCCGACTACTACACAGACTCCGACGGACATGGTGCCGGCATCTACGTCAGCGGCAGCTCTACGGTCCTGAATGCTTCCAACTGCACTCTGTCAGGCAACAGGGCGGACTCGGCCAGTGCCTTCGGCGATCAGGGTCGGGGTGGCGGCATTTGCCAAGAATCCGGCATCGTGACCCTCGCCAATTGCACCGTGTCGGGTAACACCTCCACACATGGCGGCGGCGGACTTTACGGCATTTTCAATCTCAGCAACACGATCGTCGCCGGCAACGCCAGCAGCAGCGGCCCGGATTTTTTCGGCACTTTGACGTCGCAGGGCTACAACCTGATTGGCAATAGCAGCGGCGCCACTATCAGTGGCTCAACCACAGGCAACCAGCTGAACGTCAACCCGCAACTCGGCATCCTGGCCTCGAACGGCGGGCCGACCCAGACCCATGCGCTTCTGGCAGGCAGCCCGGCGATCGATGCTGGAGATCCAATTTTCAACAACACGAGCACGCCTTACGATCAGCGTGGATCCGTCTTTCTGCGGAAAAGCTCGGGTGCCATTGATATCGGTGCATACGAAGTGCAGGGAGCGGCGGACACCACGCCTCCGACCATCAGCATCAGCGCCCCATCTATCGCGGTGGCGAATCCGGGTGGCACCATGACTTACACGATCACTTATGCGGATGCGAACTTCCTCTCCAGCTCGCTCACCCCAGGCAATGTGACATTGAACCGCGCGGGCACGATCAATGCGTCGGTGAGCGTCACATCCAGCACCGTTTTTACTCGCACGGTCACGCTGAGCGGGATCACCGGCTACGGCACGCTCGGGATCTCGATTGCTGCGGGCACCGCCACCGACAGCACCGGCAACACTGCTTCGGCAGCCGGCCCAAGTGGCACTTTTACGGTAAATCCAAGTGTGGAAACCGTGAAGAGCGGCGGCACGATCCGCGCGGCGGAGGGGGGAGGATATGAAGTCGGCTTCATCGGCAACCCAGGGCAGAATTATACGATCCAATACTCCTCGGACATGTCACCCGGTGACTGGCAGACGCTGAGGACGCAGATGGCGGATCCGTCGGGCATGATTTTGTTTGTTGATAGTCCGCCGGTCGGAACTGCGAGGCGTTTCTATCGAGTTCTTCTGCCGTAATTTTCGATAGAAAGCCTTCGGCGGGAGAAGCGGTTAACGACGGTCATGGACCGACTACAGGTGGAGGAGCGGGCGTCAAATATCGGACAATATTGAAGGATCGTAGTGAAGCCAGGTTTCGCGGGAAAGCTTGGAAAAGCTCGCCGCGGATTGGCGTGAGGACACTCTTGTCTCCCACCTTTATCCTGGCCGGGCGGAGTTGCTGCGTGACGCAGCAAACACGGCCTGCGGCGGGACGCCGAAGCCACGCTTGGAAGAACTCTCGACTCCGACCCCTTGCCCCTTGCCCCTTGCCCCTTGCCCCTGGCCCCAAGCGGTTCCATATTCCCATCCAGGGTGATCAGGGATCCGAACGAAGTGGAGTGAGATTTTCCTGAATCATGGCAACCCGGGTCCTCACCAGAATGAGCGAAGCCGCCACCACTCCGGTGATGCCGCAGAGGGTCCACAGCAGCTCCGGGCTGCGCCCGAAGATGAAGAGCCCGACCATGGGACCCACTCCGACGGCGGTGTTCCAGCTGAAGCCGAGCACTCCCATGTAGCGGCCGCGCATGTCA
>JBGSTM010000309.1:0-2187 GCA_041736495.1 Akkermansiaceae bacterium
GGACGTGCTGGAACTCGCGGGTGCCACGCACATCCTGCGGGTCGACCAAGCGATGGGCCAGGCACTCGCCCGCCGGGTGATCGGCCGGGACTGCGCGGCCCATGTCATCGGGGAAACCAACGGACTCCAGATCGCCGAGGCGAATGCCGCGGGCACCGAACTGGAGGGATTGACGGTGGCTAACAGCAAAATCCGCGCCCGCACCGGGGTGAGCGTCATCGGCGTCTGGGACCATGGCCGGCTGAATTCCGTGGAGCCGGAACTGGTGATCAAGCGCCAGACGGTGCTTGTCCTGGCGGGCACCGCCGAACAGATCGCCAGCTACAATGCGGCTTTCAGCCGCCAGATGTCCGGGCAGTCGCATGTGATCATCGTCGGCGGCGGGCGTGTCGGAAGGTGCACCAGCGACATTCTCCGCGCTGCCGGGCTTTCCTCCACCATCATTGAAAACGTCGCAGAGCGCGTGGCAGAGCACCCCGAAGCGGTCATCGGCGATGCCACGCGGATGGAAGTGCTCAAGGCGGCAAGAGCGAGAGAGGCGGATACCATCATCGTTACCACCCACGACGACGACGTGAACATTTCTCTAACAATCTTCTTCCGCCGGCTGCGGGAGAACTTCCAGATCATCTCCCGCTGCACGCTGGAGCGCAACGTGCAGACGCTCCACCGCGCCGGGGCGAATCTGGTACTCTCGTCCGCCTCCATGGGTGCCAACACGATTTTCAACATGATCCGCGAGAGCGACAACCTGCTGCTGGCGGAGGGCGTGTTCATTTTCCCCTCACCGGTGCCGCGGAAAATGGCCGGGCGGATCCTATCAGACTGCGCTGTCCGCACCGAGACCGGCTGCACGATCATCGCGGTGGAGCACCATGGCGTCCGCACGGTGAATCCCGAACCCCACATGATCCTTCCGGCGGAGGGAAAACTGTTATTGATCGGCACGCTTGAGGCGGAGGAGAGATTTCTCAAGGAGTTCGAGCCCGAGCTGGCCCCCGAGGCACTACGCATGCGTTGGAAGCGCGAAGGGCTGGCATGAGGCATCTCCCGGAACCAACAAATCTTTCGCGTCGAAGGTTGCCGTCGATATCCTATCGACGCCGCCGGTTTTTCCGATAGTCTCCGCGCTGTCTTCCCAGCTACCTGCGCCCATGAAGCCTCCGCAAGATTCCATCAAACCACCTGCCGTCCTTGTCTTCTGGATCATTTGGTTCGCCATCCTGCAAGGACTGGTGCTGATCCAGTTCCTGGTGGGTGGTGGAATTCCGAAGGGCGAGGATCTGGGCAACCCGCCGTCATTGTTTGTCGCGATCGCGGGTGGCCTGGCGCTGGCGGCGCTGGTGGTCCGGTTCGTGGTGATTCCAAAAATCAAGTCAGTGGCCAAAATGTTACCGGCGATGATCATCGGCCTGGCGCTTGCCGAGGCGGTCGGGCTGGTGGGGATGTTTTTGATCGGCAGGGAATTCCCTACGACCCGGCTGAGCCTGTTCGTGCTGTCGCTGAGCTGCATCGTCAGCCTCGCGCCGATTTATGCGAAGCCACGCAGGGAGGATTCTCACAGTCTTTCATGAAGCCCGCGTGAATTCCCGGTGAAGAGGGGGTTTTGAATCGCAAACGACCGCAGGCTGAGAGATGAAGGCTCAACCCCGGAGGGCGGAAATCTCGATGTTCGCCTGGCGCAGGCGGCTGCTGAGGAGGAGGGCGATCTCGTTGAGAATTTTCGCTTTGAGCACCGGGTGCCGTTCTCCCAAAGCGTCGAACAATTGCCGGTTGATCACGCGGCATGAGACCGGACCAATGGCCAGAATGTCGGCGGAGCGCGGAGAGCCGTCGAGGAAGGCGAGTTCTCCGAAGCTCATCCCCGCCGCGAAGACGTCGAGTCGCTGGTGGCGCTTGCCCTCGAGATGGAGCCGGACTTCCACACTTCCGGAAGTGAGGATGAAGAGTTCGTCGGCCAGGGTGCCGGTCTGGATGATCGTTTCCCCGGCGGTGAATTCCTTGGTTTCCATTTGTGAATCGAGGAGTTTCAGCTCCGTCTCATCGCAATGGGAAAAGAGGGCACACGAGGCGAGTGCGACCGGCGGGAGGTCCATGATGTGATCCTTCATCACGTGCGCCAGCACCGCGTTCTCACAGGACTCGAGCGCGGCGTCCTCGCTGGCGAATATGGATTCTTCGCCCAAG
>JBGSTM010000343.1:0-13586 GCA_041736495.1 Akkermansiaceae bacterium
CGCACATCCATTTCCCGATGCAAAGCGGCTCCGACCGCATCCTCCGCGAAATGCGCCGGCCGTATAAAAACGAAAAATTCATCGAGATCTGCGAGAAGATGAAAGCCGCCCGCCCCGGCCTCGCCATCACCACCGACATGATCGTCGGTTTCCCCGGTGAGACCGAGGAGGACTTCCAAGCCACCATCGACACCGTCGAACGCCTCAAATTCGACAACGCATTCGTCTTCCGCTACTCGAAGCGCCGCAACACCCCCGCCGCCGAAATGGACGGTCAGCTCGACGAATCCGTGAAGGAAGAGCGCAACCAGCGGCTGTTAGCGGTGGTTGATCGCCTCGCCATCGCCAGCAACGCCGCCGTCGTCGGCACCCGCCAGCAAGTGCTCTGCGAAGGCCCGTCGAAAAACAACGCCGCCCGCCTCACCGGCCGCACCCCGCAGAACAAGATCGTCATCTTCGACGGCGACCCCGCCCGACTAACAGGCCAGATCCTCGACATCCAAATCGAGCAATCCACCGGCTTCACCCTCTTCGGCACCGCCTGTCTCGCCTAAGTGGGCGGGACATCCTGTCCCGACTCTCCCGCCGGACCGCGAGTCTCCGAACTCGCCCGCGAAAGATAAGCCAAAGAAAAGCGGTGCTCACCACCCACCCTTTGTCCTCCCTTTCTCCCCATGTTGGGAAACACCCGCCCGCAGCCTTGACCTCCACCGATCAATATCGCAATAAGAACCTAAAGGTGCGCCTCCATTCCGCGCTCCATCCATTCTCCATCCCCCCGCTCCCATGAAAACTCTCACCATCGGTGACACCACCTACAACCTGGCCTATCTGATCAGCGTCAAATACAAGGCCAGGACCAAGAAGGAAGCACCCGGCCCCAGATCCAAAAAGCGGATACCCATAGAAACCCTGAAATCCGCCTCCGCCCTCGATCTCCACTTCCTCGACTGCGATACCATCCACCTCAAGAAGGAAAAGGCCGACGCCGTCTGGAAAAAACTCTCCCACCTCCTCGAACTCACAGCGGACGAAACCCCGCCCGAGCCAGAGATTTCCACTCCCTCCTGAATTCGGACTGCTGGGACATGTCCCAGCTTTCCCACGAGCCGACATGTCGGCCCAAGAAAAACTCTTCCCGGACCGGCTCTTCCCGGACCGCGAGTCTCTGAACTCGCCCGCGAAGCGAGAAGCCCAAGAGAAGCCAAAGGAACTCCGTGCCCCATCGAAAAGAGCTTCATCCTCCGGCCCAAATCCAAAAAACTGCCTGCGGACACTGCTCCGCAGACAGTTTTGAATGAAGGAGGGGGAGAGGGGGGAGAGAAGAATCACGCCACCCGGCGGCGGCGGAGAAGACCGGCTGTGATCAGGAACCCGGCGAGGACGCTAGAAGGCTCTGGTACGGCGGTCCAGATGAGGGTATTCCCGGAAACCGAAAACGATCCGCCAACGGGTGTAATGGAGTTGAAGCTGCTGTTCACAACACTGACAGAGCTTCCGAAGATTTCGGCCCAGTTTTCGATTCCGGCGGAACCATTTGTCGTGAAGATATCGGTCCATGTCTTCGAGCTGTTCCAGAACGAATTGGAAACCAAGTCATCGGAAGCCACGATGCGGAAGATGGCGTCTCCAGAGATGACTTCACCCGCAATGCCTGAAGTGACCAGTTTGTCATAACTCATCCCGGTGTCGTTGATGTCCCATGAGAAGATGGAATCATTGTTGAATGTGGTGGCTCCGTTGACTGTGGCGGTGGCGGTGCTGGTATTCGCCGCATCGCCAACAGCGAGGATCGAGCCGTTGTTGACCGTCAGCGTGCTGCCGATCGTGGCGGTCGTTCCGGTGGCGAGGATCGCTCCGCTGCCGCTGACTGTGACGGCGGAACTGCCGAGGGTATCGGTCACCACCAACTTGCCTTCACTGATCGAGGTCGGTCCGGTGTAGCTGTTTGAGTCTTCCAACACGAGGGTGCCGGCACCGGTTTTGCTCACTCCGCCGGATCCAATCACACCATTGGAAAACGTCAGGGTTCCGCCAACGCTGATCTCCAAGCTTCCACCGCTCGCTCCGGATGTGTCCAGGATGGCTCCAACGGTGGTATCGCCGGTCCCGGAATCACTGATGGAGGCGTTCGCCCCCGGGGTGAAGGTTCCCGTCGTCGCAGCGCCGCCGGTGACGCTCACGCCCCAGCCTGCAAGCGTCGCGGATCCGCCACCTGAAAAATCGGCGACAAGCAGAGAGACGCGGTTGCTGTCAAAAGTGGTCCCGTTCAAAGCCGTCAGTGAATTCACTCCCGGGTTGAAGGCCACTCCTGGCGCATTTGGATTCACGCTGAGTCTTCCATCCGAATTGTAAGCTCCCGTGGCGCTGGTGGCCGCCCACACGTTGGTTCCGGCGACGGAATCATCCAGGGTTACATTCAGGGACGAGAGATCACTTCCAAAAGCATCGGAATTGTCCCGGCCCGGCCGGTTCAACAACACTGCAATTCTCTGGCTCTCCTCTGAAGTTCCGAACGTCAGGCTCGAGTAGAGATCGCCCAGATACATTGGATCACTTACATCTCCTGTCGTCAGGTTCAAGCGGGCCACCACTTGATCGATTTCCGTCAGCCCCGAAAGACCGCCGAGAGTCTTTACCTCCGAGAGCTGGCCGAAGCCATCCTGCACTACGGTTCCACCCACAAAGTTGTAGTGAATGGTGAGGTCGGCGGAAGACACCGCAGTGCTAGCAAGAGTGATCACCGTGATCACTGGTAGAAGTTTTCTCATTTTCATGGAAGGAGTGTCAGGGGAATAGGAATTAACGGGTGGCGCGGAAGAAGAGATTGGAGAAATCCGCTGTCTCGTCGCCGTCTGCAGTAAAGGTGGCATTGAAGGTTCCGGTCTGGCCGGTGGCGAAAGATTGAGGGGCGCTCCATGTTTGAAGATCGGAGGAATAGGAGATCAAGTATGTTTGATTCGGCACGCCCGCGAACTCGATCATGACGCTTGTTTCATTCTCACCCGCATTGTAGGCCGCAGGAGTGACCACCCGGATCAAGTCGAGCGTGAATGCCGTGGCAGCGACTGTTGTGACAGTCACCGTGCCGGTGGCGGTCGAGGTGCCATCACTCAGAGTGTAGGTGAAGCTCAGAGGATCGCCGGATCCCGGATCGGTTGGCGTGTAGAAAACGAACGCCCCGGATACCGTCACCGTATTGCCGGTGCCCGATGCAACGCCGGTGATGGACAAACCGCCTTGTTCAAACGCTCCAGCCTCGGTGATCACGCCATCGTTTCCAAATAAGCTTGCCACCGGGATCTTGAAGCCCCCGCTGTTTGCCTGACGTGTCACCGAATCATTCGCGGCCAGGAGACCGGCGATGAAATAATCCTCACTTCTGCCGCCCGTGTAGTTAGGATCCGCGGATGTCGCGGTGATGGTGTAGAAACCTGGAGCTGTCGGGGCGGTGGCGGATGCCGCATAATTCGTGCCGACGTAGCTGTAGCTGAACCCGCTTACGCCTGGTGAAGTGGCGGAAAAGCTATTTCCATCTCGAGTCAAGGTGATGTCTTCCGGGTCGAGGACTGTTGGTGGATTAGGCGTCACGGTTCCAGTAATGACAATATCGTCTAGGCGAAAGACACCCCCGCCGCTACTAGATCTCGATCCATTCAACCACCCTTGAATTTTGATCGTTGCAGCGCTCAAACCGCTCTGCTCGGTAACATTTTGGTTGATTTCGACAATTTCCCCATCAGGTGCATTCACTGCGTAGACGTTGGCAGTATTGATTCCAAAGCCAAATGCCGAAGGTCCAGCTCCCGTCGCGTAGGCTCGGAAACTAACGTTCGTAATGGAAAACGTATAGCCGGTGGCCGCGGTGACAGTGAAATTGAAGCTCTTTGCGCTGGACTGTGCCGTGGCCGTCCATCCACCACTTTCCGCAATGTAAGGCTCGTTTGGAAAATAATCTCCAGTAGTCTGATTCTCATCAATTGTTCCCGAGGACAGGGTTACATTCGAAACGGTCACATCGGCTTGCTTGCTCGTCACAGCCAGTGAGTTGGAAGCGGGGAACTCGAAGGTGGCCAAAGGCGGAGGTAGCACGACTAAAGTCTGCGGGACCGCGGGAGCTGCAGTGTAATTCCCGTCCCCTAATTGGCTCGCAGTGATGGTGGTTGTTCCCACTCCTACTACGGTGACGGTGCTGCCATCCACCGTAGCAACCGCTGAATCGGAGGAAGTGTAAGAAACCGCCAATCCGGAACTGGCTGTAGCGGTCAATGTGAACGGAGCAGCCGTGGAGGCCTTAGGTGCCAGTGCTCCGAAAGTAATCGTTTGGTCCGCTTGAGTGATGTCCCCAGTCAACCCGGCAGGCTGGATGAGCGAATAGCTGGTGGCGCTCGTGCCGCTTAAAATAAGCGTAACAGCTTTCTCGGTTCCGGCATTGGCGTCGATGAAAGCACCCGATGTGACAGTCAAAACATCCCCATTGACAGCCCCTTCCACCGTCGCGCCAGTAATGGTGGCGGTCGTGCTGCCATCATAAGGTTTGCTTGTTACCGCGGCTCCAGTGACCGTTACAGACAGGGGCGAAACCATGTTCCCGCTCGCCGCAGTGATGATGTTGCGAGTGGTTGCACCCGTGCTGGCGAGGGATATGTTCGCGGCGTCATAAGAACCGGTTGCCAACGCTGTGGCAGCGATGCGAATGCTGAGTGTGCCGCTTGCACTGCCATCGCCCTGCGTAAGAGTCGCCGTGGAAGCAAAAGTCGATCCATCGAAGGAAACCTCAAATCCCGTCGGGGCCGTCGCGATGATGTTCGCAGTGAGATTGCTTCCGGTAACTGGGAAAGTTTGGGCTGCGGAAGCCGTCCCGTAGGTTGTTGTGAATTCGGTCGCTGTGGCTGTCCCGGTGATTTGGGGAGTCGGTGGGGGAACTGGATTTGAAACGCTGATATTGAAGGATCCGCCATTATTGTTGTAATCCTGCACGAGGATGTAGTAAGTGGTTCCACTTACGAAATTGTTGGCCGTCGCGGTCTCACTGGATAGACTGGTACCTACACCACTGGCGATCACATTGACACTGGTGGAATAAGAAACCGGCTGGACACTATAAACATAGAGATCCTTATCAGCCGCAACACTGAAGGTATCAATGGTCACGGTGGCCGTCGGTCCGACAGCGGTAAACTGATACCAGACATCATTCCGGGTAGAAGATAGAAACGGCGTAGAGCCCGCGAAAGTTCCGCCAACTGCGGCTGTGTTCGGAGTCAATACGATTGCGCCCGACGGATCGTCATTCGCCTGTGGAGGCGTTGGGATGTTGAAAGTGTCCGAAGTCGCACCGGTCAGGCCGGGCGAGGTGAAGTCGATGGTCGCACTAGTAACGGCGACCGCGCTTGTCGCGGTGAGTCCGGAGAATGTGGCTGTCCCAGAGACGGCGTTGACTGAGGAGATTCCGCCGAGAGTCCATGCCCCGGCTCCCACGGTTGCCGTGACAGTGGTGGTGCTGGCAGTCGTGTTGCCATACTGATCTTGGATGGAGACGGCCGGTTGGACTACCAAGGCAGAGCCGTTCGTGACAGGCGCTGTCGGCTGGGTAGTCACCCCGAGCTTAGTGGCAGCGCCAGAGCCGATGCTCTGGTTGACCGTTGCGTCAGCGTATCCGGTGGCGCTCACGACAATGGCTTTGCTGCCCGAGCTTTGAAGCAGATTGGCCGGAACGGAGGCTGATGGAGTAAAGGTGATCATGCCAGCGGAGACGCTATAGCCCGCCGTTAAAGGTGTGCCGCCGAATGTAACTCCGGTGATTGCACCCCGCCAGGAGGCGTCTTCGTTGAACGTAACACTGAAGGGCGCATCCACCGTGGCACCGACGGCGGCAGCAACGGTGGGGGGCGTCAGCCCTGTAGAAGCGACTACAATTGTCCCGCTTGGGAAAGTGGCGTCTGTGGGTCGTGAAGCCGCCCTGGTCCAGTTTCCTGCCGTGCTAATGTAGGTCAACCATTCGGACTTTGTTCTGGACCCCGTTAGGCTCGTTACATAACCGTTATCGACCTCTGAAGCAAACGAAGGATACGTCGTTCCCGCGATCAACCCGTTTGGTGCATAGGATGTATTGGAGGTAGTTGACCCCGACGTAATCCAGACGCTGCTAGAAATCGCGTAGATCAAGTTTGCTTGGGAACGGGTTCCTTGGTAGAGGAAGATTTGATCACCGTTGTCTGACAAGTTGGACCACGGAATAGAGATGATCGTTCCCGCTGCGGTAGCGGATAAGAATGTGTAGGTTAAGTTGTCGCTATCCTCAGACGTCGAAAAAGTTCCATTGGCTTGGGAAGCACTTTGGGACAGCGTGATCTGCGTATTTGCTGCGACCGGCACAAGGTTGACGATCCAGGTGCCGTCGGTTGAATCCGTGGCATAGCCGACGATAGCAATATCACCTTTTGTCAGTGTAGTCTGCGCATGGACTACCGTGCTTCCGAAAATCAGCAGCATCGCAGCAGCCACTACCACGCGGGCGATAGAAACGTCGGCAATAGCCCATGCGCGGCGAAGAAGAGCTCGTAGTGGATTCCTGTCGGCCGAAGGGTGGGATTTCACGCCGAGAGCCTCGGCGGTTTTCGAAGATGGGCGGTTCATGATTGATCTAACGTGGGTGGGATGGGCTGCTGCGGAGGGTGAGGGAGAGTTGAAAGACCGAAAGCATCGCGGGCGGAGGGAAAGTGGCTTCAGGCAAGCGGAACCTAGGATCATTTCCCGCGGTTCTTTCCACCTAATGTGCAACGATTCCGTTGCAGAACGCGGGGGGGAGAAATGGGCGACGTTGATTGAACAACGTTGAGCAGTTGCCAAGCCAGAGTGCCCGGGCTTTCTGAAATCCGCCGTTCATTTTCTGGGAGTTGCCGTGAAACGGCATCCTGAACGGAAGCGGCAGCAATCCCGCTCATGAGTTAGGATCTAGCTCATTCGCCCGGCGCACGGGTGGCATGGAATCGTGCGAGATCCCGTGGCGGGAGGTGTTGCGTCAACACGGAGTGCGGGGACATGTCCCCGCTTTCCCACGGGTCGACATGTCGGCCCGTGGGAAAGCTCCGACTTGTCGGAGCACTCCGAGACCGTCGTGAAACCGGCTGGGACAGCCGGGACACTTTGGGAGACCCACCCAGCCTACTTCTGGGCCTCCGCGGTGACGTCGTCGAACGCCACCTCGCCCTCGCCTTGGATCAGGATAACAGAAAAATCGATTTTCTTGCTGCCGCCCACCTGGGTGAAAGTCCATGACATATCGTGCCATTCTCCGTCCACCTCGATGTCCCGGTTGGTGTAGGTGGAACCGCCATCCATGCGCCTCCCGCGGAGCTCCAGGCCGGGGCCTTTGTAGTCCTTGCTCTTATAGCGGAACTTCACGATCACGCTGATGAGCCCCTTGGTATCGATCTCCTGCCGGAACGCGACCGGGCCGTTCTTCTTGGCGGAGAGCAGAAGGAAGCGGTTGGCCGGTTGTTTGTCCGCCTCTTTCGCCGGCTCGCCCTTGGCGGGCTCGTCCTTGACCATCTTCCCATCGCCCTTCCATCCACCGGCGGTGTCCATGGTGCCGTTGTCGAAAAGGTTTTGCGCGCAGAGGGGAGCGGCCAGCGCCATGAAGCAGAAAACGGTGTTTTTCATTTCCCTAGTCCTGTCGGATAGAAGCAGGACTGGCAAGTTGAAAACCCGTGTTTTTCATTGGCAAGCCGGGCACCGGTCGTCAGCTTCCCGACAGTCCAACCGCCCTCCCCATGTCCATCATCTTCGGCTGCATCATTGGTTTCGTCGTTTGGTTTCTCATGCGCTACCTCGTCTCGGGGATCTACACGGTGGATCAGAACGAACGCGCGGTGAAAACGGTTTTCGGCCGCGCCGAGCGGATCCAGAACCTGACCACCCTGGACGATCCGATCTCCGACGTACTCAGCGAGGATCAGAAAAAACGCTACAGTTACCCGCAGGTCCGCGTCATCATGCCGGGCGGGCCGTATTTCAAATGGCCGTGGGAAAAAATCCACAAGGTGTCCATCGCCACCGAGACCGTGAACATGGCGTGGGACCCCGAGGACTCCACCGCCAACTACAATGGCACGATGCTCGACGGGGTGACCAAGGACCAGCTCAACACCGGGCTCACCGGCCAGATCCGCTACCGCGTCGCCGAGCGCAACCTCTACGCCTACCTCTTCGGCATCAAGAATCCCTACTGCCACATCATGGGCTATTTCGTCTCGGTGCTGCGCGAGCGCATCGCCAACTTCGAGGCACCCCGCACGCCCAACGCGGACGGCGCGCCGGACACCGCCGCGGTCATCGGCATTTCCATCAACGACCTGCGGAAAAACCTCCGCGACCTCAACGAGCACATGGACCAGGAGTGCGCCTCGTCCGCCGCCCGCTACGGCATGGTGCTCGATGCCACGCTCATCACCAGCATCGACCCGCCGCCGGAAGTCGAGTCCGCGCTCGCCGCCATCAACACGGCTTACAACCAAGTCTCGTCCGACATCAGCCTCGCCCAGGCCTCCGCCGACCAGACGATCGTGCAGTCGAAGCGCGCGGTGGAGATCGAAACCTTGCGCGCGCTCGCCGAGGTCGAGCCGCTCACCCGCCTCGCCGACCAGCTCATGACTTTGAAAAACAGCGGCCGCGAGTCACTCCGGGCTTATGTCCGCAACGTCCGCCTCGCCTTGTTTGAAAAGGCCCAGCAAGTCTTCGTGGAATCCAACAAATGAACTTCCTCATCGCCGCCGCCGTCACGTTTTTCGCCTGCGCGATCGGGTTTCCGATTCTGTTCGGGATCGCCCGGCTACTAGGACTTTACGCGATCGTCCAGGAGCGCCAGTGCAATGTTTACGTGCTCTTCGGCAAGGTGCTCGCCACCCTCGACGAGCCCGGCCTGCACTTCCTTCCCGTCAAGTTAGGCCCCGCCTCGTTCATCGTGAACTGGCTCGGAAAATGCCACATCCTCGACATGCGGCTCGACCAGGAATACCTGCGCAGCCAGCCGGTGAATTCCGAGGAAGGCGCGCCCATGGGCATCGGCATCTGGCATGAAATGTTCATCAGCGATCCCGTCGCCTATCTGTTCAAAAACAGCGACCCGCGCGGCTCTCTGTCCGCCAACGTCAGCAACTCGACCGTGCGCTGCCTGAGCAACATGCCGCTCGCCACCATGATGGTGAACCGCCACGCGATGAGCGAGACCGTGCGCAACGAGGTCTCACCGAAATCCCACGAATGGGGCTATCGGTTAGGATCGATTTACATCCGCAAGGTGCATTTCCGCGACGTGGGAATGATCCGCCAGATCGAAAGCAAGGTGGTCAACCGGCTGCGCCAGGTGACCTCGGCGATCCGCCAGGACGGCGCGAACCCGGTGAGCATCATCACCAGCACCGCCGAGCGCGAGGCCGCCATCGAGTTCGCCAAGGCCGCCGCCATCCGGCCGCAGATCGTGGGCGAGGCGTTGCAACGAATCTCCGAAGACAAGGAGGTGTCCGAGGCGATGTTCGAGGTCATGGAAACGCAGAAAGTCATCGGCAGCGGCGCGAGACTCACCGTTCTTCCGCGTGGCGGGGAGCTGCTCGCGCAATTGATCGCGGGTCAAACGGAACATCCCAGGACGCCGCCGCCATTGTCTTAAGCGGCTTTTGGATCGATCAAACAACCGGACACGGGAGACGCCGCTGGATGAAACCGAAACTACGGCTCAATTTCGAAGACTTTTGGAAGAACTTCAAGAAGACCGACAACTACTTCTATCACCTTCTGAGCCGGCACTACGACGTCGAGATCTGCGACGACCCGGATTTCCTGATCTACTCGAAATTCGGCAAGCGCCACAAGAATTACAAGTGCGTTACCATCTTCTTCACCGGCGAGAACCGGCGGCCCGACCTGAATAAATACGACTACGCGTTCACCTTCGACTACCTCGACGACCCGCGCCATTACCGGCTGCCGCTCTACGTTTTTTACGGCGACCCGCAGGCGCTGGTTAGACCGGAGGTGATCGACGTGGAGGCGATCCTGCGGGAGAAGACCGAGTTCTGCAGCTTCGTGGTCTCCAACGTCGACAGCAAGTTCCGCATCAAGTTCTTCGAACAGCTATCGAAATACAAACCCGTCAGTTCCGGCGGTCGCGTCCGCAACAACATCGGCGGACGGGTGAAGGACAAGGCCGCCTTCGTTAGGAAGCACAAGTTCAACATCGCTTTCGAGAACGGGTCGTATCCGGGATACACCACCGAGAAGATTTTCGAGCCCATGCTGGTCAACACGATCCCCATCTATTGGGGGAACGAGCTCGTGCATCGCGATTTCAATCCGAAGTCGTTCGTGAATTATTTCGACCACGGCAGCCTCGAGGCGGTGGTTGAGCGGGTGATGGAAATCGATCAAAAAGATGATCTTTTCCGGCAGTACCTCACCCAGCCTTATTTCCACGGAAACGAACTCAACGAATTCGTGAAGCCCGAGAACGTGCTCGCGCAGTTCCACCGGATTTTCAACACCGAGATCCAGCCGGTCGCGAAGAGGCGGAAACGGTTCTTCTTCTTTTAAAAAACCAAGGAGGGGCGGACTCCGATCCGCCCAAGCCCATGGAAATACAATGGGATGAGCGAATGCCTCGAATCATTGGCTTTCCATGGGCACGGCGATTCGGAGATCGCCGCTCCTTGAAGCCAGCGCTTCGGGGCGAGGCGGCCCATGTGACGCCACCCTGAAATCCCCCCTTGGAATTCAGCGCATCCTGATGTATCGGATCCAGAGTTGATGAAAACCCATTCCATCCGGCCGCTCCGCATCCTCGCGATCACCAGCCAGCTGACCACCGCTTCCTTCGCGGCGTTCCCAACGCTCAAGCTGGAACCGGTCGTGCTGCAACAGCTTTTTTCTCCCACGAACATCACCAGCGCCCCGGACGCTAGCGGGCGGGTTTTCATTTGTGACCAGCCGGGAAAAATCCACATCCTGCAAAACGGCATGATCCTGCCGGTTCCGTTTTTGGATGTGGGAAGCAAGATGGTGCCCATCGGCACGGGACCGTCCGAGCGGGGTTTGCTGGGAATTGCCTTTCACCCTGGTTTCGCCGATTCCGCATCTCCCGGTTACCGAAAATTCTATCTGAACTATAGCGCTCCAAACGGGACGAACCCTCCCACTCCGCAAAACCACGTCACCGTCATCGCGGAATACCAGGCTTCCACCTCGCAGCCAAACCTCGCCGATCCGCTCAGCGAACGCATCGTGCTAACCTTCGGACAACCCCAAAGCAATCATAACGGCGGCCAGCTTGAGTTCGGTCCGGACGGATATTTATACATTGCTACTGGAGATGGCGGCAGCAGCGACGACAACAATTCCGGCCATACCGGCGGCAGTGATTTGAAACCCAACGGCATCCTCGGCAACGGCCAGGACCGCCGCTCGCTGCTAGGGAAAATCCTGCGCATCGATCCCATCGATCCCGATGGCGCAGGTCCCCTCACCTATTCGATTCCGCCAGGGAATCCTTTCATCGGACAAACCCAGGATTTCACCAATAACGCCCTCGACGGCCCGATGCGTGGAGAAATTTACGCTTACGGCCTGCGCAATCCCTGGCGCTTCAGTTTTGACAAACGCCCCGGCGGAACCAACCGGTTGTTCTGCGGCGATGTCGGCCAGCTGAAAGTCGAGGAAATCAACTTGATCACCCTCGGTGGCAACTACGGCTGGCGGTACCGCGAGGGAGCGTTTGATTTCGATCCTGCCATGCTCGCAGCCGGTCTCGCTCCGGTCTCCAGCATCGATCCGGTTGCCCAATACGCCCATCCGGGATCCCAAACTGATTTCACCGGGCTCCCCAAGCTCGGTATCGCCGTCACCGGCGGTTACGTCTATCGAGGGGCAGCCATTCCGGCGCTTCAGGGTAAATATCTTTTCGCTGATTATGGCGGAACTAACGCCCGAATCATGGGACTGGAGGAAACCCCACCCGACAGCGGCGCGTTCACTCTAACCCAGGCGGTTCCGTTAGTCGGCGGCAACCCGTTCTCCCGGCGGCTCGCCACCTTCGGCGAGAACGGCGGTGGGGAAATTTTTGTCGGCACCAAGCAGAATCCGGGCGTCATGCAACTTACCGAAAATCTTCCCGGCGGGGAAATCTATCAAATCGTCCCGGAGAATTACCAGCCGCCCCCCTATCAAGCCTGGCGCACCACTTTTTTCCCCACCCTCAAGACTGGCCAGTATCTCGATCCCGAGGGCGACTCGGATGGCGACGGCATCGGCAACCAGATCGAATATGCCTATGGCTTCAGCCCGCTTCTTGCTAACACCTCGGCGGAAACCGGATTCTCCGCCAGCAAGAACGCCAGTGACTTCACCGTCACCTTCCGCCGCGACCCGGCGGCGACGGACCTGGTTTACCATCTCCAGATCAGTCCCGACCTCGTTAGCTGGACAACCATCGCCACCAGCACGGGCGGATCCGCCGCGACCGGAATCAACGGTGGTGAGGTGCTCTCCGACGCGGCCTTCCCCGGACAGTCGGCCTTCCGGCTGGTCACCGTGCGGGATGACGCGGGAGGTCACCGCTTCGCCCGGCTGCGGACGGTTCGTTAGAAAGGCGTTAAGATCACCGACCCAGCCGAGGCCGCGGGAGCTGGCCCATCAGCGTGCTCTGCACGAGGACAGGCTGAAGGCTTTGCCTAACTGTTGACGAGGACACTGGTGGCGAAAGATGCTGGCTTTCTGGCTGTTCTTTCGCAGCGCATTGTCGTTGCGGAATAAATTCCGCGGTCCAGTCTCGGGCAGGATGAATCCTGCGCTCCCGGTTTACATCTCCAGCATGAGGCGGGCCGGGCTTTCGAGGCAGTCCTTGATGCGGATGAGGAAGGTGACGGCCTCCTTGCCATCGACCAACCGGTGGTCGTAGCTGAGGGCGAGATACATCATCGGGCGGATGACGACCTGGCCGTTGAGGGCGACCGGGCGCTGCTGGATGCTGTGCATGCCGAGGATGCCGCTTTGTGGCGGGCTGAGGATGGGCGTGCTGAGCAGCGAGCCGTAAGTGCCGCCGTTGGAAATGGTGAAGACACCGCCGGTGAGGTCTTCGAGGGTGATCTTGCCGTCCTTGGCCTTCTTGGCGTAGTCGAGGATATCCTTTTCGATCTGGGCGAAGGATTTTTTCTCAACGTCGCGAAGCACGGGAACGATCAGGCCCTTTTCGGTGCCGATGGCGACGCCGATGTCGTAGAAATGGTTTTCAATGATGTCGGTGCCGTCGATGCGGGCGTTCACGGACGGAATGTCCTTGAGGGCCTGGGCGACCGCCTTGATGAAGAACGACATGAAGCCGAGTTTCACGCCGTGCTTTTTGAGGAAATTCTCCTGCACGTCCTTGCGGAGGTCCATCACGGCGGACATGTCGACCTCGTTGAAGGTGGTTAGAATCGCCGCCGTCTGTTGGGCGTTGACGAGGTGCGTGGCGATCTTGCGGCGCAGCATCGACATCTTCCTGCGGGTGGTGCGGCCGTCGGAAACTTCGGATGGAGCGGCGCGCTCGGGCGGTG
>JBGSTM010000337.1:0-2089 GCA_041736495.1 Akkermansiaceae bacterium
TTCAGCCCGGCGGCCTTGGAGCTGATGGATTTCGCCTTGTCCGAGTCGTTCCAGAACTCGGGAGCGCCCATCGCCTCCTCGAGCGTGTTGATTTCGTTTTCGAGGGTCAGGACGTCAAAGATACCTCCTGAGTTTCGACAAGCGGCTTTTTAAAGCAGCCGTGTCGAGCGCCAGGAGGTCAGCGGTAGGAAGTGAAGACATGCGGGCGGAGGGAATGGCATCCGGCAGGAGGAAGCAAGACGGAACGTGCGGACTTCCAGATCGGGGAAGAATGCAGATCTTTCAAAAGGGGATTGTCGTCAACCATCGCGGCGGCTAGCTTCGCTTGCACGCACTGAGACTTCCGCCGTGGCAGCCCTTGCGAGACAGTAACTTTCCAACCCCATGGGTATTTTCAGCAAACCCCGCCTGCGGATGCTTGACCGACGTGAAGACATGCCGGAAGGCCTCTGGGTCAAGTGCCCGGACTGCGGTGCCTTGATCCACACGCTCGAGCTCAAGCAGAACCACCACGTCTGCGTCCACTGCAGCCACCATTTCCTCATCGATTCGCGTGAGCGCATCACGATGCTCGCAGATCCGGATTCGTTTGAGGAGACGGAAATCGGCCTGATTTCCGCCAATCCGCTTGGCTTTAGCGGTTACTCCGAGAAGACCGCCGGCCTGCGCGAAAAGACCGGCCTTGACGACGCGGTCACTTCCGGCCGGATCACCATCGAGGGCCAGCGCGCGATGATCGCGGTGATGGACTTCAAGTTTTTCGCCGGGTCCATGGGATCCGTGGTCGGTGAGAAAATCACCCGCGCCATCGAGATGGCCATCGCCGAAAAGCGCGGCATGATCATCGTTTCCGCCTCGTCCGGGGCACGGATGCAGGAAGGCATGCTCTCGCTCATGCAGATGGCGAAAACCTGCGGCGCGCTCGCCCGGCTGTCCGAGGCGAAACTGCCGTATATTTCCCTGCTGACCCACCCGACGACCGGCGGCGTCACCGCGTCGTTCGCGACGATCGGGGACATCAATCTGGCCGAGCCCAAGTGCATGATCGGCTTCGCGGGGCCGCGGGTGGTCAAGGAAACCACCCACCAGAACCTGCCGCCCGGTTTCCAGACCGCGGAGTTCATGCTGGAGCACGGGCTGATCGACGCCATCGTCCCGCGGCCGAAGTTGCGCGAGCGTCTCGGCTCGCTGCTCTCGTTCATGATGCCAGGGTAGGTTGGGAAATACGGGCAGGTGGGTGTTTGAACCAAATGCACCGATGCAAAGCGTGGCCCTTCGGGACCGCCGCGACCTGCGGCTTTCGATGAAGCGGTAGCGGATTTTTCCACGAAAACGCTTGCCTGGATGACAAAGCGCGCGACTCATCCAAGTATCCCGGGCTGCCTCTTTGCCAAGTGACATAGGCTTTTCTGCCAGTTCTTCATCCAATTACACTCCAGTTTTTCCCGTGAAATTCCTCCCGCTACTCGCGACCGCCGGCCTCATCGGCGTCGCCCACGCCGCCGCCGATTCCACGGAGAGTTACAAGAAGGAAATTGTTCCGCTGCTGGAGATGTATTGTTTCAGCTGTCACGCGGAGGGGGATTCAAAGGGGGATTTCGTCATGGACGAGTTCAAGGACCTGCCCGCCCACCTCAAGGACCGCAAACACTGGCTGCCGGTGTGGCACAATCTCCGCAGCCAGGTGATGCCGCCGTCCGACGAGGACCAGCCGACGCCCGCGGAAACATTCAAGCTCCTCAGCTGGATCGAAAAGGAAGTCTTCCAGCTCGACCCCGAGAACCCCGATCCCGGTCGCGTCACGATCCGCCGCCTGAACCGCACGGAATATCAGAACGCCGTCTATGACCTGCTAGGCGTCGAGTTCGACACGCAGGAGGCCTTCCCGCCGGACGACACCGGTTACGGCTTCGACAACATCGGCTCCGTGCTCTCGATGTCGCCGCTACTGATGGAGAAATACATGGCCGCCGCCGACGAGGTGGTGGCGCTCGCCCTGCCGGACGGTGCCGCCGCACAGGTGCCGCGGGTGGACATCGAGGGGAGGAAACTCACCGCCACCGGCGACCCGAAAACCAACGGCGGCTGG
>JBGSTM010000370.1:0-5458 GCA_041736495.1 Akkermansiaceae bacterium
CATTGCCCGCCCACCTACACCCCAAGAACCACAGTGGCCCGACATCCTCGCGGAATACCGTCTTTAAGCCGCCTCAAAGATCAGGAAGACCTGTCCACTTTTGCTCAGACAATTAAATCCACTTTTGCTCAGTCGCCGACACCGGATGGCAGTTTTCTTGCCAAGCACCGAATGAAATACATCATTGCCTGACGATGCAGCTTATCCCAGATCCAAGCGATGATCTGAAAACTCACCACCTTCAACTTCGCCTGAACCGAGGCTCGCGGGGCGGCCCCGCACAAGTGGCCCAGTCGTGCCCTCTTCCCATCCCACACTCCCCCAGCTTCGTAAAGATCCTGCATTGACCCTATACGATGCCTCCAGGCAATCTACAAGCCATGGGCACGCTCCATCTGTATAACCAACCCGACGACAAGTTTCCGCAGCCAACTAACCTTCGAAATGGAACTTGGGAAACCGGCGCTTGGTATATTTCAGAAATAAGGGCCGCGACCATGAACGGGGCGGACATCCATATTCACCTGATAAAGTCCGAACCTTCATTCAGGGCTGGGATAATCGAAGGTTTCGTGCGCCGAGAACACCTCGACCCTCGTGATGGTAAAACGAAGCTGAGAACCTATTTCCGCTTCCGCAATGTTCCCGGAATGGAAGGTGCCACCACCGGTCCCGATGGCTGGCTCCAGAACGGCACCAAATGGATTCCATGAAGCCGTATGACCGCCGCCGAATACCGCCAAGCCATCGACGCGCTACCCTTCGGCAAGCGGCTCCCCGGCGCGATCTATTTGATCGATCCCCGCGACGACGCCCGCATCCCGGCGCTGCTCCGCATCACAGTGGCCGAGCTGCGGAAGCGCTTACAAATCGGGTCGGAATTCAATCTTCTCAAGTTCCACACCGCCTCGCCGAAAATTTCGTTTCTCGCCTATCCGGACTTTGAAAAAGAACCGCATCCCGCTCTCAAGGAGTCGGTCGTCGTCGATCTCGTCACTGGCAAAACCCGCCGCGACGACTACCGGACACGCGCCAATCCGCCGATCCTCCACCGCAAGGAAACGTTCTTGCCATCCGAGCATCCGCTGCATCGAAAATTCGCCAAACTCACGCACCAGGAAGAAGCTGCCGGACTGTTGGAGGACACGTCACGCATTGGCTTCCGCCTAAACTGGGAACGCGCCCTCGCGGCAAAGGGCCTCGCCTTCAAAAAACATCGCCTCGTCGAAACGGAGATCTCCTCCACTCCCCCGCAGGCGGTGCCGAAGCAAAAAATCCACCGCCACAAGACCGCCCTTGTCCGCCGCGAGATTTCCAAGCCGGTCAAAACCCTGCTCGAACTCGGCCAGCTCCGCCGCGGAGAATCCTTTTTCGACTACGGCTGCGGCCACGGCGGCGATGTGATCGCGATCGAAAAACTCGGACACCCCTCCAACGGCTGGGATCCTGTCCACGCCCCGGACGAACCCAAACAAGCCGCTGACGTGGTCAATCTCGGCTTCGTCCTCAATGTCATCGAAGACCCGGCGGAGCGCGTCGAAGCCGTACTCGACGCCTGGCAGCACACCCGCCGCGCCTTGCTCGTCTCCACGCTCATCGCCGGGCAGGAAGCCTACGATGACGTCCTAACCTTCGGCGACGGCGTGATCACCCGACGCGACACGTTCCAGAAATACTTCGAACCCGCCGAAATCCAAGCCTTGCTCGAAGACACCCTGCACACCGAAGCCGTGCCGGTCGGCCTCGGCATCTATCTGGTATTCCGCGACACCGCCGATCTCCACGACTTCCTCGCCTCCCGCGCCCGCCGCTTCATCGATTGGGAATCACTCTCACGCCGCCTCGGCATCCTCAAAGCGCTCCGGGCGAAACGCGATCCCTACGATACCCACCGCGAGCTACTCGATGAATTCTGGGAATCCGTGCTCATTCTCGGCCGCATCCCGCGCTACGAGGAGTTCGACCGCCTTGCCGATGTGCGCCAGGCCTGCGGTTCCCTGCCCCGCGCCCTCCAGCTCTTCATCGACCGCTTCGGCGAGCCGACCTTCAACGCCGCCCGCCAGCGCCGGAAGGAGGATCTGCTCGTCTTCATTGCTGCCGCCCAGCTCCGGCGGAAGATCCCGTTCAACCAGCTTTCCCTCCGCCTCCAGCGCGACCTCCGCGCCTTCTTCGGCAGTTACGCCAATGCCGAGGAAAAAGCCCGCGAACTCATGTTCGCCGCCGGCGATGAGGACGAACTGGAAATCGCCGTCGGCCAGCTCGACTTCGGCCACCTCGATCCCCGGGAAGGCCACTTCACCATCCACCGCAGCCTGCTCGACGAGCTCCCGGCCATCCTTCGCGTCTATGTCGAGTGCGCCGCACGCCTCTACGGAAATCCCCGCGAAGCGGACCTCATCAAGATCCACCTCCATTCCCGCAAGCTCACCTTCCACTACTACCGGGATTTCGAAAAGGATCCTCTCCCCGAGCTGCTCACCCGGATCAAGATCGACCTCCGCCGCCTCTTCGTCACCGTCATCGACCACACGGCCGGCCCGGAGCACCAGCTCCTGTTTTTCAAGGAACGCTTTCTCGCCAAGGACCACCCGGACCGATCGAAAATGGACCGCTTCAGCGCCTGGCTCCGCAAAATCGGTCTCCGAGAGGAAACCATCGGCTACGGCCCGTCGAAGGAAAAGTGGGAGGAGTTTCTCAAATTGGAGCGCGGGATTCATCCCGCCAGGCAATGAACCTCTCCCCGCGAGCTATCAATCTGTTGCGATTTTCACGGCTCACAGCCGTTGTCGCAATCAAGCGACCATCCCAGCGCTTCCGCAACATGCGTGGCGAACGCCGGGACACTGCGACTGAGCTTTTCCAGATAGCGACTCGGCTCCAGATTTCTAGCACGCGCCATGTCACCGAGTTTCGCCACCACCACATCCGGCGCGATGGCGTATAAGGTGATCAGGTAATCCGCCGGATGCACCGCTTGAATCACCCACGGGGCGAGTGCCGTCGCACTGAAGTCACGAAGGTTGAACGTCACGATGGTCGTTGCACCGGCACGAATAGCGGTCGCCAGCACATGGCGATCCTTAACGTCGTTGATCAGAATGGGTTCCAGGCAGGATGCATCCTCTATCAGAGCTTCGGCAAAGTGCCTTTGAACCTCGTTCCGCCAGTGATCCGCTAGATCCTGCGGCCAGTTCAACTTGGTGATATGAGTCCGCGTTGTTTCGTCCAGTATCTCATTGGACCAGAGCGGCGAATAAAGACGCGGTCGTTCGGCGAGCCGTAGAAACAGGTCGCAGATGCCATGATTGGCCAGCACACAAGCGTCGAGCACGACTCTGTAATTCGCGCCTTTCATTCACCCGTGTAAGTGGCGTCATCGAGTCCGGCAGCTTGGACTTTCTGGAAGAGGCTGCTCATGCCTTCCCGGCGGGCGGCGTCTCTCTTGTTCTCATAGTTCATCAATTCACGAAACAGCACCCGGCGGTGACTTCCCACGTAATGGAAAGGAATCTCTCCCTTTTCGAGAAGGCTGACGAGAAATGGCCGCGACATTCCCAAGTAATCCGCCGCAGCTTGCGTGGTGAATGCCTCATCCTCTGGCAGCATGACAATGGCCCGGCGCTCTCGGATCGAGCGAAGCACATGGATCAAAAGGTCAAATACGGGCTGCGGCAGCTCCAACTGCTCTCCACTCGCGCTGACCAACGCGGGTCGGCGTTGTCCGAAGACCTCCGCCAACAAGCGATCCACCTCCTTGAAGTCCTCAGGAGTGAGATCGCTCGGATCGAGTCGGTTTTGGGTGAGTTTCATAAGGATGGTGTTTCAGGTCGCTCGGAATGAGAGGGCACTTGTCTCTCCGGCGTCAATGCAATATACGGAATATTCGAAATAATCGAATAGGATTTCACATCAAACTCAGAATCCTCCGCGCCACCCCATTCCAATCCACCTCCGGCGTCAGGTGGCACCAACTCAGCCGGAGCGCCTCGTTCGCCTCATCGTCGCTGTAGCCCATCGCCTTGATCACATGGCTCGGCGTGTAACTACTAGACGTGCAGGCGGAACCATTGGAGATCGCCACCAGATCCTTCAGCGCCACGATCAGCGCCTCCGAGTCGATTCCCGGAAACGCGAGGTTCAGCACGTGATCCATGGTTTCCCCGGGCCTGCCGTGGATGCGGGGCGAGAGCGATGAGAATGCAGCCAGCGCCGCATCCTTGATCTCGCGGCAATGCTTGCGGCGTTTATCGTGATGCTTCATCGCCGTTTCCGCGGCCATGCCCAACGCGGCGACATGGGCCACCGGTAGGGTGCCGGGACGCAGCCCGCGTTCTTGGCCACCTCCGTAGAACAATGGCTTGAGCGGCGGACGATCGTAACCGCGCCGGCGAATGATCAGCGCGCCGATCCCCTTGGGCGCATAAATCTTATGACCGCTCACTGAAATCAGATCGATCCGACCATTGCGCAAGGGTTCGATGTCTTTCCCGAACGCTTGGGCGGCATCGGTGTGAAAGTAGGTGTCATGCCCTTCGAGCACGGCGGCGATTTCTTCAATCGGCTGCCGCACGCCCGTTTCGTTGTTCGACGCCATGATCGAAACCAGCAAGGTATCCGGTCGGAGCGCTTGCTTGAGTTGTTCCACCTCCACCCGGCCCTGCGCATCCGAATCCAGCCAAGTCACCTCAAATCCCTGCTTTTCCATGGCTTCCAGCGGCTCGATCACCGCCTTGTGTTCAAGCCGTGTCCCGATCAGGTGCAGCTTGCCATGCTCCTTTCCGTAATCGGCCAGCCCGAGGATCGCCAGGTTGTTGGATTCCGTAGCCCCACTGGTGAAAATCACTTCATCGCGTTTCGCTCCCACCACGGCGGCCACTTGGTCGCGGGCTTTTTGGACCGCTTGTTTGGCACGGGAACCGTATTCGTGTGTCCGACTGCCCTCATTGCCGAACTCCTCGGTGAGGTACCGAAACAACACTTCCCGAACCTCCGGGTCGAGTGGAGTGGTCGCATTGCAGTCAAGATACACCGGGCTCATTTGAAAAAAATCATCTATGTTTGTATTTTAATAGACATACAGGATGAAATTTGATTTCTCCGCTTTGCCTGAAACGAACGGCCTCAAGACAAAGCACCGCACCCGCAAATGCAAATGAAAACCACTGCTCTCCCCGGCTACGCGCAGCAAATTCAAGAGGCCACGGGCGCTTCCGTCGAAATCCTGCCCATCCTCGAACGCATCACGCGCGAGGAGATTTTTCACAGCACGCTCGATTGGCAGACCGCCCGCCAATTCAATGCCGCCGCCCGCAAGGCCCACATAATGTATCGCGAGGCCCATCATTATTACGATGCCGACCATGCGATGCACGCGGCCCGCTGGGCTGCGGCCTGCGCGGATTCCGCATTGGATGCCGCCCGCCGGTCCGGCGATACCGACGCCGTTCGCGCAGCCGAG
>JBGSTM010000025.1:0-4046 GCA_041736495.1 Akkermansiaceae bacterium
GGTGATGCGTGGGGACGGGGCGTCGGCGTTCTGCGCGGTGCGGCCGCCGGGGCATCATGCGACGGCGGCGCGGGGGATGGGTTTCTGCATTTTCAACCACGTGGCGGTGGCGGCGCGATATTTGCAATCGCGCCACGGCATCGGGAAGGTGGCGATCATCGACTGGGACGTGCACCACGGCAACGGGACCGAGGCGATTTTCATCAAGGATCCCACGGTGCTCTACATTTCCCTGCACGAGGAGAACATGTATCCGTACACCGGATATGCGACCGACCGCGGTGAGGGGGCGGGGGAGGGATTCAATTTGAACATCCCGCTGCCGGCGAATTCGGACGGAGATCTGGCGCTGAAGGAGTGGACGGCACAACTGGAACCCGCGGTGGATGCCTTCCAGCCGGATTTCCTGCTCATTTCCGCGGGCTTCGATGCGCGGGTGGACGACCCGATCGGCGGTCTGAAATGGACGGACGAAACCTTCGCCGAAATGACTCGGCGGGTGATGGCTCTCGCCGACAAATGGTGTGGCGGGCGGGTGGTATCGTCGCTGGAGGGTGGTTACAATCCGGCAGGTCTCGCTTCCGCGGCTCTGGCGCATGTGCGGGCGCTTGGAGTGCGGCAGCCTGCTGCCGCTTTGCCGTCGCAGCCTGTTGCGGGCGGTCTTGAATGTGGACAGGACGGTTGATAGTTGCTATGTCCCACCCCGGCCAGCAGGCTGGCAGTAGAAAGCGGCAGCAGGCTGCGCGCAGTCCAAGATTTACCGATGACCGCCCCCACTTCACTTCCATGCGATGAGGATTGCTCGAAGGGTTCGCGTGATTGGCCCCATGCTCCCCCGCACCGGTTGCAGTCGGCTGGTGTTTACTTCCTCACCGCCAGATCCGCAGATGGGCGGCATTTACTGGCAGAGGATGGGATGAAAGACTGGTTTCAGGAATTGTTGTTCACGCTCACAAAGGAATTCGGTTGGAAACTCGAAGCATGGGCCATTCTCTCCAACCACTACCATTTCGTCGGACATAGTCCGGCGACTTCCGACGGTGCGGCCACGTCACTTGGATTGATGGTGCGCAAACTTCACAGTCTGACGACGAAGGAGTTGAATCGGCGGGAGTCAAAGCCCGGCAGGACGCGGTTGTGGCAGAATTACCGGGAAACCCATCTGACCCATCAGCGGAGTTACTTGGCTCGACTGCACTATGTTCATCAGAATGCTGTGCATCACAAGTTGGTAGCCGTGGGGTCGGATTGGAAGTGGTGCAGTGCGGGGGATTTCAAGAAGTCGGTGAGTCCGGCTTGGTTGAAGACGATTACCAGCTTCAAATACGACGAGATCGCGGAGAAGGATGGGGATTCCTGAGTGGGGGGAGGCTTGGCAAACAAGGCGACCAGTTCCGGCCAGCAGGCTGGCTGTTGAAAGCGGCAGCAGGCTGCACGCAGTCCAAGGGATTTGGGACTTTTCAACCCGGCTGCGATTCCTGAGGCTGGGCTTATGCCAGAAACCGACCTGTCCACCGTGGTGATCCTGCTCGCGTCCTGTGCCGGACTGCTTCTGCTACTGCTGCTGCTTGCACTTCGGATTTCGTCGCGGCTTTCCCGGATCGAGGGGCTCGTCCGGCAACAGCCGAGTCGGCAGGAAACGGTCGAGTCCGGGCCAAGCGCGGCGGAGGCATCCGCCGGTGGGGCGTTCGAGATTTTCCTGAGTGAGGACCCGTCCCGGCGGGAACTTTCGAAGGCGGAACAGTTCAGCGCTTACCGGGTTTGGAGGCAGGAAAAAGGCATGAATTGGTCGAATTCATAAGCATGGCAGGAAATAATGAAGGGGCTCCGCATTCTCGTTACAAATTCCGCCACATTTTCTTTTTTCGCATTGCATCACGGCTCTTCGTTTGCATCCTCCCGCCGTCCGGATCGATTCCGGACTTTTTTGAAAGCCGCTTGTGAAAAATTTCACAAGCTTCCATCTTCGAGCACTGCATCGCCCCACACATGGCAAACATTTTTCCTCGCTGGTCCAATTTACTGCCTCTCAAGATCGCTGTCTGCGCCGGGACCGTAGCGGCAGGTGTGGCGCTGGCTTTCGCCTATTATGCGACGCCCAAAACGCTGAATGTGGGGTATCAGCCGTCGCAGCCGATCCCGTTTTCGCACAAAATCCACGTGGATCAACTCGGGCTGGATTGCCGCTATTGCCATTCCTTTGTCGATGTGGCCGGCCATTCGAACGTGCCGACCGGCAGCACCTGCTGGAACTGCCACCAGCACGTCCAGCGCGACAGCCCCAAGCTGGCTCCGCTACACAAGTCGATGAATCCCACCTTCGCCGGATACGACGGAAAACCGATCGAGTGGGTGCGGGTGCACAAATCCCCGGACTACGTTTATTTCAACCACTCGGCGCACGTGAACCGCGGGATTTCCTGCCAAAGCTGCCATGGCGACGTGAACAAGATGGAGGTCGTCTATCAAGCTCAGCCGCATTCCATGGGCTGGTGTCTCGACTGCCACCGCGCACCGGAGAAAAACCTCCGTCCGCTGGAAGAAGTTTACAATTTCAACTACGACGCCGAGACCTACATCTCGAACAATCCGCAGCTGGGCGTGAAGACGACCCAAGAGCTCGGCCTCAAGCTGAAAGAGCAGTTCATGGTGAAACCCAAGGAGACTTGTGCCGCCTGTCACCGTTGATTTTCAAATCCGTTTTCCCAACTTCCACAATTTCCGCAGTCTAACATGAGTAAGCGTATTTGGCATCACCCCGAGGTTCCCGTCGGCGAAACCACCGCCTCCTGGCGCAGCGTGGGACAGCTTGAGGACACCGCCGACTTCCGTCAGTGGATGGACCGTGAGTTTCCGCAAGGGGCCGCCGAGCTGGCGAACGAAGAGCAGGTCGAGACCTCGCGCCGTTCGTTCATGAAACTGATGGGAGCGTCCACCGCGCTCGCCGGATTCGGGATGGCGGCTTGTCGCCGTCCGGAGGCCTACATCGTTCCTTACACCAAGGCTCCCGAGTGGGTCATTCCCGGCAAGGCGACTTATTATGCGTCATCCATGCCGCGGGCCCACGGGGCGACGCCGCTGGTGGTGACGACCTTCGAGGGGCGGCCCACCAAGGTCGCTCCGAACACGCTCCATCCGGAGTCGGAAGGAAACGACGCGTTCGCCCAAGCCTCGGTGCTGGACCTCTACTCGCCGTCGCGTTCGCGGACGATTTTAAAAGCCGGCAAACCGGCACCTCGTGCTGAATTCGAAGCGGTCCTCGCTGCACTCGCTGCCGACAGCGCGGCGAAGATCGGCTTCGTATTCGGAGCCGATGACAGTCCGACCCGCGCACGACTGACGAAGGAACTGGCCGCGAAGTTTTCCGCCGCGAAGTTCTATCAATACGAGGCGCTCACCGGCGATGCCACCGCAGTCGCATTGGGCGACGGAGTGAGGCTGATAGCGGATTTCGCCAAGGCGGACCGGATCCTCTCCCTCGACTGCGATTTCGCCGGGACTGACAACCAAGGTCCTATGACGCCGTTTTTCGAGCGCCGCAAGCCCGAGGGCAAGGGCTACAACGCCAAGCCGGACGCTTCCACCATGAACCGCCTTTACGCGGTTGAAGCCGCGTTCACCCTCACCGGTGGCATGGCGGATCACCGCCTGCGCGTTTCTCCCAGCCAAGTGACTGCGGTCGCCGCGCAAATCGCCCGGGGGCTGGGTGTTAAGGCCGGCGTAGCCATTGTTTCCCCCGAGCTGTCGGATCCGAAACAAGTCGCATGGGTCAACAGTCTGGTCGACGATCTCAAGGAAAACGCCGGAAAATCCGTGGTGCTCGCCGGCTCGCGGCAGTCGCTCGCACTTCATCTTCTGGCTCACGCAATCAACGTGGCGCTAGGCAACATCGGCGAAGGCAAGCCACTGCTCGCCGTGCAGACGGAAACCAAGGGGCTCGGCGATCTCACCGCGCTCAAGGCGGACATCGACTCCAAGGCGGTCGAAACCTTGATTTTGCTCACTCCGTCGAATCCAATCTACGACGCTCCGGCCGATCTCAAGTT
>JBGSTM010000037.1:0-4505 GCA_041736495.1 Akkermansiaceae bacterium
CGGTCGCCGCCGTGCGGGTGAGATCTCCGCTGCTCAGGGTCAGCGTGCTGTTGTTCAGGCTGAAATCCGTGGCGCTGCTGATGATCAGGCTGGCGACGGTCTTGGAGCCGTTCAGATTGATGGCCGTGCCGGAGCTGAAGCTCGAGGCGAACGAGGCATCGTTGAGAGTATTCCAAGTCGCGTTGTTGCTCCAGTTGTTGACGGTGGTCCAGTTGGCATCGGCTCCGCCCCCATCCCAGACCACGATGGCTCCGCGGGAAATACCTCCGGCCAGCAGGGCCAGGACTGCCGTCCCCGCCCTGCCGCAGTTCATGAATCCGGGTTTCATGCGGTTGGCAAACCCGGCGACGGTTCCAAATGGAACCGCCTTGAAGGAAGGAATAAGGGTGAAATGGCGGGACAGCACATAAGGTTGATTTGTAAAATTTGCAGGATTTCACCGCAGCGATTGCCTGCAAAATTTTCAAAACCTCTACTGAAGCCGAAATGGAAGTCAAGTTTGATTAAAATGTTTTCCTGATCATTTTGATCTCTTAATTATCTTTCACACCCCGCCGCACCGGCACAAAAAAACCCGGAAGGCCGAAGCCTGCCGGGTGTTGAAATTCAATTCCGTGAAAATGGAGAGTGCTAGGGTTCAGCCTTGGCAATCCATTCGTTGAGCTTTCTGCGTTCGGACGGAAGCAAGGACTTCATGGGAAAGCCATCGATCTGAGGATCATCCTTCGCGATCCGGCCGTTCAGGAGCTGCGTGGCGAGGAAGGTCGCGCGGTATCCGGGTGCCAGCGAGGCGGCGTCGAGCTTGAACGGATCGAGCAGCTCGGCGGCCTTGGCCGGCTGGTTGTCGCTCAGATAGACGGTCGCCAGCACCGACTGGATCGGCAGCTGTCTGGCGAACGCCTTGGCGAGGGGTTCCATCGCCCTGAGGATGTCCTTGGGTGCCGCCAGGTTGTTCAGACAGGCGAGGTAGGCATACTGGGTGAGAAGGGCGGGATTTCCCGGCTCGAACGACATGTAGATCGCAGAAATTTCCAGCAGCGTGTTCTCGCGTCCCTGTCCGGCGAGCTGGTTGAGCAGGAATTTCAGGTCCTCATACAAAGGCAGCGGACCGCGCCCGTAGCGGATGGCCTCCAGCATCGCCTGACTGGCCTCGGCTTCCATGCCCGCGTTCCGCGCGAAGTGATAGAGCGGTAGAAACGGATTTCCGGTTGCTCCGGTCCTCGCCTCGCTGATCGCCTCGCCCCACAAGCGGACCAGTCCGGCGGAATCGCCGGTTTTCATCGCCAGCAGCGCCTGTTGCGCGAGCCATTCGGTTTTCGGAAGGGTGGCACCATGCGCCTCCAGCAAGGGACCGACCTGATCCCAGGCCCCGGTGCGCTGCATCGCATCGAGCACCCGTGGAAACAGGCGGGGATTCTTATCCACCGCCTGGGCGGGGAAAGTCTCCAACAACCGCCCGTGAAGCCCCAGATCGTGCAGAAACTTCGCCAGAACCTCCGGGGCCTCCCCCTGCCAGCGGGCCACCGTGCGCTCGATCAACGCGGCCCGCGCCGCATAATTCGCCGCATATTCGATCCTCGCCAGCGCCAGCGCCGCCCGTGCGGGATCCCCGGCTCCGGGAGTTTCCAACGCCCCTTTGACCCTCACCAGGTATTCCGGCCGCAGGCTCACCGGCGGAATTTCTTCCAACAGGTCGAGCCACGCATCCAGACCTTCACCGGTCGCCGGCCATTGCGCGGCCATCCGCCGCTGCGCTTCGTCATAGCCATCACGCTTCCCGCTGCGGACCAACACACGGATCAAGCCCTGCTCCACGGCGGCGTTCCGCGCGGTTTCCGGCACTCCGAGCAGCACGCTCGCCGCTTCGCTGAACCGGTTGCCGGCGATCAGGCGGTCCGCGAAGAGCACCACGAAATCCGGATGGGTCTGGCAGCTCTTCGGCAGCGAACTCCACCCCTGCCCCAGCAAGCCTAACGGGGCCTCCTTCACCATCCCGCGAAATCCGTTCAGGCGATCCGTGTCCGATCCTTCCGGATGGCTGATCAACGCCCGCGCGATGTCGGCGTGGCGAGGGTCACGCAGCGATTTCATCGATTCTTCCAGGATCCGGAACGCTTCGATCCGCGGATCGCCAGCCCGCAGCACGGTCAGTGAAAGGTCGCGCGCCTCGTCCATGCGCACCTCGTCCACCGCCACCCGCGCAGCCACCAGATTTCGCTCCAGCCGCCAGGATTTGAATGCGCGGTAGGCGGGTTTGAGCACGACCAGCCCCCCCGCCGCCAGCACGGTCATCACGGCGAGGAATCGCACGAACGGATGCAGGTTTGCCCAGCGGTCCCAGAGGGTGTTGAAGATATTGCGAATCATCGAAAATGGAGAAAGGCCCTGTGGGTCAGCGGGTTTGCACGGTTTTCACCAGCTTGCGGCGGGGATTTTCGGAAAGCCAGCCTGAGATGAAATAGAAAATCAAGCCGCTGATCAGAAACGCCAGCAACCCTAGCAGGTCGTGCGCCTGATGAAACGCCGCCTCCCCGCGGGTGAAGCGGATTTCCGCCAGCGCGTAGGTCCGCGCCGCATTCACCACGAACGCCACTGCACAGGCCACCGCAAGCAGGATCAGCGCTTTGGGCCAGCGCAACCGTTGCAGCTCCGCGAAAAACCACGTCGCCATCACGAAACTTTGGAACGAGCGCACCCCGCTGCATCCATCGGTCACCTCCACCGTCGTCTCGTGCAGCTGCAGCCGGTCTCCCAGAATTTCCACGGGTTTCCCCACGATTTGAAACAACTCCGCCACCACCGCCACCACGCTGTCGGTCAATTCCGCCACGATCCGGCTTTCCACCACGCTGGGCCACGGCAGTGCGGACAGCCACAACAAGGTGATCCACACGAACGAAGCCGACACCCGCCAGCCGCGCGTCATCCCGATCAGCAGATGACTGCCCGCCACCGCCGTGATTCCCAGCAGCCCCATCGGCATCCGCCATGACGGGTCGGCATGGCCGAGGATCCGCAGGATCGTGAACCATGGCAGCAACATCGCCACCGCCGCCATCACCCACCACCGACCGGGCCAGCGCACCGGCCCCGGCAGCTCCCGCCAGCGCCGGATCATCAGCCACAAGGCCGCCGGCGGCACGAACCATCCGTAATCGTAATATTCCCCATGCCCCCACTCATAGGACGCGGCCACCATTGCCGGCACCCACAACGCCACCGCACTCGCCAGTGGCAGCCAGGAGCGGTGGAGGTCGGGAGATGAGGGGGAACTGGATGGCATCTGTAAAGTGGTCGGTTGTCGGTTGTCGGTTGTCCGTGAATGAAGAGCTACAGCGCCGCGCGAAAGCATTGCTGACAACCGACCACTGACAACCGACAACTCTTCCTCATCTTCCCTCACCTCGGCTGCCAATTTTCGGCATTCTGAATCATGTGCCCCAATTTTGCTCCAATCACAAGGCACTGCGCCATCGGTTTCTCGAACTGGTTCGCTCCGATATATTCACAATCCAAACTGGTTTGAAGCCAATGACGGGTTTCCCCACATTCAGCATCAGCATCCGTAAGCTTCGATGCGAAATGCGCCGGATAACGCCTCTTGTGCCATGCCTCGGCGATGTTCGCCCCCACCGAACGCGATGATCTCCGAATCTGGTCAATCAATGAATATCGTTCCTCCTTCGGAAAACCCTTCGTCAGCTCGAAGATCTCCCGTTGAAGCGACAGGGCAAGTTGATAGACATCCAGATCTTCGAATCGTTTTACAATCATCGTAGCGTTGTTGAGAGGTTGTGTTCCGGGGCCTGAGGCCTGTCCCGACAGGACCTGGCGCATCGCACTCTAGCACCCTGCGCCAAAAACCGACATCCGACATCCGACAACCGACAACCGACAACCGACATCTCACCCCTTCACCCCATCTCCTCCATCCCCACCTGCCACCGGTAGATCTTCAATCCATGATCGTCCGCCAGTTCCGCGAGTTGGTCGAGCAGATCCTGGCGCGGCTTGCGGATCGCCAGCACGATTCCCTTCAGCCCCTCGTCCTCCACCAGTCGCGGTACGCACGAGAGCCCGCCGAGAATCTTGAACGATCGGAGCTGCCTGCCATGCAGCACCCGGGTCTCGTCGAGAAACCCGAGCATCCGCAGTTTCGGATAGAGATCGTCCGAGCTCGATTTCAGGTGTTCGAGAAATAGCGAGCCCAGATCGCCCGCGCCTAACACCACCACCGGCCCGTAGCCCGCATCCCCGCCCGTACGGGCCGGACTCCGGTGCCTCGCTTCCAGCGCCAGCTCCCGCACCAGTTCCAACAACCCCCGCGGCAGGCAGACTCCCAGGCAGGAAAAAACAAAAATCAACACCGCCAGACGCAGCGCGCTCCATTCCAGCGAAGCATCCATCAGACTGAACAGCGCGAAGGTCAGCAGCGCCGCCATCAGCAGCCAGAACTGCAGCGACAGGATGTCCCGCATGGTCGCCCGCACCCACAACCGCTGGTG
>JBGSTM010000050.1:0-11825 GCA_041736495.1 Akkermansiaceae bacterium
CATCGCCGAGCAGTTCGGCACCTTGGAAGCGCTTTTTCCGGGACGGATCGATCTCGGCCTCGGACGCGCTCCGGGCGGGGATCAAGTCACGGCCCGCGCGCTGCGGCGGGGTCTTGGGGCCAGCGGCGACACGTTCCCGCGGGATGTGAGGGAGTTGCAGTCGTATTTCCGCCCGGCGGTGAAGGGACAGGAGCTGAGGGCGGTCCCCGGAGCCGGGATGGCGGTGCCGATCTATCTGTTGGGTTCGAGTGATTTCAGCGCCCGGCTGGCGGCGACCCTGGGCCTGCCGTTCGCGTTCGCCTCACATTTCGCGCCGGACTATCTGAAAACCGCGCTCACCCTCTATCGGCGGGATTTCCAGTCACCGGTGGAAAACCACAAGCCGCATGCGATCGTGGCGGTGAATGTCTTCGCCGCAGAGACCGACGAGGAGGCGCGGCTGCTGTTCACCTCGATGCAGCAGCAGTTCCTCAACCTGATCCGCGGGAATCCGGGCGAACTCCAGCCACCGGTCACCGACATGGCCCGCCGCTGGACTCCTGCGGAAGAGCTGCACGTCATGCGCATGACCCGCTATTCCCTGGTGGGATCGCCGGAGACGATCCGGAGTCAGGCGCAAAAACTGATCGAGGAAACCGAAGCGGATGAACTCCTCGCAGCAGGCCAGATTTACGATCATGCGGCGCGGCTGCGATCATTCCGGATCTTCGCCGCGGTGATGGAATCCCTCGGCTAGATTGGAAGTCTTTCCCGCAAAACCCGGAACCCTCGGGAAAAGGATTTCTCCAAAAGTGTCGGGCCTCATCGCTGGAAGGCATGGGTGTCCGTCCCCACCCCTCTTGGTGGCGCTGACGGGCGGTCGGCGATTCGCATTGAGTTCGGCCCTGCTTCTGCTTCACTCCGGCCTCCCCCCGCCGATGAACACCGCTGCGTTTTTTTTCAGATTCCTTTTTCCCCTGTTGATACCGGGGGCACTCTTCGCGCTTCCAACAGGCGTCAATCCGGGATTTGAAAATGGTCTGAATGGCTGGACCCACGCGAATGTCGCGGTGGAAACCGCGTTTGCGTTCGAAGGAGCGAATCGTCTCGATCTGCAAAACGGATTCATCGAGCAGACGTTCACCGGGCTGATCCCCGGCCAAACCCACCGCGTGCGGCTGGCCTACATGGCCCAGCCCGGCACCGGGACCCTCGCCGACGCACGGATCAAAATCGACGGTGCGACCATCGGCGAGATTCACAACGGGCAAACCAACGAATACCTCGGTGCCAACGGATTCGAGTTCGTTCCCAGCGCCACGTCCGCCGCGCTCCGGATCGATTCGCTGGAGACCGGCAGCGCGGGACTGCTGGTCGATCTGGTGAGAATCGAGCTCGGAGGCATGCCTTCCCCGCCGGAACAATCCTGGGAAAATCTCACGCCGGTCGCGGACTCCCGCGGTGGCAGGGCGCTGGTCAACGGCGGTTTCGAAAGCCCGCTCGGAAGCCCAGCCACGGACCCGGACAACAGTGGCCCGGTCGGAAACGAACACTTGTCCGGGTTCTCACTGCCCGGTTGGCGGGTCACTCGGGAAAATGTCGATGTCATCCGTTTCGGCAATGCGAACCCGCCGCAGGGCGCGAATGTTCTCGACGCCGGCGGCCACGGACCCGGCGGATTTGCCCAGACCATCACCGGCCTCACCCCGGGCGGCGGCTACACAATTTCATTTCTCCACGCCCGCCACATCTCGTGGGGCACCGCGGACATGACCGGGGAAATCCGCATCAACGGCCAGCCAGCCTATCAGGTGATTAGAACCATCGCCCAGACATGGGCGGACGGCTACAGCCTCGTCGAGGTGCCGGCCACCGCGGGGCCGGATGGAAAACTCGCGCTCGAGGTGCGTTCGACCACTCCCGACCAGGGCGGCAATATCGTTTACGACGACTTCCGAATCTCCGCGGCGGCACCACCGCCGGAACCCACCGGCCCGATCCGGGTGTTGGTGATCGAAGGGGCCAGCAATCACGACTGGCAGCGCCGGGTGGACATTTTCCGCAACATCCTCACTCGCGACGGCTCATTTCAAATGGACGTTTCAATCGTGCCTCAGGACACGAACAGTCCCGAGTGGGCGGCTTGGAATCCCACCTTTTCCGACTACGACGTCGTCCTTTCAGGCTATCGGAATGACGTGGGCGACGCAACGTGGCCGGCCGCCGTGCAAACCGCATTCGCCGCCTACGTCCAGAATGGCGGCGGGTTTTATGCCTTCCACGAGGCAAACCAGGCGTTCATCAACTGGCAGGAATATCAGGAAATCGTCGGCCTCACCTGGCAAGACGCCGCCACTGGAACGGCCTTCACCGTCAATCCGGACAACTCGCTGCTCGTCCATCCCCCCGGCTCCGGACTGGCTACCGGCCACGGCGATCGTGCCGATTCGCTGGTCACCCGCCGGACCAGCCACCCGATCCACGCCGGTCTGCCCAACTCGTGGTATGCCGCCGACCTCGAGGTCGTGCGATTCCCCCGCGGGATCCGTCCGGCGGTCGGGACGAATGTGAACATTCTCTCCCACGCCATTGATCCGGACCCGCCCGCCGGTCAACCCGCGCTGAACCAACCGGTCGAGTGGACGGTTTCCTATGGCAGCGGCCGCGTTTACGCCTCGACCTACGGCCATATCTGGAGCGACCAGCAGGAATCACCCGGCATGCGCTGCGCGGCGTTTCACGAAACTCTCGTGCGCGCGCTGAAATGGTGCGCGGGAAGAAATCCCGGCTCCGCCGTGCCCTCGGATTTCCCCACCACCGCCGTCTCGCTGCGGCCCTATTCGGAGGGTATCGCCGGGTTTGGAGGGGCCAAGGCGGTGGCTCCGTTTTCAAATGGCGCGCTGCCCACGCTCTCCATCGTGCCGACGCAGGTGGACACGTTGGAAGCATTTCCGAATCTCGCCTGGGAGTCGCCGATCGCCGCCCTGCCGTGGCCCGGCGGGGCTAACGAACTGTTCGTCGCCGAAATGGATGGCCGCATTTTCCGCCTGCCGGACCAAGACACCGCCGTAGCCGCGCAGGTCGCCACCGTGCTCGATCTGCGGGACCGTGTCTGGTACATGAACTGGGACATCGGCGTGCCCACCCACAAACACGGCGGCATCCTCGGCTGCGCGTTTCACCCGAAATTCGGCCAGGCACAGGGCAAGGATTTCCTCTACGTCTACTATCTCCACCACCCGACCGACAATCCGGACGCCACCGTCGACGCGAACAACCCCTACTATTCCCGACTCTCCCGCTTCACATGGGACCCCGAGACCTCGACGTTCGATCCCGCCAGAGAGGAGATCATGATCCAACAGTTCGACACCGCCCGCGGTCATGACGGCGGCGGACTTACCTTCGGCGGCGATGGATTCCTCTACCTCAGCCTCGGCGACGAAGGCACGGAAAGCGGTGACTCCACGCCACACACCCAGAAGCTCAACGACCGCGTGCGCTCCGGCGTCTGGCGCATGGACGTGGACCAGCGCGGCGCGCCGTTCAGCCAGCCCATCGTCAACCAACCCGCCGAACCGCCGCTCCAGGCGGGAGAAATCAACGTCAACGACATCGATCACACCTACACCCAGGGTTACTTCATCCCTAGCGAAAATCCATGGGTCGGCGTGCCCGGCGCACTCGAAGAATTCTACGCCATCGGCCTGCGCGAACCGCACCGGATGACCTACGACGCCGAGGCTGACCGTTTCTGGATCGGCGACGTCGGCGCGGGGGCCTGGGAAGAAGTCAACGTGATGGACGCGCCGGGACTCAATTTCCAGTGGAACTACAAGGAAGGCAACGATGTCGGTTTCCAGCCGACTCCGGACCCGCTGATCGGCACCGAGCGCGCCCCGGTCCACGCCTACGACCACACCGGTGGCAACTGCGTGATCGGCGGTTACGTTTACCGCGGCACCGCGATTCCCGAACTCACCGGAAAGTATATCTTCGGAGATAACAGCACGCAGCTCTACTACTCGCTGGAGTTTGACGGGCAGACACAAACCGCCGGAGCCATCCAGCAGATCGGCCAGGGCCGCGCAGGCACCATCTGGAACGGTATCAGCTCCTTCGGCGTCGATTCCAGCAACGAGCTGCTGCTCCTGCAAATGGGTGCCGGCACTCCGGGCGGCGGACAGATTTCCCGCATCAAGCGCGCGGGCACGATCACCGGGGAAACCTGGGAGTATCCGCCGCTGCTCTCACAGACCCAGCTCTTCGCCGATCTCGCCACCCTGACTCCCGCCGCCGGGCTGGTTCCCTACGAGGTGAACATGCCGCTGTGGTCGTCCGGTCTATCCAAAAAGCGCTGGGTGATGATTCCCAACGACGGCGTGCCGAATTCACCTGAGGAACAAATCACCTACAGCGAGAACCACGCGTGGCAGTTCCCGGTCGGCACCGTCTTCGTCAAGCACTTCGCCCGCCCGGACAACAACGCCCCGCTGGAAACGCGGCTCTTCGTCCACGGCAAGGACGGCTGGGGCGGCGTCACCTACAAATGGCGTCCCGGCGAAAACGAGGCGGATCTCGCCGAGGATGGACTCGTCGAGAACCTCACGCTCGACGGTCAGACTTTTGAATATCTCTATCCGTCACGCAACCAGTGCTGGCAGTGCCACCAGGCCGGCACCGGACCGGTGCTCGGCTTCCGCACCCGGCAGTTGAACCGCGACACCACCTATCCGAACGGCACCTCCGCCAACCAGGTCGAGTCCTTCAGCGCCGCCGGATTCATCCCCCGCAATCTTCGCAAGGCGGACCTCGTCAACGTGATTACCTCCGCGAACATCGACGATCCGAATCTATCCGACGAACGCTTCGTCCGCTCCTATCTGGACAGCAACTGCTCGCACTGCCACCAGCCGGACGGCAGCTCCCGCGCGTTTTTCGACGCCCGCCTGATCACGCCGCTCACCAACCAATCACTCGTCTGCGGCCCGCTCATCGATGGGCTTGCCCTCCCCTCACCCGCCGTGCTCAAGCCCGGCAGCTTGGAGAATTCCGTGCTCTTCCACCGCGTCACATCGACCACCCCGTCCGTCGCCATGCCACCCATCGCCCGCGGCCCGGTGGATTACAACGCGGTCTCACGCATCGCCAACTGGCTGCTCTCGATGAACGCCGACTCGTGCACCAAGTCCCAGAGCTTCTTTGGTGGCGGCGAGCTCGGCATCACCATCACGCCCGTCCTTCCCGGCGGCAGCGACTCGTGGCGCTCAAACATGGTCATCCAGAAAAACGCCGTTTTCACCAATACCTATAACAGCCCGATCACCCTCCGCCTGGATCGTTTCTCCTATCATGCGAAGTCCACCGGCGACCCGCTCACGCCCTTCCTCGTGAAGGTGAACGCTCCGGGAAATTTCACCGTCATCGCCATCGGAACGACCCGCACCGGTTTTTCCTTGGGAGCTAACAACACCCCGTTCGCCGATTCCCCGGTCACCATCACCGTCCTGCCGGGAGAATCCATCGCCCCCGGATTTCTCGATGCCAACCCGAACGGCACTGGCGGTAGCGGTCCGGAGTCCATCACCTGGACCGATGGCGGCAACACGGTCTGGCACGGCGGCGGCCCGCTGGATTCACAGGCCGGATCAATCACCGTCGGCAGCACTCCGGCACCCGGGGCGAACCTGCGAGCCAACCAAAGCCGCACCTATCACTTCGCGGTGAGTTATATCATCTCCTCCCTCAAGTTGGGCAATCGAGTCGAGCAAACAGGATACCGCCTCGTCGACGGGGCGAACTCGAACTTTGTCATCAATTACACCGAGTCGTTCACCAACCAGACCGCCGAGACCCTGACGATCAGCGTGGATCGCTTCCGCTTCGAGGCGGAGCGAGTCACCGACCCGGTCACGCCCTTCATCGTCCGGCTCGGTGGCACCGACAGCCTCAGTGATTTCACCCTGCTGGCCATCGGCGATCCGAAGACAAACTACACCGTCGGCATCAACGACCTGCCCTTCTCCGGCGGACCCGCGGTCATCTCGGTCGCACCCGGCGAGACCATTGCTCCGGGCTTCGTGGACGGCCTGCCCGACGGCACGCCCGGCACCGGCAACGGAGCGGTTAGTTTCATCTACTCCGAGGATGTCCCCGACGGAGGCGATCTGATTTTCTATCGGTATGACGATGAGGACCGGGGTGCCACCCTGGAGCTCGGCCAGTCACCGGTGGTGCCGTTCCGTTATCCGGAAGGCGGCGAGTTCCGGCGGGAATACCTGTTCTCCATCACCCTCGGTTTCGGCGGAAAGTCGGATGAGGACGGCGACGGCCTGCGGGACGCGTGGGAACTCGCGTTCGCACCGAATCTCGGCCAGCTCAGCGCGCAGCTCGACAGCGACGGAGACGGCATGACCGACCTCGCCGAGTTCCAAGCCGGCACTGATCCCACCGACCGCACCAGCATCATGAGAACCCTCGCGTTTTCTCCCGATCCTGCCGGAGCCGCGGCGACCATCCAGACGGTGCCCGGCCGCAGCTATCAGGTCCGTGTCTCCGGCGATCTATCGGGCTGGACCGACGCCGGCGTCTTCAAAGCCGCTGACTGGCCCTCCACCGAAACCCCGATCATCCTTCCCGCCGCCAGCCTGCCGCCGGATTCCCAACAGAAACTTTTCATCCAGGTCGGTCCGGCACCGTGACACTGGGCGATCACGCTGCGTCGCACGGTTGCTGCCACGTCCTGCAGTAATTTCGGATCCGCGCATTCGGTCGAATCCCGTTTTCCAGGGCGTTTCGACGATACAATCCTTCAATCATCCGTCAGCGTCTTCTTCAGGTGGGGGACCAACGTCATCCCCTTGAGCAGGCGGCAGAAATCCTTCTTGGTGGCCACCGCCACGACTCCCTCGCCCTTCGGATCGCCGTTCATGGTCTTGTATTCGACTTCGTAACGGTCGAGCCTCACGATGCGAATGAATTTCTCGCCCTTGCGGTAAACTTCGTCCTGATAAATTCTCATGGCGCAGACTGACCCGCGGCTTCCCCACTGGCAAGCCGCCAGCGTCTTTGCCCTTGGAGGATCCTGATCCGGATTGAAAGCAGCGTTTTTAAAATGGCGGCCGGACCTCGATGAGGTAACCTGCCTCGAACTTCGGTCTCGCGGTTCGAAAATTTTTCAATCCATGAAATCCTCCGACCGCTTTCTCAACAGCTACGCCCCCACTATCGTCGGATTTCGCCGCCATCTACATCGGCATCCCGAACTCAGCGGCAGGGAAACCGTCACCACCGCGTGGGTCGGTGAACAGCTCGAAGCCGCCGGCATTCCCTATCAGCTCGGGCCGGGTAACCGCGGGATCATCACCGACATCCTGCCCGGCACCTCCGGAAAAATACCGGTGGTGGCGCTGCGGGCTGACATGGACGCGCTGCCGATTCACGAGGAAAACAAAGCGGACTATGCCTCCGCCAATCCCGGCGTCATGCACGCCTGCGGCCACGACGCACACACCGCGATGTTGCTAGGTGCAATGACCGCATTGCAAAACGCCCGACCCGCCGTCGCTTGGCGCGGGATTTTCCAGCCATCCGAAGAGGTCGGCCACGGCGCACGGGACATGATGGATCACGGTGCGCTCAAGGGCGTGGACGCCATCATCGCCCTGCACGTCGATCCTAACATTTACTGCGGCCAGATCGTCGTTGCCCCGGGTCCGCAGACGGCATTCTGTCAGGATTTCGAAATCACCATCCGCGGCAAGGGCGGCCATGCGGCGCGTCCCCATCAAACGATTGATCCGGTGGCGGTTGCGGCGCAGCTCGTGACACTGATCTACCAGGCACTACCCCGTCAAACCGACGCCCGAGATCCGCTGGTTGTCACGATCGGCCAGATGCAGGCCGGCCATGCGTCGAACGTCATTCCGGACACCGCGACACTGCGTGGCACGGTGCGCACGTTCTCAGCAGAAGTCTCCGCCAAAGCCCGCGAAACCATCCTCCGGTTGTGCAAGGGAACCGCCCTCGCCTTCGGTGCGACAATTGATGGCACATTCGATGCTATGCTTCCCGGCGTGATCAATGACACCCAAGTAACCGCCCACTGCCTCCGCGCGGCCGTCGGACTTGTTAGCGGGAAGCATGTCACCACCGAAAGCCGCCCCAGCATGGGCGCGGAGGATTTCGCGGACTATCTCACCCAGGTTCCCGGCTGCATGATGCGGCTCGGGGTCCGCAGGAAACGCAGGAAAACCACCCCCTTGCACACCCCCACATTCGACATCGACGAGGACGCGCTCGTGATCGGCGCACGGCTTCTCGCAAGGGTCCTTCACGAATGGCCGCCGCATCCAGCCAAAGCCTAACATTTTTACAACATGCTGATCAAAATCGGGTTTGATATCTCCCTGAATATCGAGGCGGAATCCACGGTCCTCTACTGCCTGCGCGTCTATCCGTCACGGCACGCCGACCTGGTCTATGGAGAAAGTTTCCGCATCGAAAACGGCGGCAACCCGCCGGAGGAATACTGGGACACCTTTGGAAACTGGGGCGGCCGGCTGCGCTGCCCGAAAGGCGTCGTCCGCTTCACCAACAAGGCGGTCATCCGCGACAGCGGCCTGATCGATCCGCGGCCGGTCAACGCGCACCAGCATGACGTCTGGGACCTGCCGCACGCGCTCCTGCGCTTCCTCCAGCCGTCGCGGTACTGCGAGACCGACAGCGAGCTGCTGGCATTCGCCTGGGCGAACTTCAACTCGACCCCGCTTGGCATCCCGCGGGTGGAGGCGATCTGCAATTTCGTCCACTCGCACATCAGGTTCGACTACATGCAGGCGCGTTCTAATCGCACCGCGCTCGAAGCCTATCGCGAACGCATCGGCGTCTGCCGCGACTTTACCCACCTGGCCGTGACGCTCTGCCGCTGCATGAACATTCCCGCCCGCTACGTCACCGGATACCTCGGCGACATCGGTGTCCCTCTGGTGCCCGATCCCATGGATTTCAGCGCGTGGATGGAAGTCTATCTGGGGGGCGAGTGGCACACCTTCGACCCGCGGCACAACACCCGCCGCATCGGCCGGGTGGTGATCGCCCGCGGCCGGGATGCCAGCGACGTGGCCATCACCACGGTCTTCGGCAACCATCAGCTGGTGAATTTCCAGGTGACCACCGAGGAGGTGTTCGACGTGAACGCCTGACCGGAAAATTTGGCGCATTTCAAACTTCCCCCGCCGGAAAATCGCCATTTTACTGGGCGCATGTCCTCGGAAATCCTCCTGAAACCCAATGTCCAGCTTGGCGTAGTCACCACCCATTTCAAATTCGTCGGCGGCATCGTGCCGGACGAAAACGGCAAATTCCCACGCGATGCGGATGGTGTCCTGCGGGTGCTCGCGGAAATGAAGGCGCTCTGCGGGATTTCTCCGGTCAGGATGAGCATCGTCCAGATCCCCTTCTTCTCTTCGGCGGATTCGGGCGAGGTCGCGGAAATGATCAACGGCCTGAAGGCGCTCGGCCTGGAAGTCCACTACATCATCATGGTCGGTGGCGCGAACCCGATGAATCCGACCGACGAGGACGCGGTGGTCTCGCAGCTCGTCGCCAGCCTGAAATCGGCGATCAGCCACGGCATCCGCCACGTATCCTCCACCTCCATCGAGGAATGGATGAGCTCGGATGAGGCCCGCAACGACGAGGCGTTCGATGCGGCCGTCGCCCAGAACGTGAAGGTCCACCTGCGGGTCTATCAAGAAGCCGGCGTCGAGGGCTCCTGCATCGAGAACTGGCACATCGAGTTCCTCCGCCCCGGCGAATTCAAGACCTTCACCAACGTCGACCGCGGCTGGTCGTTCGTGAAAGCCGCCAACCAGGCGCTCGGTAAAAAATTCTTCAAGCTGCTCGTCGATGCCGCCCACTGCGGCGACTCCGGTCTGACGATCGCGGAGAATCAGGAACTCATCGCGAAAATCTGCGAGGCCGGCGAATTCGGGATTTTCCACGCTTCAGCGAAAACCACCCGCGGCTGTCTCTCCACCGACGACGGCTGGATCAGTGCGCTGCTTTTCTCCGCCGCGAAGGCCGGAGGATTGAAACAGATCTTCGTCGAAGTCTTCGACCACACCGACCCGGCACTGGAGCTCGTTAGAAAGCTCGACTCGGGCCACGGCGTCGATACCCGCGACGGCCGCAGTTACTCCCAGGTCACCGCGGACGGACTCGGCGACATCGCGCGCCGCCTGAACAACCTCAAGGTCCGCGGATTTCTCAACGCCTGATCACGCACATGGAAACCATCCACGGCGAACCGTCATTCCGGTTGGCGACTCCCGAACTGCACCTCCACGTCACGGCCCGCGGTGGCCACCTCGCGCCGGTGGTTTTCCACCTCCCCGGGCGCGACGTCTCGCCGTATGCGCTGGCCCCGTGGCAGCCTGACGGGTTTCCGGACCTGCCGCCGCTGCTGTCCGTCCTGCGCGGGGATTTCCTCTGCCTGCCCTTCGGTGGACAAGCTAACGGACCTCCGCACGGCGATCCCGCGAACGGGATCTGGACACTGTTAGCTGGAAGCGCGGATTCCCTGCGCCTCGCCATGAAGACGTCGGACAGCGGAGCTTCCGTGGAGAAAATCCTCTCCACCCGCGAGGGCCAGCACGCGGTTTTCACGGAGCACCGGATTTCCGATCTGGTGGGTGACTTCAGCTACGGCAGCCACCCGGTGCTCGATCTATCCGGACTGCGCGAGGAGGCCGGGCGCGTGACGGTGAGCCCCTTCCGCTGGGCCTCCGTTTTCCCCGGCGCTTTTTCCAACCCCGCCGATGGCGAAACCCAAGCCCTGGCGGAAGGTGCGCGGTTCACCGACCTGCGCGAAGTCCCGCTCGCCGCCGGCGGCACCACCGACCTCACCCGCTACCCCGCACGGCGCGGGAACGACGACCTTGTCATGATGGTCAGCGAACCCGCCACCGAAGCGCAACCCTTCGCCTGGTCCGCGGTCGTGCTCGATGGCTTCGTCTGGTTCTGCCTGAAAAATCCGGTGGATTTCCCCTCTACCCTCTTCTGGATGTCCAACGGCGGACGCACCGCAGCCCCGTGGAACAGCCGTCACCTCGGACGCATCGGGATCGAGGATGTCTGCTCTTATTTTTCCAACGGTGTGGATGTATCCCGGAAGGACCTGTTGGCGGCGGAGGGAATTCCCACCACCCGCCATTTCACTCCCCGAGAAACCGTTTCTCTCAGAACCATCCAAGCCGTCGCCGCAGTGGATAGCAGCTTCGGTGCGATCGCAAGCATCCTCCCTGCTGGAGAAAACCAGCTGGCCATCCAAGGGGAATCCGGATCTGAGATCCTCGTGCCCCTCGACTGGCGGTATGTGCTCTGATAATCCCCAACATGCCTTTTTTTGTCTCTGAAAAATCCATCCTTGCCAGCCAATCCACGAGTGGTGAAAACACCCACGATAGATTGATTTGTCTCCAGCGTATTCCTTGCCCCGTAAATCTTCATGAGCATCCCACGCACCACCTCCACGAATCTTAAGGCCCTCATCGACGGCCATCTCGAAGAGATCGGCGACTGCTCCGGCTCTCCCCCACCTGGGTCCCCCGCTCCTTCCCGGAGCCCGGCCTGCGCATCAGGCTGCACCCGGACGCTACTGCTATAGCGGCCTACAAGAATTAATAATCTTCGCTCTCAACCATCAACCCTCAACCACCAACCTCTTCATGAAACTTCACAACGCCATGTGGCCCGGTCTCGTCGGAAAAGAACCCGGCACCGATCATCCTCCGATCTCCCTCGAACACATGCTCGAACTCACCGTCGCCGCCGAGGTGGACGGC
>JBGSTM010000061.1:0-17087 GCA_041736495.1 Akkermansiaceae bacterium
GCGTCGAGGGCGTCGTTGAGGGAAAGCACGGGCTGGGTGGTGATCTCCACCATGTCCAGCATCAGGGGATGTCCTGGATCGGAACCTACAAAGCGGACGAGGTGCTCGCCCGGCGGCACGGCGAATTCGCTGCGGGTCCAGAGGGTGTCCGGGACGCCGGTCGAGAAGGTGCCGGACGGCGGGTGGACGCCGTTCACGGTGAGCCCTAGGTTCGATCGCGAGAAGTGAACGGAAATGATCGCCGGACCGGTGACCGATGTTTCCACCCAAGCCGGCGTGATTTGATCCGCCGGGACAAGCGAGGCGGAATCGATGCCATCCAAGGACTGCTGCGCGAAGTTTCCCGCGGTGACATCATTTCCCGAGGAGGTCCAGGAACGCCCCGGCGTATCGAGAGACTCCGCCAGCGAGATGGCGCTCGTGCCGGTGCCGGGGACGAGGGTGATGCTGTCGAGGTCGTAGCGGGCGGAAGCTGGGAAGAATCCCTGGCCGGGTGAAGGCGAATACCAGACCAGCCGGTGTCTGCCATCCGGGACGGGCAGGGTGACGGCTTGCCAGGAAAGGGGGCCGGGGTCGTGGGAGTTCAGTACGCCCGGGAAAGGCAGGCTGGATCCCGCGGGCAATTCGGCGCGCCGCCAATAGGTGATCACGGACGGACCGTCCACCCACGCGCTGAGTTCCGGGAAAGCCAGGGAGGTCATCGGCATCAGGCGCGTCCGGGCGGCAAGGCCGGGGCGCGGATCGGCGGTGTGGGCTTCCCAAAGCTCCGGATGGGAGGTGAAAAACGTCAACCCGGCGGGTGCGTCCAGCGCGGTAACGGCTTCCGCAGGCAGAGGGTGGCGGACCTCCACCGCGGTGAGTTCGGCTTTGCGCGGCCAGCCATCGGAGCCGGATCCACTGATCCACGCTATCTCCACGGCGACCGGGCCGGCGGGGATCTCAAAGGTTTGCGAGCCGGCGCTGCCGCTTTGCTGGGTTTCGAATTTCACCTCACTATTGGCGAGGATGCGCAGGACATCGCCTTCCGGGCCGGTGCACCGGGCGCGGAGGGTGACCTCGGCGGGGCCACTGATCACCGTGGAAAGCCGGGCGTCCTCGCCCGGGCCGGGGCGCTCGACCGCGAGGGCGGCCAGTTGTTTGTGATTCAGGGAATTCGGCTCCCGATCCGCGAGCGTGGGGACAAAGGGATTGCTGCCGGAGGGGGTCCAGATGAGGCCGCCCGGCAGCGTGTCATTCAGGGTAAGCGGCGTGATGGCAAGCGAGGCGAGCGTCGCTACATCGGCGGGAGCGGCCGTCAAACCGGCGGCAGGAGTTTGCGGGTAGGGGTCTCTTTCAACCTCCATCGGCAGCCAATAAAAGTGAACCCACTCGACACGGTGGAGGCCGGGGCCGATGATGAGCGGATCCTCGTTCCAGGTGCCGCCCGCCGCGGCATTCACCCGCCGGATCGGCCCCGCGCTATCCAGATCCCGAGCGGAGAATGAGCCGCCTTTCACATTCATCCATGACTCCAGACGGGCCGGTCCCTGGACGAGCCGGACCAGTGAGGTCCGCCCGGCGCGATCAGTGCCTCGGAGGGCGGCGACGTTGCCGTCGTCGAACCAGAGACCGGGCATCGTATCGTCGGTGACGGCTCCCGAACCGGTGACGACCCACAGGGCCTCGGGATCGTCGCCGATGTTGTCGAGCCACGGCAGGGTCGCGCCGGAGTGCACGACGAACTGGTCCGCCTCCGCTGCCGAGCCAGGTACCCGGGCAATTCCGCGCGCCCGGATCCGCAGCGTGTGGCTCCCGGACGGCAGGTTGATTTCGACCCGCTGCCACGGCACGGCACGGCGCAGCGTGGCCATCTCGTGGTTGTCGATTTCGAGTGAAAGCCAGCCTTTACCATCGGGGCGGATCAGCCGCCAAGAAAACGAGACCACCGCCGGACCGGAGACCACCGTTTCCATCGCGGAATCCCCGGCCTGCGCCACTCGCGCCACATCGCCACCCGAAAGCGCGGACGACGATGCCGCCGAACTCCAAGCGGGCGACCCGTTGACCGCCCATCCGGGCGCGGAATCCAAGCCGGGTGACGGATCCTGAGCCTTCCCCGGTGAGATCAAGGAGAAGAGCAGGATGAGAATGATGTGACGTCGGATGTGATTCATAGAGGCGAGTGCAAGGGATTGCAGAAGAGTGCGAATCGCACCTACACAAGTGATCCGCCGTGAAGCCCCCCGGGGTTACCAGGAAATGATTGGACGAGCCGATCGATGCGTGCGCTTTGGAGCGCATTTCAGCCCCACCCGACATCACAAGTAAAGGTTCGACAGGTGACAATCATGATTTTGCCAAGGTTGCGGAGATGAAGTAACAACAGAGGGACAGGCCTCCCTCTCCCCCTTGGAAAAGGGTGACGCTAATATGAGGCTCTGCCCGCTCGGATTGGGTATCGACGAGCTAAGGAGCGAAGCTGGCTCTGAAGACTTTTCCCAACTCTTTCAAGGTCTTCAGCAGCAGATGCATGACTTTGGTTCTCTCTGTATGAAGTTCCGGTCAAACGAGGAGACCCGGTCAAAACCGGGTTAGCCCTTTCTAAAGGCGCTCTTTTCTTGGATGACTCAGAAGACTTGGATCTCGAAATTGTGGCGTCAGACGGCACCTCGGACGTCCGGCTTTGTTTCAGTCAGAGCGGACCGAAGCGTTGAAGGAGATAGCCTGAGCTGCAAACCCGTTGATTAAATCCTTCCAGAGCAGTTCAGTACCTATTCGATGCCTCTTTTCTGGGACCTTCAGGCCGCTGGGATAGATCCTGACGTAAACCCCGGCACTAGGGCATTTAGTCGGAGTGGAGGCTCTTGGATTCGGATTGGATTGTTCGACAATCGACAACCGAATTTGCCGATGCGAGACACTAATTTTCGGATGGCCATCTGCTAAACCGAGTTCATAGCCCAAGCCCAGGCGTACATTGCCTTCTTGGGGGCTCCAAAGGCCCGGACGCATTCTATTTACTCATGCGCTTTTCCGGGACCAATTACTGGAAGCAGTGCTAGCCCATTGTTCGGATCATAATCGTCAGGGCAGCTACTGAAATCAATGTGCGCCACGCAATCGAAGCGATGCGCACACGCTCATGGCCAAGACACCCAACCGCTCCTCTCAGCGCGTGACAAGCGGGTTGAGAGTGGGTTGAGTGACTGCATCCACAACCGCGGAATGTCTTCGGTGTTGTCATTGTCGCCATGCCCCCCTCCCTCAAAACCTTATTCTTAACCGCGGCCCACTTGCTTGCTGTGTGCGTCTGCCCTCCCCGGGCAGCGGCATTTCCCGACTACGGTCCCAAGGTCACGGTTGCTGAGGTTCCTTCTTTTGTGATCGCAGACAAGGGCGTGCGACATCAACTCAAGCCATTTTACACAGTCGGTATTCCGGGTTTTCCGATTGATCCGACGGTTCGGATTTGCCGCTGCACTCTTGTAAGCGGACCTGCCGGAACGTCGGTGTCTGAAGACGGCCTGGTCGAATGGATCCCAGCCAACGCGGAAATCGGAAACACCGCGAATCTGATCGTCAACGTCTCGGTGACAGAGGGAGGTCAGGAAATCTTCACCGTGACGAAAACTTTTTCCACGACGGTATTGCCGGAGATTCCGCAATTGCTCGAAGCAGCTCCGGTCATCCGTTACGAACAGAATCCTATCGGTTGGAGTGGTACGATATTCTCGGGGTTTCAACCTCGTGATGCCGAGCGCAAGTTGTTCCGCTGGTCGCTGATTAACCCGCTTCCCGGTGTGTACATCGACGAGGAAGGCGGGCTGCACTGGCCTGATGATCGCGGGTATGCACGTCCGGAACCTTACGTCTTCAAGGTCCGCGTCGACTACCAAACCGCATCCGGACCGGTATCCGATGAGGTTGGTTACAGCCGGTATGTTCTACCTCGCCCGGCGACGAACGATTACACGGATCTACAAACCAACATTCAGCCCCAGAAAAAGGCGATGATGGGATACTCCATCGCCTCGGCGGACGGATGGCTTGCGGCAGGCGAACCGTTTCCAGACTTCGTATGGAATGTTTCGGGCAATCCAAATCCTGGACGGGTGAGGCTTTTCAAGCTGAACGCCGCCGGAGACGACTCCGAGGTTTTGGCAATCCAGCCTGAATTCAGCTCTGGCTCCCAAGCTTTCGGCACAAGTGTTTCGCTTTCCTCCGCGAGTGCAACACAACCCATAAGGCTGGCGGTCGGTGCACCGGGAGCACCGAGGATCAAACCAAGTGGTGAGGTCCAGGTCTCCGTCGGCTATGTTTACGTCTATGCCTGTGATGAAAATGGGACCTGGAAGAACGAGGGTCGGCTCGATCCGCCGGTGACGCTCCAATCTCTCCGCTTTGGCAATAGGGTTTCCATCGAGGGCGACACGTTGATCGCGAGCCTGGAAGGATTGAACTCGGCGGGGCCAAATACAGGAGCACTCGCCGTTTACCGTCACAATGGAATCGCGTGGGAATTTTCCGAAATGCTGCAAGTTCCGGATCCGTCAGGGGGTGATAATTTCAGTTATCCTGGCCAGTTGAGTGGAGGTTGGATCGCGGCAGCGGCGACCGGCGACGACGATGAAGGCAACAATTCAGGATCGGTGCACTTGTTTGAAAAAGTGGGGACATATTTCGCCCATCGGCAGGAAATCCATGCGCCGGAGCCGATTGCGGGCGCGCTCTTCGGAGAACGGCTGGAGATGAAGGGAGACTGGTTGTTCGTGAGTTCGTTCCGGCAGGAGAACAACACGGGGGCGGTGCACGTGTATAAACGGACTGCCGGGGTATGGGCTTTCCAGCAGACTTTGATTTCCCCCTATGCGGTCCGGGGGTCGGCCTTCGGCGTAGGGCTAAGCGTTTGCGATGATGTGCTGGCTGTGTCCGCTCCCGGCTATCTGGTTGGCAGTCCGGAAATCGACGGGACCCTTGATCCTTGGTATGGCATCACCCTCTTCCACCTCGACGAGGGTTCGTGGAGATGGCAGCGGCAGGTCACGGAAAATCCCAATGGCAGCCCCGGACCCAACACCTGGGGTTTCTCGCTGGCACAGATTTCACCGCGGCTGACGGCCGCATCGATGCCCGATTTCCAAGGATTTGCGAACGGCGAATCTCTGCCACTTGCCGGCCGATTGTTTCTCCACCGCTGGCCAGAACTGTTGAATGATCCTTTCACCGGGGTTCTCGCCGCCTTGCCTGTGGTCAATGGCCAAGGCGCGAAAGCGAACGACGACAGCAATCACAACGGAATCCCGAACCTCATCGAATGGATGATGGGGCGCGATCCCGGCAGTTCACCCGATTCGGGCAATTTCGAAGTGCCGGGATCCACGAGGACTTTCATTCGGATGGATCCTTCCACCAAAGATGTCCGATTGATGGTGCCCTCATTGGTGAGAGGTCTCAGCCATCAGCCGGTCGTCGAAGCTTCCGAAAATCTCGTTAATTGGTCGGTCGTCACGGATGCCCGTTGGGAGGCCCTCGAAATGGTTTATTTTCCACATGATGGCTCGAATTATCTCGAATATTTCCATCCTGTCGTCATTCCAGCAAGCCCAAACGGACCTCCCAACACCCGCTTCATTAGGCTGAGCGTTCCAGCGCAATAGGAAAGACGAGGCGACCCGAGCAAGCTAAGGTGACGGCGAGCCACTTCGAAGCTAACAGCGACCACCCTCGCGCCCCCTCTTCAGGGCGCAGGATCGATGAAGCCACCGAAATCCACGTCTCCGATGAAAATCGGATGACGAAATGCTGAAGGCACATCTAAATGTGCTCTACGATGACTCTTTCCGTGGAGCGGAGTCCATCATTCCGAGGAATCTGCCCCGATATTCGACTTCGCGCAACTTGTTCACCTGATCTTCTTTCAGTCCGAAGTCGAACCTTCTGTTCTTTTTTCGTATCGGCACAAGCCACATTTCGAGTATGGGCGGGGCTTTGAGGAGCCTTTTGAAGTGTACCATGCGCCTGAAACTATCAGCGGCCCCAGATGCGCATCCAGGAATCAACCCGTAATCAAATAGGGCCTCCAGCTTTTGCAAATTATGTATTCCTTCGGGGCCAGCTCACCATTACAGTATCGATAGTGTCCCTTGGGTTCGAGATCGGTTCTCCAATCATGATCCTCGTAATCGGCATTTTTTACCCATTTGGAGGCAGCAGAGTATGACTCAAATTCGAGTATTTTCCCATCTTCGTCTTTCGCCCATGTGTTGGAAGGAGCCTGTAATTCGCGGTTGGTATAATGGTGCCTAATCCAGATCCTGCAATCGTCCGTGCAACCTCTTTTTGCAACATCGAGAGTAGGCGCGACTCCAAAGGCTTCGAGCAGATCCTCGATTGCAGCACTTCCCGGATCCAACTGGCAAAGAAACTCCTCAATGTTATCTGCCTCGAAGACACCCTCCCAGCCATCAACACCAATAGGCACGAAAACACGCCCACCAAGCTGAAACACATGCTGTTCTAATGCGTCGAATTCCCATTGCTTCAGAGAGATCTTGCAGAGGGTTTCATGACCGATCTGTTCGCCCTCAGTATCCGTGAACACTGATGGAAGATAGTCGTCACGCTCGATTGCCTCAAGAGCAGCAAGGGTCTCGGCACTGACAAGTGGTTTGAGGCGGGAAATATCGGAGGCGGAAAATATCGAATTTGGATTCATGGGTAAAGTTGGTGAAGTTGGTTGGGATTCGTTCGCTTGAAATCCTCGCCTCAGTAAAGGGGATCACGGGCTATTGCTGTGTCACCAAGGGGTGCCGCGTCGATTGATTTCTGGTGAATTGTCATGATTATTTGAATTCTCTAAGCGTTTCTTGCGAAGGTTGGCGGGGTGACAGCCCTGTGAAGCTAGCTCTGACATCAGTCATTAGCCGACTGAAGGATCGGTTTCGCAGTGACGGACGTCGGCTTCAGTGCGGTTTTCTGGGGCCGGCAAGGGACCGCACTGCGGCAACTCCGGAGATCTCGGAAATCTCGAAGGAGAGGTAGTGCGACGGATTCTCCGAAAGGCCTTTTATTGCAGGCAACGATATGGCACACGTCCGTCGTATGGATCGATTCCCCCAAAATCCCCTGTACTCCGCGCTTCCCAACTCGGGCTTAGCTTGGAGCGGTTGGTGGGGGTTCAAATTCACCGCATCCGTGACAGTTTTACCTTAGATTCCTGACCGATTCCTGACAAATGAACGACACATGGTGCGAAACCATGCGACATCGACCAAATTCAACTACGCACAAACCAACATGAGAACGAACAAGGACGCACCAGCTACTACAATCCCAGCAGATGGCGGAGAGGGTGGGATTTGAACCCACGGTAGCTGTTACACTACGTCTGATTTCGAATCAGGTGCCATAGACCACTCGACCACCTCTCCTTGAACGGGGCGGAAAAATGGTGGGCCGGGCCGGAATTGTAAAGCTTCCAGTTTGACTTAATCCGGGAAAACGATCGCCCGGTGGCCGTCGATGATGGTCCGGTCATGGACGTGAAAACGGATTCCCTTGGCCAGGGCGATCCGCTCGCACTGGCGGCCGAGGCGGACGAGGTCGTTCGGGGTGTGGAAGTGCTGAACGCGGTCGACTTCCTGCTCGATGATCGGCCCCGCGTCGAGGTCCGGCGTGACGTAGTGACAGGTGGCGCCGATGAGTTTCACACCGCGTTCGTAGGCTTGTTTGTACGGGTTCGCACCGATGAAGGCGGGGAGGAACGAGTGGTGGATGTTGATGATCCGGCCGGCATAGGCGCGGCAGAAATCGTCCGGAATGATCTGCATGAAGCGGGCGAGCACGATCAATTCCACCTCCTGTTCGACCAGCAGCTGCTGGATCCGCACGAAACCGGGCTCCCGGAGGTCTCCGTCCATCTGGATTTCATGAAACGGGATGTTCGTCCGCTCGGCGATGCCGCGGCAGTTGTCGCGGTTGCCGATGATGGAGGTGATCTCGATGGGAAGCTCGTCGAGTTCCGCGCGCCAGAGGATTTCGTTGAGGCAGTGATCGGTCTTGGTGACGAGCACCGCGGTTTTCATGCGATAGGGGAGTCGCCGGAAATGCCAGGCTGCATGTAGGGAACGCCCCAAGGTGCCGAATCCATCCATGAAGTCCTGTGCTTCGACGTCGAGGTCGCGGGTTTCGATTTCCAGCCGGGCGAAGAATTTTCCAGCAAGTTTGTCGGAAAACTGAGCGAACTCGACCAGATTGCCGCGGTGGCCGGCGACGTAGTTCGCGACTTTGGCGACGATGCCCGGCTGGTCGGCACAGCTGAGTTTGAGAATTAATCCGGGGCGGGACATACGTGGCGCACGCTGAACGACAGGTTCTCCTGCGTCAATCGTCGCCGCACTGGGGCTCAATGGTGCCAGCTGGAAACATCGGTTAGCTCGGGAGAGGATTTTGGCTCGGGGGGGGCTTCAGTCGGAGTTGTTGGACTCGGAACGCGGACGATGTCAGGAACGGGGCCAGGCTCCGGTCTTAGGCCGGACCGGGAGGAGAGCGCGACCAACAACACAGAAAAGAGGAGTGCGGACAACGCACCTGCCAGGCCGGCGAGCCACCAGCGGTGGGATCCGAGGTGTGGCGAGCCGATTCCCGGTTCATTGAAAGAAGGAGGAGCCGCGCGGCGGACGATGGCATCGATTACCTGTGGTGGAAATTCAGCAGGTCGGGCCGCCGGTGCGGTGGGCACCTGCCAACCTGCGAAATCCAAATCGTCCGCAGCCAGGGCGAGATCTTCCGGATAAGACACGCTCCGCAGATGGGTCGGGCCGCTCAACAGGGCGAACACGGCGGCTTCGTCCACGAATCCTTCCCGTTCCATCTGGAGTGAGTCGGATTCTTCGGGATTCCTGACAGACGGAAGGAGGCTGAGGCTGAGTGATTTCATTTTCGACAAGGAATGATTGATGAATCAGATATCGGGAAGATCGGGAAAGGTCAATCTTTAATGTTTCTGAAGTAAATTCGCAAACGATTGGTGGCTCAAGTCTTTATCCGCCTCAGACCGTGGCGATGCTTGGGGTTGCAATCGGGGTGCTTTGCATCAAGACTTCTCCGCAAGACATGTCATCAAGCTTACCTGAAGATTCACTGTTGCTGATTCGCTGCCCTTCTTGCGGCCAGCGGTTCAAGGTGGGAGATGATCTGCGCGAGCGCACCGTCGAGTGTGGGGGCTGTGAGCACCGATTCCGAATCAACGACGAAGTGATCGTGCGGGGCCGGAAATTTTATCCCAGCGAGGAGAAGAGCCCGGACCTGAACCGGTTCCACCGGATTCCACTGCCGGGTGGCGAATCCATGATCGGCGTGAAGCCGGTGCGCTACGGCGACCTGCCGGATCCGGCGGTGATGGAGCCGGCCTCTCCGCAGCGGGTGATTGCCGGAGCTGTGGGAGTTGTGGGAATGGTGCTGATGGCGTTGTTCCTGATGTTCGGAACCAGTCGTGGTGGGGTTCTCGACGGAATGCCTCTGGAGAATCGTTTTCTGATGGCCGGGTTCGTCTGCCTGCTGGGAACCTCGCTACTGATTTATGCGAATCCGAGAGCCCGCATGAAATCCTTTGGTGTGGCGTGTTTGCTCTCCTGCGGCCTTCTGGCAGTGCCCTATTTTTTCCGACAGGGATCGGAGGTTATGCCAGCTCAAGCGGTCATTACACCTCGGGACCTCATCGCACCTGTGGAAGATGCCGGAGCCGCGGAGTTCAAGGAAGGGGACAACTCCGTCGCCGCCATGCGGACCCGGATCGGAACCGGCCCGCTGGAGGCGGAAATCGCCAGGCTCGCCAAGGAGGGAAGCATGAAGCAGGCCGTCGGCATCTGGCTGAGGGGGCTGAGCGACAGCCACCGGTTCCTGGTGCGCGACTATCTGCTACGCGTCACCGGGGCGGATGTCTCCTCCCACTACTATCCGCGAAGCGGCGGGGACTATCTGCTGGTCCTTTCCGGGATCAACAATACCTTGCAGGAGCTAGTGGAACTTTCCGCACCCTTGGGGCAGGTGGAGAATACCTATCCGGAAATCTCAATCATCGAAGTGCGGGTGGGGACCGACATCTTTGTCGAGGGATCGATCGAAAAGCTGACGGAAAAGGACGATCCCGCCTTCTACGATCTGAACAAAAGGGAGCTCGAAAGCATTGATCTGGAGCGGGTGAAACGCGCCGTGCAACGTCTCGCCGAAGCCGAGCCGAAAATCTATCGAACCGACATCAGCCGCAAGCTGATTACCATGCTCGGCGAGGACATGGTCGATTTCAAAGGGAACATCTGCAAGGCGCTGGCGGTCTGGTCGGAAACACCCGGTCCGGCCAGCGACGCGGCTTTGACGGTGGTGGACAAACTCGTCGCCGAAGGCAAGCCGGTGCCACCTGAAATCATTACCCTGATCGTGAAGGAAAAGAATCCCGCGGTGATTCCCATTCTTGATGAACTTTGGTTTAAGAATCCGATGGCGTGGGAGGCACTTTACGGTGATCTGGGCCAGCCCATCGAGAGCGCCGTGATCCGGCGGATTCCGGAGACCCAGGGCACCGTCCGCCATTCGGCCGTGAGACTTCTCGGGCGGGTGGGAGGAACTGACAGTCTGCCGATTCTGGCGGCGGAGGCTCCGGGATCGGACTCCGAGCTGAGAGTGCTGCTGGACCAGGCCCAGAAGTCCATCCGCAACCGAATTGCCAGATAGATCCGGATTTCGGAAAACTTCTTACGCCTGACAAGGAAATCGCCTTGCCGTCAGAAGCAGATTCTACAAGCCTCTTGCGCCTCTCGTTTCGCGCCAAGCTGGGATAATCCGGGGGGAGAATTCCAGCCGCGCGGGGCGGGGGGCACAGTGTCTTGTGTAAGGCGGCCCTCCCGATGTTTCATGACCGCCTCGAAAAACACTAAACCACCTCGATTTCAACGGATTCCCGCAGCTGGCGCTCCCAGATGAAGCGTCGGAACAGCACCTTCACGGCGGCGGTTAGGGGAACCGCCAGCAGCGCGCCGATGAAGCCGCCGAGCACGAGCGACCAGAAGAGCATCGAAAAAATGACGGTCAGCGGGTGCAATCCCACCGAGTCGCCGACGATCTTGGGCGCGGTGACCAGCGAGTTGATCTGCTGCACCACCACAAAGATCGCAACCACGCTGCCGACATAGGCCCACGGGCCCATTCCGAAAGGCGCGGTGCCCTGCGCGTGCAGATACGCGATGATGCAGGCGGGTATCAGGCAGAGAATGTTGCCGATGTAGGGGATGACTCCCAGGATGGCCATGAAGACTCCTATCAGAAGTCCGTATGGCAGGCCGAAAATGGTCAGGGCGATGCCTACCAGGATTCCATCGATCGCGGCGACAAGCACCTGCCCGCGGAAGAAGGATATCAGATAGCCGTTGATTTCCTGGAGCGTGTCCACCAGCGATGTCTTGAAGCGCGACGCCTTGAGCGGCACGTAGTCGTGCCAGTGGGTGCGGATGGAGGCGGAGTCCTTGAGGAAGAAAAACAGATAGATCGGCACCATGATCATTCCCAGGAAGAGTCCGAGGAAACCCAGTACCTTGGTGGAGCCCGCCGTGAGCCAGGTCCGGCCGGTGTTGAATATCACGTCCAGATTCTCGACGAGCATGCGTCCGGCTCGGGTGCGGGCGAAGGGATCGAGCGATTCCGGAGCAACGGACTGCAGGTCCGCCGACAGCGGGCTGCCTTGATCGTCCGTTTCAGTGAGCAGCCAGCCGACGGGGCCGTTGCGGTGGCGGACGCGCAAGTCGTGAAGCGAGCGGGCCAGCGTGGGGGCGAGATGTTCCGTGCCGTCGTCAGGAGTCCTGCTTCCTGGAACGGCCGGTCCGCTGGCGGCGGGAGCCCTGTTAAGAAAATCGCGCGCGGCCATGCGCCCGCGCTGGATTCCGGGGAGGATGGCGGCGACAAGCAGGGTGACCGCCAGCAGGATGGAGAGGAAAAGGGTGATGACCGCCCACAGCCGGCTCATCCCGCGGGTTTCCAGGAATTTTACGACAGGATCCAACACGTAAGCGACGATCCCGGCAACAATCAGGGGAATCAGCACCGGTTGGAGAAATCCGAAAATCACACCCATCAGCCAGATCAGGCCGACTAACAGGATTCCGATGACAAGAATGGAAAATCCGGTGGCGGCGTTCCAGAGGGTTTTCTGCTGAAAGGGGGTCGGGTAGCGCGTCATGGTGGGAATCTCGCGCACTTGTATGGAGACTGCGCCGCGACTTACCAATTATAAAACATCCTGCTTTTCGGACGGTTCAGCGGCCTGCCGGGCGACTTTATCGAGCACGCCGTTCACAAAGCGCCGCGAGTCGGTGGTGCCGAACCGCTTGGCGAGCTCGATCGCTTCGTTCATCGCCACCTTCGGCGGAGTTGCGGCATGCAGCAGTTCGTAGGTGCCGAGCCGGAGGATCGCCCGGTCGACCGGATCGATCCGCTCGGGCGAGAAATTCTGGACCACCGTGGCGAGCATTTCGTCGATGGGTTCCTTTTTCGCGAGAATCTTGTCGACCAGTTCATCGGCCATTTCGCGAAGCTGGCTGATTTCCAGCTTGGAGTCGCGGAGTCGGGCGAGGTCGGCCTGTTCGGGGAATTTTTCAGGCTCCTCCACCATCCGGAGCCGGTCGGAAATCCGTTGGAGCCGGCGGATGGTCGCCGCCACGGCTTCCATTTGCCCGCGCAGCGCGGGGAAATCCTCCAGGCCCTCGATGAACCGGCGGCGGGCTGCTGCGAGATCGCGGTCCACTTTGAAAAGGATTTCCAAGGCATCGCCGAAGCTTTCCGCCACGGAGGCATCGTCGTCGTCCTTCGGCAGGCGTTCGAGCTTGGCGAACGAGGTGCTCCAGCCGGATTCCAGTTCAGCCACTCGCTTGAGGTCGATTTTCAAACTCTCCGCTTGTGGCCAGGCCGAGAGCAGCGTCATCGCCATGGCTTGGCGCTCGACAAATTCGCTCAATCGTCCCTCCCGCCCGTGGGCGAGGTGGTGGACGGTGCGGAACGTCGCCAATTGGAGACTGCGGCGGTCGGATTCCGTGACAAAATCCCAGAACGGTCCCCGCAAGGCCGCCGGGTCCGCGCCACCTTCGAGATCGGCACAGTAAAGAAATTGGACGACCGCCTCGCGGATGTGGCGGCGGCTAGGCATTGCGGTGCTTTTTATGGGAGGCGTTACGGGGCATGGATCGGTCGAGTTCCTGGTAGATGTCTATCATCGAGGCGGCGGCTCGCGCGGCCTCGCGGCCCCGGTTGAGCTGGGCTCCGATGCAGCGTGCGTAGGCCTGCTTTTCGTCGGCGACCAGCAAAACTTCATGAATCACCGGACGCAGCGATTGGATGGCGAGTTGCTGCAGCGTGTAGGTCACCGAGCTGGCCACCATGTCCGCATGTTCGGTGGAGCCGCGGATGATCACGCCGAGTGCGATCACGCAGGCCGGCGGATCCCGATCGAGGATGGAGGCGATCATCACCGGGATTTCAAACGCACCGGGCACCCGGATCAGGTCCACACGACCCTGTGGCACCAACTCGCCCAACTCCTCGATCGTGTTTTCCACCAGCGCGTCGGTGAACTGCTCGTTGTACTTCGAGGCGACGATGCAGATCCGGACTTTTGGTCCGATGATCCGGGGTTTGGGCGGCAAAGCTGACGACATGAGCGGGGTATGGCGGGCGACGAACGAAAAGTCAACCGACAGGCTATGAGATTCACCGGCGCTGAGAATTTCCCTTGGCGAAAAGGCTCGCTGCACGAAGATCCACGCATGGTTTCCTTCCACGAGGCGCTTGAGCTTCTTCTGATAAACTCGCCTCTGCTGGCGGTGGAAAGCTGCCGTTTGCAGGATGCCGCCGGCCGGGTTTTACGGGAAAACGTGCTCGCCGACCGGGCGTTTCCCGCGTTCGACCGGGTGATGATGGATGGCTACGCGCTGAGATTTTCCGATTGGCAGGCCGGGCAGCGGACGTTCCGTGTCACCGGTTCCGCTCCGGCGGGGAAAGCAGTGATCGCGCTTTCCGGTGAATCCGGCACCTGTGTCGAAGTCATGACCGGTGCGCCGTGCCCGCTCGGTGCCGACTGCATCATTCCGGTGGAAGACGTGACTGAGGGCGAAGCGGGAGCAGTGAAATTTCCCGACACCGCCGCACCGGTCGCCGGGCGATTCATTCACCACGCGGGAAGCGATGCCGCGGCTGGGGAGATTCTACTGGAATCCGGCTGCCTGCTAGGCTCGCGGGAAATCGGCGTCGCCGCCTCCTGCGGCGCGGCGCGGCTCCGGGTATCGAAGCTGCCGGAAATCGCCGTCATCGCCACCGGAGACGAACTCGTCGCGGTGGACGCAACCCCGGAACCCCATCAAATCCGCCAGTCGAACGCCCATTCGCTCGCCGCCGCGCTGCAAATCGCGGGCTACCCGCCGCGGCACGTCGGCGTGTTGAGCGACGACGTCTCCGCCGCCCGCCCGGCAGTGGAATCGCTGCTTGCCTCCCACGATTGGCTGGTCCTCACCGGCGCGGTGTCAAAAGGCATCCACGATTTCGTCCCCTCGCTTCTGAATGAACTCGGCTGCCGGGAAATTTTCCACGGCGTGGCAAATCGTCCCGGTAAACCCGCCGGCTGCTGGGCCGGGCCGGGCGGGCAGGTAATACTCGCACTTCCCGGAAATCCCGTCTCCGCGCTGACCGGCTTGCACACGTTGTTAGTTCCTGCACTCGCTGTCGCCACCGGGCTGAAGCCGCCCCGTCCCCGCCGGGTGGTGATGGATGCCCGCACGATGCAGCTTCCCGGATTCACCCGCCATCTCCCCGTCACGCTCCGTGCGGACGGCCGCGCCGAGCCCGCCGTCATAGGCAACAGCGGCGACTTCATCGGCTTGCTCAAGAGCGATGGATTCATCACCTTGCCGCCACGCGGATCGACCGCCGCCGCATTTCCCTTCACCCCTTGGCTATGAGCAACCCCGATTTCACCCACATCCGCAGCGGTCAGCCGACCATGGTGGACATCACGGAAAAATCCCCTAACCGCCGCACCGCCGTCGCCGAGGCGCGGATGGAACTCGGCGCGGAAATCATCGGGAAATTCCAGAACAACGACTTGCACGGCCCGAAAGGCCCGGTCTTCCAGACGGCAATCATCGCCGGAACGATGGCGGTGAAGAAAACCAGCGATCTCATCCCGTTCTGCCATCCGCTGCCCGTCGAAAACTGCGAATTCCGAATCACCCCTAACGACACCGGTGTCGCCATCCGCTGCGAGGTTTCCACCACCGGGAAAACCGGCGTCGAGATGGAGGCCATGACCGGAGCCAGCATCGCCGCTCTCACCGTTTACGACATGTGCAAGGCGATGAACAAAGCCATCCGCATCGTCGATCTCCGGCTGATTTCCAAAACCGGCGGCAAGTCCGGCGACTATCACGCATGAAAACCAACCGCACCCTTCACGGCCTCGTTCTCGCCGGTGGCCGCAGCTCGCGCATGGGCCGGGACAAGGCGACACTCATCCATCCGGACGGCCGCACGCTTGCCCGACGCTGCTGCGATCTGCTGCGCGAGGCGGGCTGCGAGTCCGTCGTTCTATCACTACGCCACGATCAGGAAATCCCCGCCGGGCTCGATGAGTTGGAAATCGTGCGCGATCCCGCCGGTGCCAGCCACGGACCGATGGCCGGCATCGTGTCCGGCATGCGCTTGCATCCCGATTCCGATTGGCTGGTGCTCGCCTGCGATCTTCCGCGACTCGATCTTCCGACGCTCGAAAATCTCATTTCCTCCAAACTCGCCGATGAATCATTTCTCTCCTACCGCAGCGAGTCCGACGGGCTGCCGGAGCCACTGTGTGCGCTCTACGCCGCCGGATCTTTGTCCGTGCTAGAGCAGGCGGTCGTCGATGATTTCCGCTGCCCGAGGAAAGTCCTCATCCGCAACGACTGCCGCCTGTTGGACCCGGTGACGCCCCGCGCGCTCGACAACGCCAACACTCCCGAGGATTGGGAAACCGCCACCACGCCATGACGCTGACCGTCTGTTACTATGGCCTGCTCGCCGAGCGCCGCGGCCTGGCGGAAGAGCGCGTTAACAGCCCGGCGGAAACGCCCGCACAGCTCTACGCTGAGCTGGATCGTGAACACTCGCTGGGACTTGCGATGACCGACTTCCGCGCCGCCGTGAATGACGAGTTCGTTTCCTGGGACCACCCGTTGCGGGAAAATGATTCCGTCGCATTCCTTCCCCCAATGTCCGGAGGCTGAGGAACGTTTCGCTGCATTCCAACCACCACTGAAAACCAACCTCATGCCACTGGAACTCGAAGAATTAACCAACCAAGTCATAGGAGCCTGCATTGCCGTCCATAAAAACAAAGGGCCGGGTTTTTTGGAGTCCATCTACGAAAATTGTCTCAGGATTGAGTTTCGCAAATACGGAATCAAAGCCGAGTTTCAGAAGGAAGTGGAGGTCCATTACGATGGTGAGTTGGTGGGGACGCACAAACTGGACATTCTCGTCAACGATGAGCTGGTGGTCGAACTGAAAGCCATCAAGGCGCTGGAGGACGTGCATTTCGCACAAGTTCGCAGCTATCTCCGGGCCACCAATCTCAAGCACGGGCTGCTTCTCAATTTCGCCACTCTGACTCTAACCGTGAAACGGGTGATTTGAAATTCAATAAGGAAGGCAGGAATACAGGAATGGAATCCTTGATTTCGCCCTTCCTGCTTTCCTGCCTTCCTCATCAATTGATTCATTGAAAGGTTCCTGAAGATCTCATCCATCCGCTCATGTCCTCATCCATTGGTTTCTTCCTCGTCAGCCAGCCCATCGACATTCCGTCGCTGGCGGCGGCGCTCGACAATCCGGCCGCCGGGGCGGTCGTCACCTTCGACGGGCGCGTGAGAAACCACAACGCCGGGCAAGCCGTCAGTCATCTGGAATATCAGGCCTATCCGGCACTCGCGAATTCCACCGGTCGGCGCATCCTCGAAGAAGAAGCCGCCCGCCACGGGCTGTTAGCCGTCCAGGCTGCGCATCGCACCGGCCCGCTCGCCATCGGTGAAGCCGCCGTG
>JBGSTM010000116.1:0-1854 GCA_041736495.1 Akkermansiaceae bacterium
GGATCGTAGATGGAAGATTCCTGGGCGGAGCCCTTGTGCTGCTTGTGGAGATCGTTTCTGACGATGTCTTCTCTTAAATCCCCGATCTTCGATCCCCGATCTCCGATCTGATTCCGGCGCATGTTTTCGCGGATGGCGATGAATTCCATCTCGGCGGTGATGATGCCCTGGTCGGCGTAGTATTTCTGGGTGACGGGCTTGCCTGTGGCGCGGAGCGGCTGGCGGCGGTCGGCGGTGAGGCCGGGGAACTCGACGAATTTGTTCGCGCGTTCGGATTTCGAGGCGAACTCGACGTGTTTCTCGGTGAGGTAGCCGTTGTCCTGCGGCTGGACTTCGCGGCCGTCGTAGGCTTCGACATCGCCACGGGCTAGAATCCAATCGCGGCGGAGGGGAGGGAGGCCCTCTTCGGAAGTGCCTTTGAAATCCGGATCGCCCCACGGGCCGGAGCAGTCATAGACGCGGACGGCTTCGTTTTTCTCGATGCGGCCGTTGAAGGACTTGGTGTCCGAGAGGGAAATTTCACGCATCGGCACGCGGATCTGCGGGAAGAGCTCGCCCTGGACGTAAACACGGGTGGAAGCGGGGAGCGGGGCGAGGGAGGCGTCGTGGGTTTCGGGAGCGGGAGCGCCGGTGGTTTCTTCGGTGGAGATCATTTTTTGAAGAGGTTGAGAGTTGAGGGTCGATAGTTGAGAGCAAGAAAAAGGCCGTGCGGAACTTGCACGGCCGGGGAAAGGGAAACTGCGTTGGGTTTCGACTTCCTACGGCGGCATGACCCGCGTCAGGTTCGGAGGGTCTTTTCCGCGCGTTGGAAAATCTCGGCTCTGCGATCGAAGAGCACCCCTGTCGCCGGACAGAATGTCGCCTCTGGCGGGGAAGTCAAGGGACTGGATGGGACAGATCGATGACGCGGATGAAGCTTCCATCCACCTCGAAGCGGGCATTTCGAGGGAGGTGAAATTTTCCTTCAGGAAGTTCTTGATTCGCCGGAGGGAATCCCCAAGGGTCCGCCCGTGCACCGGGGCGTAGCTCAGCCTGGTAGAGCGCCGCGTTTGGGACGCGGATGTCGTCAGTTCGAATCTGGCCGCCCCGACCACTCCTGATCAGGGAGTTGTGTTGGATCCGGTGCACTTGGTTTCCCGTCATTCAGGGCGGTCGAGACCCGGAACTTTTAGGCAAGTGCCTCTTGAAAGTTCATTTCCGGCCCTCCAAGGTCCGCCGCGTGATCCCCAACGTCCTCGCCGAACGCTACGCCTCGCCCGCCCTTCAATCCATCTGGTCCGCGGAGGGCCGCATCGTTTTGGAGCGGGAATTCTGGATCGCCGTGATGAAGGCCCAGCGCGATCTCGGCCTGGATGTCCCGGCCGAGGCCATCGCCGCCTACGAAGCCGTCAAGGACAGCGTCGACCCCGCCTCCATCATGGCGCGGGAAAAAATCACCCGCCACGACGTGAAGGCGCGCATCGAGGAGTTCAATGACCTCGCCGGCCACGAGCAGGTCCACAAAGGCATGACCTCCCGCGACCTCACGGAAAACGTCGAACAACTCCAGGTTTACCGCTCGTTGCTCATCGTCCGCGACAAGACGGTGGCCACGCTCCGCCGCTTCCGCGAACGCTCGGAACAGTGGAGCGACCTCATCCTCACCGCCCGCACCCATAATGTCGCCGCCCAACCGACCACGCTTGGCAAGCGCATCGCCATGTTCGGCGAGGAACTGCTAGGCGCGCTCCACGCGCTCGACTCCGTCATCGCGAACTACCCGGTCCGCGGTCTGAAAGGCGCGGTCGGCACCCAGATGGACCAGCTCTCCCTGTTTGAAGGAGACGCCGGAAAAGTCGCTGACCTCGAAAAACG
>JBGSTM010000122.1:0-4769 GCA_041736495.1 Akkermansiaceae bacterium
TGCTTTTCCACCCGTTGCGCAAGCTCTGGGTCCTCGATCATTCACCCAAGTCAACATGGCCACCAATCCTCGGCCATTTCACGCTAAAATCCGTCTAGTTTTGATCCAGCGGAAAATCCAGCTTTGAACCAGCGCCGACACTGCGCAACTTCCCACTTGAGTCAAATCCCACTTCGTGTAATTTCTCTTCATGGAAAAAACACTCACCATTCGTCCGGATGCCAAAGGCCGCATCACTCTCGGTCCCCTTGCGCGTGGCGTCAGCAGTTTTCAAGCTAGTGTGGATTCGAGTGGACGAATCATCCTGGAGCCATTCGCGGAGATTCCAGCCCGTGAAAAATGGCTGTTCGAAAACAAGGATGCCCTTGGTGCCGTGCGAGACGGTCTTACCCAGGCCGCAGAAGGCCGGACCATCTCCCGAGGGAGTTTCGCCAGCTTTGCCAACGGAGAAATCGATTGAGCATGGTCTTCGAGCTTCGATTCACCGGGCGGGCGTCGATTCAACTCGACGCCTTGGAATCCGATATAAGCTTGGCCAAGCGCCTGAAGGCGGTGAGAAAAGCCTTGGGGTTACTCGAAGCTAATCCCCGCCACCCTGGGCTCAACACCCACAAATTTGAATCCATCAAAGGCCCGAACGGAGAAGAGGTCTTCGAAGCCTACGCGGAAAACAAAACCCCGGATGCATGGCGGATCTTCTGGATCTACGGCCCCGGCAGGAATCAAATCACCATTCTCGCCATCACGCCGCATCCGTGACGGAGCTCATCGCAAATCTCGGGTCTGCTTTGAAGCACGAGGAACAGGCGCCCATCCACGGTTTTTTTCGCTCGGGATCCACTCTTGGCTGCCGGTCATGGTCAGGGCGGTGAATGCCGTTGGTCCGTGTTGCTGCGGTGGAAATCCATGAAACGAAGGGGGATCCCTCCCCGGAAAACCAAATGACGCCCGCCGTGAAAGGCGGGCGTCGTGGCGCGGGAGCTGGATGTTAGTTCGCTAGGCCCGGCCGGGTTTGTCATTTCAGCCAGAAGCTGAAGTAAAGATACATGCCGCCGACGAGCAGCAGGATGAGGCCGCTCATCAGTTTGTTGCCGAAATCCCAGCTGTCCTTGATCTCGTCTCCGGCAAGGTGGTGGATGGAACCGTAGGTGAGCCCGCGGGTTTGTGCTTCGGTCGGTGGGGCCGTCATCAACGAGACGGAGATCATGACGATCATGCTGATGAGCATCAGGACTCCCGTGGCGTAGAGGAAGTTGAAATCGGCGATGGCCGCGAGGAAGGCGGGATCGTGGATCTTTCCTTCGCCCGCGCCGAAGAACGACTGGAGGCTGAGCTTGATCATGCCGAGTACGAAGCCGATGGCCAGGGCGGAGGTGGCTCCGGCGGAATTCATCCGCTTCCAGAAAAGACCCAGCAGGAACACTGCGGTGATCGGCGGCGCGAGGTAGCCCTGCACGCTTTGCAGATATTGATAGAGACCGCCGTCTGAAATCTGTTTCATGACGGGGATCCAGATCATGCCGACGCCGACAACCACGGTGGTGGCGATGCGGCCAACCATGAGCAGGTGCTTCTGGGTTTGGCCGGGTCGGAGCTTTTCATACACATCCACGGTAAAGAGCGAGGCGCTGGAGTTGAAGAGCGAGGCCAGCGAGCTCATCAGTGCGGCTAACAGACAGGCGACGATAAGGCCACGGATGCCGGTGGGCAGCAGGCGGGTGACCAGCGTGGGGAACACCTGGTCGCCCTGGATGGCGAAGGCCATCACCGATTTCTCCTCGCCGTTCGCGCCGACCACTTTCGTCTGCTTGAGTTCGCGTTGGATGAAGAAGCCCGCTTTGCCGGAGGCATCCTTGGTGTCGTTGAGTTCGCGGAGACGGGCGTTAGCGGCATTCATGACCGATGCTTTCTCGCTCTTGGAAATGTCCATGCTGTATTCAGCGGTGAGCAGCGGGTCGGTGGCACCACGGTTGAACTTCAGGTCGAGCGACCAGCCGATCATGCCGGGAATCAGGAAGATGAGAACCGGCCAGACCTTGAGCAAACCGCCGAACAGGGCGCCGCGGCGTGCGGTGGCGAGGTCCTTCGCCGTGAGCGTGCGCTGGACGATGTATTGATCGGTACACCAATACCAGATGCCGATGATCGGCGAGGCGATCAACACTCCGAGCCACGGGAAATCCGGGTCGGAGAGCGGACGCCACAGCGCGAAATTGTCGGCGTTGCCCTTGGCCGAGGTGATGAGCTCACCCCAACCGGCGACCACGCCGGCATCGCCACCGAGACGGCCCAGGCCGATGGCGGTGATGACGAAGGAACCGAACAGGATGATGACCGCCTGCGGAGTGGCGGTGGCCATGATGGCGCGCATGCCGCCGAAGACGGTATAGAGACCGGTGATGATGACGGTGGAAAACGCTCCGATCCAGAAGGCGTCCAGATAGAGGCTGCCGATCGTGAGGTTGATTTCCGGCAGCAGGGCCTGGAACACGATGGCTCCCGCATACACGGTGACGCTCACCTTGGTGAAGATGTAGGCCACCAGCGAGACAACCGATAGAATCCAGCGGGTGCGGGCGCTGAAGCGTTTTTCAAGAAACTGCGGAATCGTTTCGACCCCGGATTTGTAATAGAAGGGAACGAAGATGCCGGCGAGCATGATGAGCACCCAGGCATGGAGCTCCCAGTGGGCCATGGCCATCCCGGTGGCGGCACCCTGACCGGCGAGACCAACGATGTGTTCGGAGCCGATGTTCGACGTGAAGATGGAAGCTCCGATGGTGATCCATCCCGCGCTTCTTCCGGCGAGGAAATAGTCGGTGGTGTCCTTCTGTTGTCGCCCGTAATACAGGGCGACCGCCCCGATCAGGGCGAAGTAGAGGGAGATGACGATCCAGTCTGTGGTTTGCATGGTGTTGGTTTTTGGTTTCGGGAGTCTGCTCAGGCTGGCTGGCCGTAGTAGGCGGCCGGGCCGTGTTTGCGTAGGAAATGTTTGTCCAACAGGTGGGACGGAGCGGGCGCGGCGGATGGATTGATGGCGAGCGTCTTGATCGCCATGTCCGCGACGATTTCGAGGGCCAGGGCGGTTTCGACCGCTTTGGTGCCGGATGAGCCCCAGACGAAGGGGCCGTGATTTCTAACGAGCACTGCGGGCACGTCCAGCGGATTGATTCCGGCGAAGCGCTCGACGATGACCTTGCCGGTCTCCCACTCGTATTCGCCGCCGACTTCTTCGGGAGTCATCGTGCGGGTGACCGGGACCGGTCCGTGGAAATAGTCGCAATGCGTGGTGCCAAGGCAGGGAAGATCAAGGCCCGCCTGGGCGAAGGCGACGGCGCTGCGGGAGTGCGTGTGGACGACGGAGCGGATGCCGGGGAAATGGAGAAACAGGTGGCGGTGCGTCGGTGTGTCCGAAGACGGCCGAAGCTCGCCTTCGATGAGGTTGCCCTCGTAATCGAGGATCACCATGTCGCCGGCAGTTAGTTTTTCGTAATCCACGCCGCTCGGCTTGATGGCGAAGACGCAGCGCGCGGGATCGGCCACGGAAACGTTGCCGAACGTTAGGTCGACGAGTCCGGTTTTCGGCAGCGCGAGGTTGGCGGCGAGGCACTCCTCCTTGATGGATTGATAGATGCTCATCAGCCTTGGATGCCTTGGGCGAGGTGGAAATAGAGGTCTTGTTGACGAAGCTCGTTTTTATAAGAGCGGAGTCGCGTCTCCTCGTCGATCACGCTGAGCTCGATTTTCGCGATTTCCGCGAAGTCTTCGAGGTGCTCGCTGGTGAGGGCGTAGGAGAGCACCGTGTGGTGCGCGCCGCCGGCGTAGATCCACGCGGCGGTGGCGGTCTTGAGATCGGGTAGAGGTTTCCACAAAACGCGGGCGACGGGAAGTTTCGGCAGTTCGTTTTGCGGGGCGACGCATTCCACTTCGTTGACGAGGAAACGGTGGCGGCTGCCGAGATCGATGATGGAGCCGTTGACGGCCTTGCCCGCGCCGCAGTCGAAGACCATGCGGCAGGGATCCTCCTTGCCGCCGATGCCGAGCGGGTGGATTTCAATTTTTGGAATCTCCGAGGCGATGGAAGGGCAGATTTCCAACATGTGCGCGCCGAGGATGAGCGGGTTGGCGGGATCGAGGTGATAGGTATAGTCCTCCATGAACGAGGTGCCACCTTCGAGTCCGTCGGCCATGACTTTCATGATGCGGACAAGGGCGGCGGTCTTCCAATCGCCCTCACCGGCGAATCCGTAACCGTCTTCCATCAGCCGTTGCACGGCGAGTCCGGGCAGTTGTTTCATACCGTGGAGATCTTCGAAGGTGGTGGTGAACGCGGTGAAGCCGCCTTCCTCTAGCAGCGTGCGCAGGCCGATCTCGATGGCGGCTGAGTCGCGCAGCGATTGGTGGCGGGCGGCGCCTTTTTTCAACTCGGGAGCGACGCGGTATTGCTTTTCATAAACCGCGCAGAGCGCATCGATCTGGAGATCGGTGACGGCGTTGATCCTGGCGACGAGGTCGCCGACGCCGAAGGTGTTCACTTCCCAGCCGAAACGGATCTGTGCGGAAACCTTGTCGCCTTCCGTGACGGAGACGTGGCGCATGTTGTCGCCGATTCTAGCAAGCTTGAGGTTGCGCGACATGTGCCAGCCGCGGGCGGCGCGAGCCCAGGCGGCGAGGCGTTCGTGGACTTCCTTGTCTTCCCAATGCCCGACCACGGCTTTGCGTGGCAGGCGCAGGCGCGCGCCGATGTGACCGAACTCGCGGCCGCCGTG
>JBGSTM010000129.1:0-2790 GCA_041736495.1 Akkermansiaceae bacterium
GGAAACACTCACTTCGGCACATGGATACCGTGCTGGAGGACGCCGACATTCCCAACAACGCCGGGGTCGCGATCGAGTTCAACATCCCGCAGACCAGCAAGCGCGTCGATTTCATCGTCACCGGCACCCGCGAGGAGGGCCAGCGCACCGCAGTCATCGTGGAGCTCAAGCAATGGCAGGAGGCAAGGCCACACCCAAGGATGCCATCGTGAGCACCTTCATCGGCGGTCGCGAGCGGGAGGTGAACCATCCTTCCTACCATCCGACTCGACGGCGGAGCGTTTCAAGCGAGATGGAACCTCAGCGAGGACGGTTCACTCTGGATCGTGAAATCGGACTCTGTCCGGGAAGTCGGGTGCATCCACACGTGCCAGGGACTCGAACTCGATTACGTGGGCGTGCTCCTCGGCCCCGACCTTGTCGTCCGCCATGGCAAGGTCGTCACGGACGGTGCCAAACGCTCCCGCGGCGACGCCTCCATGAAAGGCTACAAGCGCCTATTGAAGACCAATCCCGCCGCTGCCCGGGAGAAAGCCGACCTCATCATCAAGAACACCTACCGGACACTGATGACCCGAGGCACTAAGGGCTGCTACGTCTATTCCACCGATCCCGAAACCAACTGCTATCTCCAGATCCAAGGCGCCGGGGCGCTCCTGCCGGAACTCGAAGAACCTGGGAAAGGTGGTGCTCGTTCAGTCCCGTGACCTCCACGACCCTGATGCTGGAGGGCAATACACGGTGAAGATTTATCGCAGCGAGAAGGTCGCCCTGGGTGAAGACTCCTGGACTCACACCAGGATCCGCCTCGAACCCGACTCACACGATCCACGTTTTCAACCCATCATTCTTGAATCCAATGCAGACGCGGAATTTGCAGTCATCGGTGAATTTGTCGCGGCCATTGGATGAACGACCTCGAGTCCGAGCCGAACATGAGAACTCTGGTTCCCTCATTCTTCGGACAACCCGACGTAACCGAGGTTGAAGGCAAACGGCACCTGTCCACCACTCGCCAGGCGATCTGGGTCCACGGATTCACAAATCGCCCCGAACGGCGAATTGCGTTGTTCATTGGCGTTAAGTCGTCAGATGTGACGAGTTATGAGAATCACGGCACAGCTAACTGATGAACGCATTCTCGAGTAATTGGGCGCACGGCTGGCCAGCGCCCGATTGGGGTAAAATCTGACGCAGGCGGCGCTTGGCGTATGAGGCGGGCGTTTCCAAGCGAACGGTGGAGCGGCTGGAAGCCGGGGAGGTGGCAACGCAGTTGTCGGGGTTTCCGCGGGTTTGCCGGGTGCCCGGGTTGAGGGAGCATTTCGAAAGCCTGATTCCAGCGCCGGCCCGCAGGGCTCAAGCCCCCCAATGTGCTCCGTTTAGCCCAGGCCGAGGGCAATGCTTGCAAGCCGGAACGACCGCCTCCGACCATCCTAGTCCTTTAATGAAACCGTACTGGACCGGCGTATTCCCCGCGATCACCACTCAGCTCCATCGGGATGGCTCCCTGAATCTCGACGCCACGGCAGCCCATGCCGAGGTGCTCATCCGCTCCGGCGTTCAAGGACTGATCTTTCTCGGATCGCTCGGCGAGAATCAGTCGCTGACGGCTCCGGAGAAGCGCGCGGTCCTTGAGGCCATGGTCCAGGCGGTGCACGGCCGAGTACCGGTGTTGAGCGGCGTGGCAGAATCCAGCGTGGCGGAGGCGGTCCGCTACGTGCAGGACGGCACCGAGCTCGGCGCCGACGGTTTCATGGTGATGCCGCCCATGATCTACAAGTCACCGGATCCGCGCGAATCCCTCTTCCATTTTCGCGCGGTAGCCCGGGCCACGGATTTGCCGCTCATGATCTACAACAATCCGATCAGCTACGGACACGATCTGACGCCGGAACTCTTTGCGGAATTGGCCAACCACAAGAACTACGTCGCCTTGAAGGAAAGTTCTGGGAACACCCGGCGCCTGACGGATCTGCGGCGGGTGTGTGGGGATCGGTACGCGCTATTTACCGGGGTAGATGATTTGGTGTTGGAAAGTGCGATCCTGGGAATTGACGGCTGGGTCGCGGGTACGGGCATCGCGTTTCCAGAGGAGAATCAGCATTTCTGGGAGCTCACGCGGGTGGGCGACTGGGACGCGGCCCGGGATTTGTACCACTGGTTCACCCCGCTGCTGCATCTCGACGTGAACCCGAAGTTCGTCCAGTACATCAAGCTCGCGGTGCAGGAGGTGGGGTTGGGTCAGGAATGGGTGCGCGCGCCGCGACTGACCCTCACGGGCGCGGAACGCAAGGCGGTCTTGAAGGTCATTCACGACGGTATGCTGGAACGTCCGAAACTAAAGAAATCGAAACCCGCGAAGGGAAAGGGCAAGCGGTAAGCCGAGACAGCTGAGAGCTGAGAGGCAAAACCGGGAAGCGGGAAGCGAAGCGTGGTGGGGCGAGGCTTCGTCCGAGCCGATCTGCGGCCTCTCCGGGCTTTCTCTCTCTACTTTCAACTCGCTTGTAGGTAGCCGACGAGGGCAGGAGGCGTCACCGCGATTCCTATGGAGGTTCTACCGCTTTCCCATTCCCCTGGCGCGGGAGGAGTGGTGACACGTCGATGACCACTGCCACCTCGCCCGTGAGGAAGCGGCAGAAGGTCTCTCAACTGCGAACAACGGTGTGAAAACCGGTCAAAAGTGACGGTTTGAAAACCGTACAGGATTGGTGGGATTTGGATGGGGTAAGAGCGGAGGCGCCTGATGAGGTCGCCCCCGCCGTGGTGGAGGCCTACTCGGGCGTTTCGAGC
>JBGSTM010000352.1:0-2356 GCA_041736495.1 Akkermansiaceae bacterium
AATCGTGGCGAAGAATGACAAAGGCCAGATCGCCATCTGGGGCGGTGCCAAAATGCCGCTGTCCACGGAGCTGTCCCATGCGGTCGCCTGGCGCTTGAAGGGAAACGGGCCGCCATCGCCGGAAATGGACGCGGTGGCTCCCATTCTGGCGATTCAGAAAAGCTGGTCGCGCCTGCCGGACGACGAATCACTGTTGATCGAACACGCGCGTTCCAGGACGGAGGAACATCTGTTTCTCTATCCGTTTGCGGGCCGCCTCGTTCATGAGGGGCTGGCCGCGCTGCTCGCGTTCCGGATTTCCCGCAGGACCGGGGAGGCGGTGGTGACCACTCAGAACGACTATGGCTTCTCGCTCAGCGCGAGACGCGGCCTGGTTCTCGATGAGGAATCACTGCGCTTCGATCTCTCCAGCGAGAATCTGTTGGATGATCTCGTGGACTGCATGAACACCGCGGAGCTGGCACGAAGACAGTTCCGGGAAATCGCGCGGATCTCCGGCTTGATCCTGCAAACTCCGCCAGGTCAGAAAGACCGCTCACAGCGGGAACTCCAGTCCAGCGCGTCGCTTCTTTACGAAGTGCTCCACCGCTATGATTCCGAGAACCTCCTGCTACGCCAATCGGAACGCGAGATCATGGAGCGCCAACTCGAACTCACCCGCCTGACCACAGTAATCCGCCGGATTGAAGCGACCCCCATGCATCTCATCGAAACCGAAAACCTAACACCCATGGCGTTTCCGCTCTGGGCGGACAGGCTCAACGCCACGCTTTCGCCGGGCGATGCCGCCACCCGCCTCGAGTCGATGCTGCGCGACCTCAACGCGGCGGCGAGTGCTGACCGTAAAGCCCAAGCCGCTCCATGAATCCATTTCCGAAATTCCCCGGCGTCTCCCTGCTAACTGAAGGAGCTGTTTTTCTATCGAACAGTGCCACCCTGATCGTGGCCGACATCCATCTCGGTAAATCCGCTGCCTTCCGGGCAAGAGGCCTGCCGGTGCCGGAAGGTGACAGCGTTCGGGACCTTGCCAGGCTGTTAGCTCTGGTGGAAAAATCGCACGCCCGCCATCTCGTCATCGCCGGTGATCTCTTCCACGCACCCACCGGCATGACGCCCGAACTCGAAACCGCGCTGGCGGATTTCATCTCCCGGCTGGGAATTCCCATCACCCTTGTCATCGGAAATCACGATGTGAAAATCCAACAGCTTCCCGCCGGACTCGCCGCCGTTCCCCATCTCGATCTGAATTCTAACCTCCGCATCATCCACGATCCCGCGCATGTCAGCGGCGAGCGCCTTCACATCGCCGGTCACTGGCACCCGATTGTAAAAATCCCCGACGGCAGGCTCACTTCCCTGCGGCTGCCGTGTTTCCTGTTCCGCAACCACACGCTCGTCATTCCCGCCTTCGGCAGTTTCACCGGCGGCTCGATTCTGAATGTCCGGCCGGACGACCGGGTCTTCGTCGCATTGCGGGAGGAGGTCGTGGAGTTGCCTCAGGCGTTGATTTCCTGATTCGGAAGCTGAAATTTCCCGCTTTGCCAAATGGCTCATCGGCGCTAGGGTCCGCCCCTTTCCCGCCCATCATGACGACTCCCGAACTCTACGCGCAACACGTTCTGCCCACCTACGGCCGCTTTCCGCTGGTCCCCGTGCGAGGTGCCGGCGCGCGGTTGTGGGACGATGCGGGGAAGAGCTATCTGGATTTCTGCATGGGCATCGCCGTGTGTTCGCTCGGTCATTGCCATCCGAAACTCGTCGAGGCAATCCGCCACCAGGCCGGCGAGTTGATGCATGTCTCGAATCTCTATCAAAATCCGCTCCAGGCCGAACTTGCCGAGGAAATCAACACCCACCACGTGCGCCTGCCGGGGAAAATCTTCTTCTCCAACTCCGGTGCCGAGGCGAACGACGGCCTGATCAAATCCGCCCGCCGCTTCGGCCGCAAACGCCCTCAGGCAAACGGTTCGCAGCGCTACGAAGTCGTGACGTTTCTGCAATCCTTCCACGGCCGCACGCTCGGCTCGATGTCCGCTACCGGACAGGCGAAGATCCAGGAAGGCTTCGATCCGTTGCTGCCCGGGTTCCGACATCTGCCGTTCAATGACACCGGCGCGCTTGAAAATGCCGTGCATCCCGAAACCGCTGCCATTCTATTGGAGCCGATCCAAGGTGAAGGCGGCGTGAACATGGCCACGCCCGAATTCCTCCGCGCCGTGGCCGATCTTTGCAAGAAACACGATCTGCTGTTATTTTTCGATGAGGTCCAAGCCGGCTTCGGCCGCTGCGGCGACGCGATGGCCTGGCGCATGCTCGCCCCGGAAATCCAACCCGACGGCATCTCCTGGGCAAAAGG
>JBGSTM010000144.1:0-11159 GCA_041736495.1 Akkermansiaceae bacterium
GCCCACTCGGACGCCCCGATCGACTTCCAGGAATTCATGATCGTGCCCATCGGCGCGCCAACCTTCCGCGAGTCCCTCCGCTACGGCGCGGAAGTTTTCCACTCGCTGAAAAAAGTTCTCCACGACCGCGGCCTCTCCACCGCCGTCGGTGACGAAGGTGGTTTCGCTCCCAAGCTGGATGGTGTCGAGGACGCAATGAAGGTTCTCTGCCAGGCCATCGAAGCTGCCGGCTATAAGGTCGGTGAGGACATCTCCTTTGCCCTCGATGTCGCTTCCTCCGAGTTCTTCAAGGACGGGAAATATGTCTTCAAAAAAGGTGATGGCTCCGTGCGTTCCGCTGCTGAACTCGTCGATTTCTACGCCGACCTCAAGAAGCGCTATCCGATCATTTCCATCGAAGACGGCTGCGCCGAAAACGACTGGGACGGCTGGAAAGTCCTCACCGACAAGCTAGGTGCCACGACCCAACTCGTCGGCGACGACCTCTTCGTCACCAACGTGGATTTCCTTTCCAAGGGCATCAAGCTCGGCGTCGCCAACTCGATCCTCGTCAAGGTGAACCAGATCGGTTCCCTCACCGAGACTTTCGATGCCGTCGAACTCGCCAAGGAAAACAGCTACACCGCCGTCCTCAGCCACCGCTCCGGTGAAACGGAAGACAGCACCATCGCCGACCTCGCCGTCGCCACCAACTGCGGTCAGATCAAGACCGGCTCGATGAGCCGTTCGGACAGGATCGCGAAATACAACCAGCTCCTCCGCATTGAGGAAGAGCTGGGCGATGACGCCGTTTTCGGCATCAAGAAGCTGAAAGTGCTCGGCTAACCGTGACACAGGCATTCCCGCCTGTTCTTCAATCAAAAGACGGCGAACCTCGAATGGGTTCGCCGTCTTTTCGTACTCACTCCATCAGCTTCCTAACCGCATCCTCATTTCCCTTCCACCGGTCCAGCACTCCCTTCTGATCCACCTGGATCGAGTCCCCGGGACGCAGCACGATGTTCTTGTGACTGAGGTTCGTGAAATCCAGGCAATACTGCTTTCCGTCCCGAATCAGGAACAGGTTGCGGCTGCCGAAATCATTGCGACCACCCGCCGCGTCGATCGCCTGGATGACGGTCATGTCCTTTCGGAAAGGCGAATCCCCCGCCCTTCTCACCTGTCCGCCCACGCTGATCACCGCGGCTGTCTGCTGATCCTTGCCTTGTGACGTCTCCACCTCGATGGCGGGTCGTGCGTAAATCCCCGCTTTTTTGTAGGCATCCTCCGCCGCCCGGGCGAACTGCTCGGGGGTGAGTCCTTTGGCCGGTAGCAGCTCTTCAAGCAACGGAAGCCGCACCCCGCCGCTTTCGCCAACCCGATAGATTCCGGAAATTTTCTGCTGTTCCGCAGGGTCGACACCCCGGATCGTGAGGTTGATCTGCTCTCCCGGTTCCAGTCCGGCGAGGAGTGGATTTGAAACACAGAGGAGGACAAGGCTGTTGAGAAATGGACGCTTCATGAGGATGTTTTGTGCTTTCGGCATTAACTTTGGGATACAAAGTGAATCTGGCAAGCAGGAAATGAAGCGATCCCCGCGAATGGGCCTTCAGCCGGAAGAAATCGCTTCGTCCCGGGGCTTCGCCGACTCATCCACCTCGATCAGTCGCCTCAACGCCGGAGCAAACCGATGATAGAAAAGCCCGAGCACCACCAGGGCGAGTCCCAGCGCGATGAACGAGACCACCCGCATGAACGTGGTGAAATCCCAAACGTCCACGAAGAACAGCTTCAACAGCGCCATGGATAGGAGAAGAAACCCCGCCTGCCTTGAAGTGACCCGGCTTACCAACAGTCCGAAGGAAACCAACCCGAATCCCAATACGGTCCATAGAACGGAAACCGCCTTCCAGCCGAAATAATCCACCGTGATGTGGGTGGTCCAAACCGATAGAACGATGCAGGCCAGCCATGAAAGGGATGCGTGAAGCGAACTGGCTGGAAGACCGGACGAAAAGACCGGCCTTTTCATCGCGATGCCGACTAGCAGCAAGACCAGGGCGAATCCTTCGAATCGATGACTGTGAAGTGGCGATGATGGGCCTCCGATCAATACTGCGAAATAAGCGATCAGCGAAACCAATGTCCAACCCCAGCAGTAAACCGGAGCGGCTTCCTTCCGCTTCATCGCGATCAGGTAGCCGATCCCTGCGGAAAGCGCCATCAGATCCATCGCATGCTGCGGCACCGCGTTCAGCAGAGCGGCGGGCCACGCGATGAAGAGGCAGGTTGCCGCAATGATTCCCTGCAGGTTCGGTCCGGCATCTCGCTTGAACCGGATCACCCACAGCGTGGCAAGCGCGGCTGCGGCCGGGACAAATGAGATGGTTTGGGAAATCACCGACTCCGTCCGGAGCAAATCGACGCCGACCAATCCGAGAGCGATCACGTTCAGAACGCAGCCCGATATTTCCAGCCGACCTGCCCCGGCCAATCGCGCGACGGCCACCAGTCCGACAGACGAAACAGCTAGAGGCAGGACTTGGCGGGAGAGTTCCGGATACCAATGTCCTAACATTCTCTGGCAGGAGACCGGTGCGATCACCGCGAAGAGCCAGGCAAAGGCCGACCTGAGAGATTCACGTCGCGCAGCGGATTGATGCCACACAACGCAGGCGGCCACGGCGAAGGACAGGGCGATCGCATGCCCCTGCCAAGGCGGGTTTGTGGAAAACATCAGGAATGTCGCGAAAATCCCGGTTATCCCGGATGCCCTGCCGGTTTCAGGCAACCAGCCGTCTCGATCAATCCTCACCGCCACCAATGCGAAAAACGCTGCGAGCGCCATCGCCACGGGTAGCTGCCAGGCTTCGGGCAGTTGATAGCACCAGCCGAGCAGCAGGATGCCAAGGGAGGAGTAGCATAGTGCGGAGGTTCCAGATCGAACGACCGGCGGAGCCGGATTCTCAGACCGCTCCACATTGAATCTCAGGATCACGGCAGCCAAGCCAACCAGCACCGCAGCGAGCAGACCCGGCCATGCGGGAGTGTCTGGAGGCTTGCTGTGAAGATAAATCGCCATCAAGGCCGCGCCCATTCCGGACAAGAGGGAAAACGCGAATTCCGCGGGTTTCCTGAAGCGATGGAAGGCAATCGCCAGCGCAAGCGATTCACCTGCCAGTGCGAGGCCGAGGTGATAGCCATCCAGTTTCAAGACCAATGCCAGGCTCAGCAGCGCGAGGCCCTGCATCACGTTTGAAGCCGCGGCGTCATCGGAACGTTTCCGTCCGACGATACCCATGACTAGCAGAACTCCACCGAACACGGCGGTCACGGCCCAGTAGTCCGAACTCCCGTGACGGGCGAGCCACATCCAGGAAAACAAGGCGAAGAACAATCCGTTGTTGGCCGCGGTGAATACCGCACGCCCGCGCTCACCGAGTGATTCCCGAAACCGCCCTAACATTCCCGGGATGGCGAAAATCGCCCAACTCCCGGGTAGGAACCACAAGGCTGCAAGTTCATCACCGCCCCCTCGTCCCGCCGCTCCCAGCAGTTGCCAGCCGGCGAAAGCCCCGTAAGTTCCCAGCAGCGAGGCGATGCCCGGTGATTTCCATCCGGGCCGCAACATCAGCAGCACTCCGGTCATTGCTAGCACCAGGTTCGAGGTGGAGGAAAGCCAGTCCAAGGGCTGGATCATCGTCGCATACGATGCCAGCAGGATGCCCATCACCGCGGTTCCCTGGGATTTCCGGAACCAGGAAACCATCGCGATCACTCCTGCCGCCAGCAACAAACAGAACGCGGCCACCACCGGGCTTTCGATGACCTGCAGGCGTTTGACGTGGTGGGCGGCATAGGTGCAGTAGTAGAAAAACGCCAATCCACCAGCTAGCAGAACCTCTCCGTAATGCCTGAGGTTTTCCTTTCTCGAGAGCCAGATCCCACATCCGCCAATGAGCGCCGAGCACAAATACAGTCCAGCCAGCCGGACTCCAGCGGAGAGGTCCTGAATCCAGTTCCTGTAAGCCCAGTTCGCTCCCAACACGAGACCGGTGATCAGCAGGACGATGCCGATCCGGACCAGCCAGACCTGCCCCAGTTTTTCTTCGAATGTCGAACCGGAATCCTCTGCATCCGTTTCCGTTTCATCCGGCAGCCAGACGGGAGTCGGTGGCAAGGGAGGCGGCAAAACTGGCGGTTTGGGTTCGTCCCACGTGACCGCCTCGGGTAACGAAGGCGTTTCCAATTCGACCGGCAAGATTTCCTCCCCGGATGCCGGAAGGCGTTCCTTCAAATTGGAAATCTCGTTCCTCAACTCGTCCATCACCATCCGATGACGGATCTCGGCTTGCTCGAGACGCCCGTTCAGCCTGTCGATCGCCGCGAGCCATTCGGATTCGGTCGGTTTGCTCATTCAAATGATGGGAGAGGCAATTGCCTACCCGGCAGAATAACCTGCCACCCGGAAGTGCCAAGGATCTTCTTGCCGCTTGCATCCGCCGGAGGAGAACATCATCCTGGTTGGCCCACTCGTTGTCCTCACTTCCCTCGTGCTCGGACCGGTCGTGGAGCGGCTCCTGATGATTGACGTGAACTTGCTCTGAACACGGCGGCAATCATCGTTCAAAAAACACGCGATTCTCGAAAACTTGAGAAGCGGTGTCCTTTCCGGTAAACTTAATTCGTCGTTTTCAGGACGGGTGATAGCAAACCACCCGCCATCCACTTCGATCCACATGAGAACCAAGATCTTCATCAATCTCCCCGTCGCCGATCTGCCGCAATCCCTCGCTTTTTTCAAGGCCCTCGGCTTCGAGCACAACCCGCAATTCACCGATGACACCGCCGCGTGCATCGTGATCAGCGAGGAAATCCATGTCATGGCGCTCACCCATGCCAAGTTCCGAGAGTTCACTCCCAAGGATATCTGCGACTCCGCGAAAGCCACTGAAGTGCTGCTCTGCCTGAGCTGTGAAAGCCGCGCGGAAGTGGATGAAATCGTCTCGAAAGCCGTCGCTGAGGGAGGCTCGACATACGCCGAACCCAAGGACTACGGTTTCATGTATCAACACAGTTTCCAGGATCCGGATGGCCATCAATGGGAACTCGTCCACTTGATTTCCGAACCCACGATCTAAGTGCCATGATCCTCAAACTCCTTATCGGCCTCGCGGCCCTCATTGTCATCCTGCTCATCGTCATCGCCCTGCAGCCAAATCACTTCCGCGTCGAGCGCAGCGCCACTTTGGCAGCCTCCCCGGCGGCCTTGTTCGTGCAGGTGAACGACCATCGGAAATTCGCCGTCTGGAATCCCTGGGGAAAGATGGACCCGGCCGCAGTCAACACCTACAGCGGTCCCAGCTCCGGGGTGGGTGCGAAGTGCAGTTGGGAGGGAAAGAAGATCGGTGCCGGATCCTCAACCATCATCGAGAGCAAACCCGGCGAACTGGTGCGCCAGCGCATGGATTGGCTCAAGCCGATGCAAGGAACCAGCACCGTCGATTTCACTTTCAAACCGGACGGCGACAAAACGGTCGTCACCTGGGCGATGTATGGTCCTCAAAGTTTTATGGGCAAAGCGGTGGGCCTCGTGATGAGCACCGAGAAAATGTGCGGCCCGCAATTCGAACAAGGCCTGATCGACATGGGCAAAGCCGCCTCCGCTCCCGACGTCCAACCCTCCACGACTGCGACTCCATGAACACCTCGGAATATCTCGTCATTTCCCGCGGTCAATGGAACGCGGACGCTCCCAAGGAAGACATCCAGGCCGCCATCGACGAATTCTACCAGTGGTTGGAGCGATGCATCACGGATGGAACCATGCGCATGGGCAGCCGCCTGGCAACCGGCGGCGCGACCGTCGCCAACACCGGAATCGTCACGGATGGCCCGTTCGGTGAAGCCAAGGAAGTCATCGGCGGATATTGGATCATCGTCGCCACAAGTCTTGAAGAGGCCGCTTCGTTAGCAGCGAAGAATCCCTGTCTGAAATACGGCATCTTCTACGAGATCCGCCCGATGGATCCGAATTGCGCATCAGCCTACAATCTCGCCGTCGAAACTCCTAACCGACCCAGCCAACCCTCATGAACCCGCAAACATCCACTAACGAACACCTGCTCTTCATCCGCGGCACCCATTGGAGCTCCGGCATGTCTCCGGCGAAACTGCAATCCGTGATGACCGACTTCTACGCCTGGGTCGAGGACCTCAATCAGAAAGGCATCCTTCGCGGCGCTCAGCCCTTGATGGAGGAGGGAAAACTCGTCACCGGAGCCAAGGGAGCATCCGTGACTGACGGTGCCTTCGCCGAATCCAAGGAAGCCATCGCCGGCTATTTCCTGCTCGACGTGGCAGATCCCGAAGAAGCCGTGCGGCTTGCCCGGGCCTGCCCGATTCTCGAATACGGCGCGCAGATCGAAGTCCGCCCCGTCGCCGACCTCTGCCGCCCGATGGCCGAGGTGAAGGAGGCCGAAATGAGTTGCTGAGGCGATACACACCGATGGCATGAGCCTACCGGAAAACTCCAAGCAGAAGCCCGAACGAATCGCAGCCGACCTGTTCCGCAAGGAAGGCGCGCGGCTGGTCGCCACGCTCACTTCGCACTTCGGCACCCATCATTTGCAACTGGCGGAGGACGTCGTGCAGGAGTCGCTGGTTAGAGCGTTGCAGACCTGGCCCTATCGCGGTGTGCCCGACAATCCGGCCGGTTGGCTGACGCAGACCGCGAAAAATTTGGCTCTGGACCACCTGCGCCGCGAGCAGCGTTGGAACCGGAAACAGGAGGACATCGCCGGTGAGCACGAACGCTGGCTCTCGACTCCCGCCACGGAAGAAAAACACGACACTTTCGCCGACGACACGCTCCGGATGATGTTCGTCTGCTTTCATCCGCAGCTATCCACCGAAGCGCAAACCGCGCTCGCCCTGCGCACGCTCTGCGGCCTGAGTCCCGCGGAAATCGCCGCCGCGTTCCTCTGCAGCGAGGCCGCCATCAACAAGCGCCTCGTCCGCGCCCGCCAGCGCATCCGGGAACTCGCGCTGCCCTTTGCCGTTCCCGGTCCCGCGGATCTGCCGGAGCGCCTCGACGGAGTCCTGCGCACCCTCTATCTGCTATTCAACGAAGGCTACAAGGCCTCCTCCGGCGACCGCCTTGTGCGCGAGGATCTCTGCCATGAAGCCATCCGCCTCACCGGATTGTTAGCCGGAAATCCCGCCACCCGCGAGCCGCGGGTCCATGCCCTTCTCGCGCTGATGATGCTGAACGCCGCCCGCTTGCCCGCCCGCACTGATGACACCGGCAATCTCCTGCGTCTCCACGAGCAGAATCGCGGCTCGTGGGATTCGTCCCTCATCCAGCACGGCATCCATCACCTCGGCCAAGCCGCCACGGGAAACGCGCTCAGCGAGTATCATCTCGAAGCCGGCATCGCCGCCTGCCACAGCCTCGCTCCCGATGAAGCGTCCACCGACTGGCCGCGCATCCTCTCTTTCTACGACCAGCTTGTCGTTCTCAGTGCCTCACCCGTCGCTGCCATGAACCGCTCCGTCGCCGTCGCGCGGGTCCACGGCGCGCAAGCCGGACTGGATGCGCTTGCTGCCATCACCAACCGCAGTTCGCTGGAGTCCTATCACCTCTACCACGCCATCCGCGGCTCGCTCGCGGCGGAGCTCGGACAAATCGCCGAGGCGCTCACGCATTTTCGGCAGGCCGGAAACCTCGCCTCGCTCCCTGCGGAAAGGGATTTCATTGCGAGGCGGATTGCGGAGATTGCCGAATGAGAGAGCAATCGAACGAAGGCGGGCAGGATCCCGACAAAAGGGTTTGCTTTGTATGGGGTAAAAAGTAGGATTTTCCCACCATGACCACTGTTTTGTCACAAAAGGGTCAGATCGTCCTGCCCAGCGCCTTGCGGGAGCAGATGCATCTGGAGCCGGGGCAGGACTTTGAGGTTTTCATCGACGATGAAGACACCATCACACTCCGCCGGATCAACCGCCCACCCAATCACGGCTTGGTGGATCATCTCCTCGCCTGTCCCTACCCATTTGAAATTCCTCCACGGGCCAAAGACTCCACCACGCCCATTTCCCTGTGAGCTACCTCGTGGACACCAATGTCTTCAGCGAACTCGCCAAGACCAAACCGGATGCCAAAGTTGTCGCCTGGCTGCGCGACCATGAGCCGGAGCTCTACTTGAGCACCATCACCATCGGCGAACTCCGCCGAGGCATTGAGAACCTTCCCGCCGGGAAACGAAGAACGGCCCTGCAATCCTGGTTCACCGGCCTTTGCAAGCGCATGGAAGGCCGCATTCTCAGTTTCAACACCAGCACCGCCCACGTTTGGGGCCAACTGGTGGCAGCATGGGACAAAAAGGGCATGAACGTCCCATCACTCGACAGCCAACTCGCCGCTACCGCCCACCGCCACAACCTGACGATGGTGACGCGGAATGTCTCGGATTTTCAGAACACGGGGGTGAAGCTCTTCAATCCTTTTGCGCCTTAGCAGCTGCCTTAAGGAATTTTCAAAACTTCATGCCTTCATTACACCAGAAGCGTCTGACTTCCATGCTCGATTACCTCGTGGAGTGGGACAAACTGAACCGCACTCCCGTTTTCGACATTGCCTCGCATCAGGCCTTGATGATCTGGCAGCAGGATGTCGCGAAAGTACCGGGGTTTTCCCTGAACAGTTCGGACGAATCTGGAAAGGTTTGGCTGACGCTTGACCGATTGCGACCCACAAAGCCACCGCAATTACCTGTCGATCTGGTGCCTTGGGTTGCTTCTACGCTTATTTACGCCTTCCAGTCCGCCGTTTATTGCCACAGCGTGAGGTACCGTGGAGTGCGGATGGTAGCGTATGTCCCAATCCACTCCATCACTCTTCGAAAGCTTAATCACCGTGATTGCTGTCGGTGAGTTGCCAGTTGTGCGCAAGGGGGCCTTGGTCAGACTGGTTTTGTTGTTCAGAGCAGGTCCTTCAGCGCTGGATCAGGCCCAGAATCGGCGGCATGGTTTCCTTCCATGCGTGGGCGACGGCACAGCGGATCACCGCGTCCTCATCGTCGCGGCGGGGGAAACTTTTCGCGTCGCGCAGTTTTTTGGCCGCGCGGGTGATCGCGGCGATTTCCGGGGCAAGGGACAGCACGCCGAGAGCCGCTGATAGAGCGGTGGCGGCGAGCACGCAGGAGATTCCGCCCATGACCGGGATTTTCGCGACAAGCACGGCGAACACGGCGATGATCCCGCTGAGCGGCGGAACCGCCATGCCGAAGCGGCGGGAATTCTCCCGCGCGGCGGCGGCCTTGGGATCCTGTTCGCGCCATTCTGCGAGAGCCTTCAGCCGGAGTTGGCGGCCAAACTCCGCTGCCGATTCGTCAGCCCGATGGATCACCGCGGTGTCCCCGGGCAATGGCATCCAGGTCGCAAGGTCGCAGCGGCACTGACGTTTTCCGTCGTCGGCAAGAATCCGCAGTCCGAAAAACCAACGGCTGAAGAACGCGGCCACGATGGGAATCGCTGAGAAGATGAAGAGAAGGCGCCACATGGAGAATGTTGATGGTTGAGAGTGGATGGTTGATCGAAAGAGGAGGAGCTATTTTCTCGGACTTCCTGCCGCCACCCAGGCTTTCGGATCGTCCGGCCAAGGATGGCGCGGATAACGGCCGGCGACCTCCTTTTTCATCTGGGCGTAGCCGGTCTGCCAGAAACCCTTGAGATCCTTGGTCATCTGCCACGGCTTCTGGCCAGGCGTTAGGATGTGCACGAGCAAAGGAACACGACCGTTCGCGACTGTCGGCGTCTCCCAGATTCCGAACAGATGGGACACGCGCACCGAAATGAACGGGTCCATCCCGATCGCGTAGGTGACCTTCGCGGACTGCCCGTTCGGCAAATCCACCCGCTCCGGGCAATACGCATCCAGCGCCGCCCGTTGCGCCGCGCTCAGCCACTCGCGCAGCACGCGCCAGACGTTCGCTTCCTTGATTTCCTTGTAGCTGACCGAGCCGTGGCAGATCTGGGCGATCGCATCCGTGCGGTCTTCGTCCGACCAACCGGGCATCTCCAGCTCCGGCATCCAATTGCCGAGTGAGGCAAGTCGCGCGGTCCATTGTTCGACGGAATGATCCCAGTTCTTCAAATCCAGCTCGCCTGATAGAACGCGTGTTGCCAGAATTTCCGCAGCGGCGTCGAGGTTCACGCCATGGTCGCTTTCCTTGGATTCCAGCACGAGATCGCGAAAGCGGGTCTCTTTTCTAGCAACCACCCGGCGGCGGGTTTCGTCCCAGGCCGCGCCGTCGGTGAGCGTGAGATCTTCGGGAAACAACTCGGACAACCACGCCGGATCGATGGCGGTCGCCCGCCGCAGATGCACGATGATTTCGCGCGCTTCGACCTCCGTGATTTCCGCCGCTACGAAGGCCGGGGCGTTCCTCACGCAGGACTCCTCGTCGAGCTTGCCCTTGCGGTTTCCCACCAGCTTGCAGGCGAGCGTGCCTTGGCTGACGCGAATTGCCAACTGGTCGCTGAACGCAGCCAGCATCGCCTTGCCCACGGGCTCACGACGTGTTTTGAAATCCACGGGCTGCCAGTTCCAGCCGAAGCGCTTCGCCAGCGAGCAGAGTCTATCAAATCCCTGCACTGTCTCCCGCGCCCCGCGGGCCATCACGCCGACCTGGTCGCAGCGGCGTGGATCGAAACCCATCGCTTCCGCGGATTCGAACGCGCGCCACTCGCCGGCGAAATCCGAATCGTCTTCGGCGAAAATGAAGTCCTTCCTTCCGACCCCGCCGCGCTTGTTGGTGAAAATTCCATCACCTTGCACCGTTGCCGCGATGAATGCGGTTTCCGCGACGCAGCCGTGTTCGTGGCCGGCCAACATCAGCCGGGAGAAACGGGGCTCAAGCGGGAGCGATGCCATTTTCGTGCCTTCTTCGGTTAGCTGGCCGGATGAATCCAGCGCTCCGAGATCGTGAAGCAGACGTTCGGCCCGCGAGAGCGATTCTTCCGTCGGTGGGTTGAACCAGCGGAAACTCCGGATCTCGGAAACACCCGCTGCTTTCAGGAGAAGAGCCGCTTCCGCCAGATCCACACGATGGACTTCCGGCGCTTCGAATTCCGCCCGCCGAGCGTGATCGGCCTCGCTCCACAAACGGAATGCCCGC
>JBGSTM010000148.1:0-5085 GCA_041736495.1 Akkermansiaceae bacterium
GCTGCCGCGCGTTCGGGTCGGCAGGCGGTGGTGTCGGCTGTCCGGGTTGCGGTGGCAGACCTGGCAGGGGTGGCTGGACAGCGGGTTTGGGTGCAGCAACGAGCGTGAGGAGTTTGGTGTCAAACGCGACCGTGCCGGTCATCGATCCGGAATTCATGCGGACGGTCGTGCCAAGCGGATCGCCGGCCTTGCGAATGACTTCGAGCACTTTGAACCCGTCTTTGGATGGCTTGTCCGAATCCACCGTGATCCGCTCTTCAGGCTTTTTCTTGTTGATCAGCGTGACGCGGTAGCCGGTACCGCCGATGGGAGAAACGCCGATGAGGGCGTAGTCATCGAGCGGATTGGGGGCGTTCACACCCTCAGCCGGCGGCGGCTTGGAAGTAAACGGGGAATTTGTCCACAAGCTGGAATAGCGGCTGAGCGGCGCCTTTTTCGGCAGGTCCGCGAGCACCGCGCCGGTGAGCGCGAGCAACAGGAATGCTGGGTTCGAAAATGGAGTTTTCATGGCGGCGGGTTAGAGTGCGGGTGGGACGAACCATTGCTCGACGGTGGCGGTGCAATCGATCTTGGTGTCGTCCGGGTTGTTCGGCAGCATGCGGATTTGTGAGGCGATGCGGAGTTGGTCGGGCGTATTGAGGCGGTCGAACCAGCGGTAGAGCGCGTCCTCGCTGCCGGAAACGGTGATCTGGATTTTCGCGCGGTGGTAGTGTCTGCCCTCGGTGGCATCGGTAGGCAGGGGTTTTTGGGATTTGATGGTGAGCCCGGCGGCTTTGGCCTCGCGCTCGATGAGTTGTTGGAGGCTGGTCTGGACGTCCTGGTTCGCCTTGGGCTCCGGCTCATGCTCGGCAAGCCATGCCATCTGGTCGGTGACCTGCTCTTTCATCTCGCCGAACATCTCTGCGGTTTCCAGGGTCTGCTTGGCTTGGATGCGTTCGGCGTTCACCTGCTGGCGCTTGGTTTTGGCGAAGTTGAAGACGAGGAAATTGAGGATCGCGAACCCCGCGAGGGCAAAGAAGATGATGAGCTTTTTTTCGCGGTCGGACATGGAGAGAAACTTGAAAAACGAAGGTGGTGGATCGGGAAGGCGATTGTTAACCGGTTAATGCCGTGTGGGAAAGGATTTGTCGGTGAATGGAAAAATCAGGGAGCCGTGGGGAGCTGGCCGGTGTATTGGAAATCCCAGCCGCGGGTGGACTGGTTCGGCTCGGGCGTCTGCCACTCGAATTTCTTGAGATCGGTGTTCTTGGCGAGGTTGAGGCTGAAGGTGTTGACCGCCTGAAGCTGCGGGGCCTCACCGATGAGCTTGACCTCGGAGCCACTGATATCGGCGGTTTTGAGGCGCAGCCCGCTGTTCGGCGGGATGCAATCGGCGATGCGCTTGAGGATGTCGACCGGGGCGTTTGCCAGCTCGAGGGCGTCGGCGAGTTCATCCCACTTGGCGACGTGGAGGGCATAGGCCTCGCCTTCCGGAGCGACTTGCTTGGCCTCGGCGAGGAGTTTTTTGGTTTCCGAGCTGTCCCTCCAGAGTCCGTAAGCGAACCAGCCGATGATGCCGAGGTAGAGCAAAGCGACCGCGGCCGCGCCCATGAGGATGTTTTTCCGGCGGTTCGCCTCGCGGCGGGCCGCGCGGACATCGGCGGGGAGAAGTTTGCTGAGAGGCTCCGGCAGGATGGGTGCGGGGCGGGGCGCGACTTCAACAGGAGCGCGGAAGGAAGAAGCCAGCGCAGTGGGATCGACTCCCTCGGTGTTCGACCAAAGCAGGATCCGGGTGGGAGAGATTTCAAGCCCCTGCATGGAAAGCTGGATGAGCGCGAGGCGGATTTCCCGGGCCAGATCGGCGTCCGGACTGCCGGAAGCGACCGAGGTGGCCTGGCAGTAAACCAGATTACCCTGATGCGAAACACTGAAGACCCAGCGGCCGAATTCCTTCCACACGGCGAGCGCGTCTCCGACAAGAGGATAGGCTCTGGCGGAAATATCGAACCCTTTCGGACCGCGGGGGGGCATGTCTCCATCGCCAGGCGCACGCAGCAGAATGGAGACCAACGCGGTGTTTTCCGCTTCCCGGGCGACGACGAAAACATCGGTCAGCTGGCCGGCCATCGGGTCCGGGCGAAGTCCCAACCGCTCGGCGTGCAGCGCGGCGAGATCCGGGAAAAGCGCGTCGTCTTCGCTGGTGACCCGCATCGGTACGGCGGTGACCGCCTTGACGGGAAAGAGCAGCAGCAGGTTGCCATTCGGGATGCCGGTGAGGTCGCCGGCGCGGACGATGTCGGTGGCGGAGTGGAGGGTGAAGTCGGCGGAGGTCTGGCCAGTCCAGATTTCCCAACCGGTTTCACCGGGGACGAGAAGAACGTTTTCGGTGGTTTTGCTCACGGGATGATTTCTTCGGTGCGTTCGAGGAGGGCCGGTTTTCCGGTGCGGTTGCGGACGATGACAGTGATCTTGCGTTTCGCGCCTTCCGCGGTGCCGGTGCTTTCGATGCGGGTGGTCGCATCATTCACGGTGAATCGTCTGACAACTTCGGGACGACCTTCCGCATCTATTCCCAAAAGATCAAGCGCGGCGGCGGCATTTTGGAAGGGAACATCGTCGATGGTATCGCGAATGCCGTCGGTCCCGCGGACGGTTTCCGGGATGATTTCCGCCTGCTCCACGGGAATTTCCGCAGCGGCGGCGATCAACTCCGCGGGCGCCTCATTCAAATCGAGACCCCCGCTGCTCCAAATGGTGAACCAGTTCCGCCAGTCCGGGCGCACCGCTTCGACCAGGTCCATGCCGCGGACGAGGCTGACTTCGCTGAGGTCATAGAACGGGCGGTTGAACGGCTGGTTGATGCGGCCTTCCGCTTCGTAGTATTTGACTTCGGCACCGTTGAGCTGCTCGTCGTCGTCGGCGTCGATCCAGTCGGCGAGGGCGTCGGCGATTTCCTGGGCGACCTCGAGTTCGAGCCCCCAGTCGATGAACATGGATTTGAGCAACTCCTTGTCGTCCTGAAGGATGAGGGAATTGATGTTGAAGCGGCCGCCTTCGGAAATGACCCGGACTTCGAAGCCCTCGCCGGTTTCCTCGTTCATCTGGCGGAGCATGGGATCGGAGCGCTTGACCACCGGATTGGAGCCAAGGGCGATGCCCATTTCCGCCACCTGACGGGCGCGGGAGCCGTGGACTTTGGCAGAGGCGAGCTCCATATCGAAGGAAATCACCCGCAAGGTGGCCATGCACGCCATGGCGAGAATCGCGATCAGCCAGAGCACCGCCATGAGCGCGGCACCGCTGGATTTCCGGGAAATGACGGGGTGCAGGGTCATCTTTGAGGGATTTGCATGCGCACGCCACCGACTCCTCCGGGGTTGCCGCCGCCAGGTCGGCCAGCGCCGCCCGGGCTGGGAATTTCTCCGGCGGGGATGGTGACGCCGGGGTTGTTGCCAGCTGGATTGGGGATACCGGCATTGACGTTTCCGCCACTCTGCTGCATCTGGCGGATGGCGACTTCCGGACTCTGCTTCGGCGGGACCCAGAAAATCTGGCGGATTTCCTCGCCCTTCGCGCCGATGGCCATGGTGAGTTCGAGTTGCAGCGGGAGCCTGCCTTGGATTTCCCAGTCGTACTGCCACTCCATCGAACGGCCATCGAGGACGCGCCACTCGAAGTAGGCGACGTCAGTCAGCAGGATGATTTCCGCAAAGGGTTCTTCGTCGGCCTGTTGCTCGAAGGAAGAGGCGGAATCCTCGAGAATCTCGTTTTCGAAATACCTCAAAACGATGTCGAGGTAGCCGCTGCGGCGTTTCACGGTGCTGAGTTGCACCGCCTTGGCGATGCGGGCTTGGCCGCCCCAAGTGAAGCTGAGCGGGACGTTTTGAAGGGTGAGATCGGAAATATAGTGCGAGCCCGAGTCGCTGACCGCGAGTTCGAGCCGGGTGTTCCCGGGAAGGGACGAAAACCGGCGGCTGAGCAGCTCGAAAAACGCCTGCTGAAGCATTTCCTCGTTCTGCGTCTTCACAATCGTATTCCCCAAAGCCAACGAGGTGCGGGCGGTCGTGAAAACCATACCCACCAGAATCGCCAGTAATCCGATGGCGAGCACCAGCTCAAGCAGCGTGAATCCTCTGCGGCGGGTTCTGACGGGGTGGGTGGTCATGGTTGGTACATCCGCCCGTAGCGCCAGGTATCCACGGCGCGGTTCTGCCATTGGCCGTTTTCAAACCACTTGGCTTCGACTTTGATGGAATACATTTCCTGGAGCAGCTGACCTTCTTCGTTCTCGAGTTCCTTGAGCAGCTCGACGGTGGTGACGAGCTCGATGCCGGTCTCGCCAGCCTCGGATTCGATCATACCTTCTTCAAGAACCGGGACTGACAAGGCTTCGTCGAGCGCGCTATCCAGCACCCGGGTGATCCGCAACTCGCTCTGCGCCAGCGCGGCCACGTCCGCCATGCGTCGCAGGGCCACCGCGAATCCCGTGGCGGCGATGCCAAAAACCGCCAGCGCGAGAACCATCTCAAGGAGAAGGAATCCACGCTTCACAGGATGGACGGAGCATTTCATCGGGCTTCAAGCGCGCTGTCGCTGATGGTGGCGGTGAGCGGGTGGTAGGAATCTTCCGCCCAGCTTTTGTCGAGGGCGATGCGGACGGAAATCGGTTCGCACAATCCGTCCGGATCGAAGCGCCAGACGTGTACGGAGTTTTTCAGGGTATTGAACCATTCCTCGGAGTTCCAACGGCGGATGGAAATTTGCACTCCGCTGTCCAGGTTGATCTGGCGGCTGCTGTCGGCCGCAGCCAATTGAGCTTCGAGTTCGCCCTTTTTGAAATTCATCCCCGCCTCGGCGAGCGGCAGGAGCCGGACGACTCCCTCGCGGAATTCCAGTGCGTAAGGCGTCTGATTGAGAATGGCGATGGTCCGCGCGCGCTTGGCGAGCAGCTCGATTTCCCCGGACACATTGCGGAGAACCCGCTCGTCCGACGAGGAAATCATCAACCCGACCGCACCGCCCATGACGATGGCGGCGATCGCGAGTACCATGACGATCTCGATCAGCGTGAAGCCCCGCTGCGGCTTATTCGTCCTGGCTGCTGAG
>JBGSTM010000211.1:0-25740 GCA_041736495.1 Akkermansiaceae bacterium
GGGATGCCCGGCGCGATCGGTTGGGCTTTGTAAACGCCATCCACCCAGGCACCACGGACGAGGACTTCTTCGAACATGCCGTGATAGTCGCCGGTGAAATAGGCGATGCGGTTGCGTCCGGTGATGGTGCGGGCGAGACGCATCGCTGCCATGACGGCTTCCGATCCGGTGTTGCAGAACGTCGCGCGCTCCATGCCGGTTAGGTCGCAGATCGCTTTGGCGAGTTTTCCCGCGATGGGCGACTGCGGCCCGATTTCCACGCCGGTGCGGAGTTGCTTATCCACGGCGTCGACCAGCCAGTCCGGCGAGTGGCCGAAGAAGTAGGTGCCGAAACCCATCGTGATGTCGACGTATTCATTACCGTCGATGTCCCAGATCTTCGCATCCTTGCTGCGGGCGGAAACGATCGGATAAACCATTTCCTTCCAAAGCGACTTGAATCCGGAAACCGCGCGCGGATCGGCGTAGTGCGGTCGGTGTTCGGCGGTGTAGGCTTTGGACGAAGGCGTCTTCGCGACATAGCGGACGATCAGTTGGTCGAGCGACTTCTGCTGGAGTTCGGTTAGTCCGCCTTGTTGTCCTTTGTCGATGGGTTTGTAAGGACCGAAGCGGGTGTTGGTGTTAGTATTGCGCGAGTGATTTTCCGGCCATTTTACCACACTCAGTCCGCTCGCTGGCGGCTGGCCGGCGAGCATGGTCTGCATGAGTTGCAGATTGCTGGCCATCAGCTGCTCCAACGGGGTTTCCACCGTAGGCGCTGGGATTACGGCTGGGGCTGGGGTTGGCATGAGTGCATCGAGGTAGCTTGCAAGTGCGGCAACCGAGGATAAGTCGCCGAGCATCTGACGGAAAGTAACCTTGACGCCGAAGCGGGATTGAATCGCCTGGCTGGCCTGGGTGAGGAAGAGTGAGTCGAATCCCAGTTCGGTGAAAGTGGCGCCGTCGTCAGCGACCACGATGCCCGAGAGGTCGAGCACAAGGGCGCGAAGTTTTGTGGCGGTATCGGTGGTTGTCGCGGACGGTGGGGTGTGAACGAAAGGCAGGGCTGGACGCAAATCAACCGGTGCCGGGGAGTCGTTGGAGTTGTCGATCCAGTAACTCTGCCGCTCGAACGGATAGGTTGGCAGGTGGAGGCGGGCACGATTCTGGTCCTTGAAAAAGCCCGCCCAATCCGGCGTCACTCCGTTTTTCCAGAGTTCCCCTGCGGCCGAGATCAAGTCTGACAGATCCTCGGAGGAAGTGGGAAGGGTCGAGATCACGAGCGCGTTTCCGCGGTCGGGATGTTGGCGGGCGAAGGGGGCGAGCGCTTGGCCGGGGCCGACCTCGAGAATGACGAGGTCTTTCTCCATGAACGCGGCGGTCAGTGCATCGGTGAAACGGACGGTGTATCGGAGTTGGCGTGCCCAGTAGGCGGGATCGGCAAGAGTCGCCGCGTCGATGGCTTGGCCGGTGCAAGTGGAAATCCATGGGATGCTCGGCGCGTCGGCTGGGATCATGGACGCGTCATCAGTGAAGGCCGCGACGATGGGCTCCATCATGGCGGAGTGGAAGGCATGCGAGGTTTTCAATAACCGGCAGCCGATTTCCCTCGCCTCAAGTTCCTTCTGATAGGCAGCGATGGCGTCGTTGGTTCCAGACACCGTGCAAAGCTGGGGGCTGTTGATCGCGGCGAGGTCGATTCCGTCGGGCAATGTGAGCTGGTCCGCTCCGGCCCGGACGGCGAGCATGCCGCCGGGAGGAAGTTCCTCCATCAGGCGCGCGCGGGTCGCGAGGAGTTGCAGTGCGTTCTCCAGCTTGAAGGTCCCGGCTAACACCGCTGCGACGTATTCACCGATGCTGTGGCCGATGAGCAGTGACGGCTGGATGCCCCATGACATCCACAGTTTGGCCAGCGCGTATTCGATCACGAAAATGCAAGGCTGGGTGAGAGCGGTGCGGTGGATGTCCCTGTCGGCGGTTGCGCGTTCGTGCTCGGACGGATAGAGCGTGGACCGGACGTCGTGGCGAATCAACGGGACGAGCAGCGTGGCGCATTCATCGACGGCGGCGCGGAAGGCGGGCTCGGAGTCGTAAATCTCGCGGCCCATTTCGCTGTATTGCGAGCCTTGGCCGGGGAAGAGGAATGCAACACGCAAGGGGACGTCAGGAGCGGTCGCGGATTTTCCGGGTTCGCGGAGTCTGGCGGTGGCTTCCGCATGATTCGATGCAACGATGGCGCGGCGGAGTGGGAATGCCCGGCGGCCAGTGGCGAGCGTGTAAGAAATGTCTGCTAGATCGGGCGCGTCGCTTTCGAGGTGATCGGCGAGCCGTTTTGACATCGCATCGAGCGCTGTCGCCGATTTCGCGGACAGCACCAGCAGGTGTTGCTTGCGACCGGGAGTGGTGGGATGGGGCAGTGGCGCTTCTGCCATGACGATGTGGGCGTTGGTGCCGCCGACGCCGAAGGCGCTAACGCCTGCCAGACGTGGGGTTTCGCCGCGTTTCCAGTCACGGTCTTCGCTGACCGGAGAAAACGGGCTGTTTGCGAAGTCGATCCGCGGGTTCGGCGACTTGTAATGGAGCAGGGCGGGAATCTTCCCGTGGCGGAACTGCTGGATGGTTTTGATCACGCCGGTGACTCCGGCGGCGCAGTCGAGGTGGCCGATGTGAGTCTTGCCCGTTCCGATGGCGCAGAACGAATTTTGTTCAGCTCCGCCCTCGCGGAAGGCCTTGGTGAGAGCGGCGACTTCGATGGGGTCACCTAACGGAGTGCCCGTGCCATGTGCTTCGATGTAGGAGATTTCCGCAGGGCTCACACCGGCGGACGCTTGCGCGAGGGCGATGACATCGGCCTGGGAATTGAGGCCGGGAGCGGCGAATCCGATCTTGTCCGAGCCGTCGTTATTGACCGCCCAGCCTTTGATCACGGCGAGGATCGGATCGCGGTCGGCGATGGCTTCACTGAGGCGCTTGAGCAGGATGACACCACAGCCATGGCCGAAGACGGTGCCCGCAGCGTCCGCATCAAAGGCGCGGCAGGTGCCGTCGGGCGAGACCATTCCCTCTTCTTGGAACAAATAGTCGCGTTGCTGGGGAAAGCTGATGGAGACGCCGCCGGTGAGCGCCATGTCGCACTGATAGGTAAGGAGCGCGGTGGCCGCCTGGCAGATCGCGACGAGCGAAGTCGAGCAGGCCGACTGGATCGTCATGCTCGGGCCGCGCAGGTTCAGCTTGTAGGAAACGCGGACGGGCAGGAAGTCCTTGTCGTTGCCGAGCATCGTCTGGTATTCCGCGACCTGATAGTTTTTTGCCAGTTCCTTGCCCTTGCCGAGATTGTGAAGCAGATAGGTGTTGAGGCTGAGTCCAGCGTAGACCCCGATCATTCCGGGATAGGCGGCGGGGTCGTAGCCCGCGTCTTCCAGTGCTTCCCACGAGCATTCCAGAAAGATCCGATGCTGCGGGTCCATCAGTTCCGCTTCTTTGGGATAAATTCCGAAGAACGTGGCGTCGAACTTGTCCGGATTCTCCAGAACACTGCGTGCACCGACGTATTTGCGACCATCCGCCTCGGTGTGACCCGGGAACCGGGTGATGCCATCCTTCCCTGCAATTAGATTTTGCCAGAATTCATCGGGATTTTCTGCGCCTGGGAATCGTCCCGCCATGCCGATCACGGCGATGGCTTCAGGGACTTGGAGGTCTTCGTTCATCGGGGAATGGGATTGCGGAATCGGGAAAAGCCGGCGTGTGCGAGGCGGGCGCGGTCTTGTGCGCCCGTCTTAGCAACGACCGGGACATTAGGAGAGAGAAATTCCGCGATGCCACGAGCGCTGGGAAGCGCGAAAAGCTCGGTGATGGGAAATTTGCGCCCGACCATTTCCATAAGCCGGACGTGGACGATGGCGACGTGAATCGAATTCCCGCCCAAGTCGAAAAAATTGGCGCTGGCATCACTGACCGGACGGTCAAGCACTTCGCTCCAGAGCGCAAGGACCTTCGATTCCATGGAAACGCCGGTTCCGACCTCCAATGGGGGCGCGGAAGCGACATTCGCAAGCGCGAGCCGGTCGATTTTCCCATTGGGAGTGAGCGCGAAATTTTCCACGAAATGGAATTCGCTCGGAATCATGTAAGCGGGCAGACGACCCTCAAGCTGTTCGCGCAGCGCCGACACTTCCACCTCACCCTGGACATGGGCGATCAAGCGATTATCTGACGCGATCACGATGGCTTCGCGCACGGCTTCATGGGCGTTCAGCGCGATCTCGATTTCACCAAGCTCGATGCGGAATCCATTCACCTTCACCTGATGATCGGCGCGGCCGCGGAACTCGAGAATTCCCGACGAATGCCGCTTGGCGAGATCGCCGGTGCGATAAGTGGAGTCTTTGAAAACCCCGGCGGTTCTCTCCGCGTCATTCAGGTAGCCGGCTCCGAGGCCTGCTCCGGAAATGTAGAGCTCGCCGATTTCACCATCGGGCAGTGGGACTTGGTTCTCATCCAGAATGGAGACCCCCACGTTTGGGATTTCGCGGCCGAGCGGGACGAAAGAATGGTCGTCCAGATTTCCCCGGTGCAGTCGGTGAAAGGTGCAGATGTCCGTGCACTCGGTGGGTCCGTATGAATTGACCACCTCTGCCCGGCAATTGGGGTGTTCCAGCCAGGCGCGGAGCCGTTTGACGGAGATCGGTTCGCCGCCGAGAACGGCGAAGCGCAGTGAGGAAAGTGCGGTGTAGTCATCTCCGGCAGCGGCATCCACGATCGGATAGAATGCGCTCGGCGTGCAGTTGATCAACGTGATGCCGTGATGACGGATCAGCGCGGTGATGCGGGAAATGTCGTAAGTCTCGCAGTCATCGAGAATCAAGGTCCCACCGGTGATGAGCGGGGCGAAGAAGTTTTTCTGAGTGAGGTCGAAACTCGGCGAACTGATCACCAGGGTGCGGTCGGCTGGGCCGAGTTTCAGTTCGATGGAATACCAGTGAAGCAAGTTGCCGAATCCGCGGTGATAGACGGACGCCGCCTTTGGCTGGCCGGTGGAGCCCGAGGTAAATATGGCGTAGATCAGATTGTCGGTTTCTGAGCATTGGATCACCTCGTCGGAGGCTGCTTCCGAGACCGCCTGGTCGTCCACGCAAATGGTGTGGACGTTGGGAAATTCGCCTGCGAGCTCCTTGTTCGTCACCACATACTCGAGTCCGGCGGAAGTGATCATTTGTTCGATTCGGGCGGTCGGGTATCCGGGATCCAGTGGCACATACGCAGCCCCGGATTTCATGATGCCGAGCAGCGCGGCTGGAAGATCGAGGCAGCGATGCAGTCCCAGCCCGACGAAGTGCCCCCGGCCGACGCCGTGTGAGCGGAGTAGGTTCGCGATCTGGTTCGAGCGCGAGCTCAGTTCGCCATAGGACAGCGATTTGGAGCCACTGATGACAGCGGTCTGGATGGGATTGAGTTTTGCCTGCCGTTCGAATTTGTCAGTCCAACGTTGGGGTGTGGCAGATGGGCAGGGCGTTTCGGAGATGGTGGAATAGTCCATGGGGTGGGGGGCGGCGCCGGGCGAACAACTAAACAAACATTAATTAAATTTCATCACGAAAAATAAAGTTACACTCCAGGTTCTATCATGAATGAAGGGTCTTTGAATTACGTGATCACGTATAGCTTGGAATTGCGAAATTTCTTGTCATCAGTGAGTTGGGAAGCAATCAATACGGCCTTGCTCCCCCCCGCGATGAATCTCAAACTGTCACGTCCCCTGTGGATACCTACCTTGATGGAGACCCCTGTCTTGGTTGCGTTCATAGTTGCGGCCCATGGGCAGGAAGTCAATGCGGTCGTCGATGGACGCGTGGAGGTGGGACCGGTCCTGGAGGCCATTGAACCTCGTGACGAGGAACGTCGGGGCGGACTGGAGCTTGGAGTGGTGGTGGCTGCCGCTTATAACACGAACATTTATTTGAGTAGCACCGACGCCACCGCGGACATGATCTATCGAGTGGGGCCGCTGATCGCTTATACGCAGGGTGACTCCAAAGCGGGAGAAGGTGGTTACATCCGTGTTGCCTATCAACCGACCGGCGTTCTCTATGCCGACCAGCAGTCGAACAACCGCATCGATCAGTCCGCCGGACTTGAAGCAGGCTGGAAAGGGAAGATTTCGAAATTGAGCTACAAGGGCGCCGCCCGGAACCTCGGCGACGCGACGGCGGATACCGGGACCCAGACTGAGCGCACCGAACTTGAAAACGAGGTTCGTGCCGCTTGGCTGGCTCGCGAGAAGGTTTCATTGGAAATCGCCGCCGGAGGGTGGCAGACTAGGTATGATAATCCGTCGCTGGTGAATTCCGGAAGATATTATGGCGAGGTCGCCGTGCGTTACGCCTATTCGCCGAAAACCGAGGTGGGCGTGTTCTATCAGGCTGGCCGGCTGAAGATCGACGGTGCGGACTCGCAGACCATCCAGCAGGTCGCCGGTTCGTTCGACTGGCAGCCGCGCGAAAAGATCAGTTTCAAGATTGATGCCGGCGCGGAAGTGCGAAAGTCCGGCGGGGGTTCCACCACCAATCCCGTGGTGAACGCCCGCTTCGACTGGACGCCGCGGGAAGGCACCCGGGTTTTCATGACAGCCTACCAGCGGCAGGATGTCTCCGCCCTGAACGAGGGACAGATTTATGAGGTGAAGGGAGTGACCGCGGGCATTTCCCAGCGCCTCGGCGGAAACTGGGCGGCCAGTCTCGACGCCGGCTACGAGGAGGCGTCCTACATCCCGGATTCCAGCACCGGGGCGCTTTCGCGGGAAGATAAGATCTGGTTCGTGCGACCGGCTCTCAACTATCAGTTTTCCGACCAGTTCGACGCATCCGTCTTCTACGAGGCGTCCGAGGATGATTCAACCGATTCGGATTTCGGCTACGACGCGGCAGTGACCGGAGTCGAACTCAATTTCAAGTTCTAGCAATAACACATGACCATGATCTTCAGACTGACATTTCTCCTGATCGCCTTCTTGATGGGGCTGCTACCGATGAACGCTTCCGCCCAGGGCGCGCAAGGCGAGCGATCCTCTGGCGTGATCGGCCGGATGGACCACGTGGAAATCCGCGTGTTCCGCGAAGACGAGTTGACCACACGTGGCCAGCTTTCGGGCGATGGCACAATCTCCATGCCACTTATCGGATCGGTGCGTATCGAAGGCCTCACCACCGACCAGGCGGCCGCCGCGATCACCCGCCGGCTGGCAGATGGATATCTGGTGAAGCCCGAGGTGAGTGTCTCCATCGAGGCGCGAATCCGGAAGACCGTCACGATTCTTGGCCAGGCGCAGCGCCCCGGCGTTTTCGAACTGCCCGCTCACCGGCAGTTGACGCTTGTCGAGGCGATCGGAATGGCGGGTGGCGTCACTCGCATCGCCAACGCCAAAAAAATCACTCTCAAGCGCCTCTCTGGCGGCAGCGTGGAAACTGTCAATCTGTCCGACATCACCAAGGGCAAGGGAACTGACATTCCGTTGCGCGACGGCGACGTCATCACCATCCCGGAAAGCCTGTTCTAAAGCACTTGTAGTCCCCCCACCGCATGTCATTTTCAAATTCCAACAAATACGCCATCACCCCGGGTGCATCGCAACTGTCAGCTCCGGCGGGCGCGGATCCGACTCTTTTCCTCCCCAAGGTTGAGCCGGGTCGGCTCCTCGGCATCATTCTCCGGCGTGGCTGGATCGTTCTGCTTTTCGCGCTTTTGGGTGCGGTCGCGCTGTATGCCTTCGCGACCCGCCTGCCTAAAATCTATCGAGCCGTAGGGTCGGTCTATGTAAGCAGTCAGGCGCCCTTGGTGCTCGACATCCGCGCGGTGGCGCCGGAGGAGACCCGCGACCTTGAGCAGATGCGCTCGGTGGAGCAGGGGATGGCTGCCTCGACCTTGTTGTTGCGCGTCATCGATGTGAACGGCCTGGCTGAAGATCCGGCGTTCGCTCCGAAGGGTGCCAGCCCGCAGGTTCTGTTGGAAACTCTTGCACGCCGGGTGAACATCGAACTGCGCCGGGGCACGCGCATCATTGACCTTCGGGTCGAGGACACTGACCCGGCAAGGGCCCGGCAACTGGTCGAGTCACTGGTTACCGAGTATGAAAAGTGGACCAGCGAACGCCAGACGGCGGTTACCGTGCAGGCGAGCGAAGGTTTGGCTCGTGAAGAGGTGCGCCTGCGGGAGCGGATGGATGCATCGGCCCGCAAGATTCAGGAGTTTCGTGAAGCCCACCCGGTGCCAGGTTTGGAAGGTTCGGAAAGCGGCAGCCCGGTTCGCGATGCGCTCGGGACGCTGAGCTCGCAACTCACCGAGGCCACCGCCGCCCGGTTGCGCTTGGAATCGGAGTTTGAAGCTTATGCTGAATTCGATCCCGCGAAGCCCGAGGCACTTGCTGGACTGGCCAGCTCGGAGCGTGGCACCGAGGTTCTCGCCCAGGTGAAGGCGATCCAACAGAAAGAAGCGGATTTCGCCAGGGTGAAGGAGCGCTACATGTTCAAACACCCGGTCTACAAAGAGATCGACAATGAAATCACTCTGATGAAGGCCAATTTGGCCGAAACCGTGCGCGCCGCTGGTCAGGCGCTGGAGCAGCGATATCGGGTGGCCAAGGAAAACGAACTCAAACTATCCGATGAGGTCGAGCAGGCCCGCGGAAATGCGGTGGACGTCGAGGGGATCCGCCAGGAGTTCCGCAAAATCAGCCGCGAGGCCGAGGCGGAGCGCACGCTCCACGATTCAGTCGCCTTGCGTCTTCGCGAAACCAAGCTCGCCGCTTCGGTGCCCGCCTCGGTGCTGCGGTGGGAGGATTCCCCATTGCGGCCGGAGAGGCCGTCCGGCCCGCGGAAAATCGTATTCGCCGCGGTGGGTGGGTTTTTGGGATTCTTGGGCGGTCTGGTAATCTTGGTCTGCTTTGAACTGGGCGACAGCAAGGTGCGCAATTCCGCCGCCGCCGCCCGGGCCACTTCCGCGCCGCTGTTGGCGACCTTGCCACCGATCGAACATTCGGGCGACGGCATGTTGCTAACAGCCGATCCCGCGTCCGCCGGTGCTGAGGCATTCCGGCGTTTGAGGGCGGTTCTCGCCCCACCGCCAGGCAGTAGCACTGCGCGGACGGTGCTTTTCGCAAGTGCCCTAGCGGGTGAGGGGAAATCCTTCTGCGCGCTCAACTACGCGACCTCGCTCGCCATGCAAGGCCATCGCACGCTTCTGCTCGACGCCGACCTCCGCCGGCCCGGACTCAGCAGCCAACATCTCGCAGGAGCGGAAGAGGACACCGGTCTTGGCGGTTATCTCGCTGGTAAGATCGATCCGGCAGCCGCCTGTTTCAGCACCGCACTTCCTAATCTTTACATGCTTTCCTCCGGCCCGGTGCGCGCCGATGCCGCGGAATTGCTCGCCGGTACCCGTTTTCCCGCGCTGTTGGAAGACGCTTACCGCTGGTTCGACCGCGTGGTGATCGACTCCTCGCCCGTCCTCGCGGTGAGCGATCTGCTCGCGATCGCCCGTTATGCGGACCGCACCTGCCTGGTCGTGCGCGACGGTGGCAGTGACCGCCGTGAACTCAAACGTGCGGCCGAACTGATCCGCTCGGCGGGCGGCACTCTGGTGGGCTTCATTTGGAATGAAGCTCCGGCAAATGGCATGAACCCCGCCTCCCCCGGCCCCGGCGTTCCCGTCAATCGTCCCGGAATTTCTAGCGGAAATTCGGTTGGCCCATCGTCTGCTGAGGTTCCACAATCTTTTGAAGTCGTCCCAAAATTTGCATAGCAATCCACTGAATTCTCATTAATGTCCGAAACACTTTAACCTTACCCTAGTTGCCCCCCGTCCCCCCATCCCCCCGATGGAGACCCCCCACTCCTTAAAAACATGAATCCGACATCCCGCAACGCTGCGGGCGAGTCTCCCCCCACTCGTCCCAGTGCCGCCCCTGCAAATTCTCCCGATACCTTCAATCTCAGACACCGCCACCGCCCATGGGTGGCTCATCAGAAACTGGTGGCGATCAGCTTTTTCGGCGATCTGGCAGTAGTCTTGATCACACTGATGCTGGCCTATCTGATCCGGTTCGAGACCAGCCTGCGCTCGGTCGGCGTGGAGGACTCCGCTATCAGCGTCTCCGGATACTGCGGACATGTTCTGCTAGGCGGCGCGGTGCTGATGTTCTTCCTCACGAATTCCCGACTCCATGATCCTCGAAACTTCCTCGCAGTGCGGCGCACTTTCGCGATCATCGCGAAATCCTGTGTGATCTGGGGCGTGGGATTCCTGGCATTGGCCTTGGTTCTGAAAATCGAGCCCGCCATCAGCCGCTTGTATTGCGCGATCGGATGTGCGACTTCCATGGCTGGTCTCCTGACTTGGCGCTGGGCCCTTTACTGCATCCTGCGCCGCGAAACGATCGCCACCACCCTCCGTCAGAAGGCCGTCTTCATCGGCTGGAATGGCGAGTGCGATCGTGCCGTGAAGCGCTTTGGAAATGGCCGCGCCAACCAGATCACCATCCTCGGAGCCATCGCTCCTCCGCGATTTGCTTTTGAAGTCCTGCCGCCAGATGAAGTGCCGGTGCTCGGTTCCTACGAGGGACTTCGCCAGATCCTCCGGTCTTCCGGCGCGGATGTGGTCATGGTCGTGGACGGCACGCTCGACCGCCACCAGATGCTCGAACTCGCCGAAACCTGCGGCCGCGAGTTTCTCGATTTCAAAATCGTCCCGAGCTGTTTCCAGATTCTCGTCTCTGGCCTCCAGCTCGAAAGCATCCACGGCCTGCCCGTTCTCGGCATCGGGAAAATGCCGCTGCACCACGCATTCAACAACGCGGCGAAACGCACCCTCGACATCGTCGGCGCCTTCCTTGGAATTGTTGTTTTCGCGCCGATCATGGCCATCTTCGCCGGTCTCGTCTATCTGGAGTCCCCCGGCCGCGTCATCTACCGGCAGCGCCGCATCGGCCTGAACGGCCGCCCGTTCCACATCTACAAGATCCGCAGCATGAAGCTCGACGCGGAAGTCGCCGGCACCCCTGGCTGGACCGTCAAGGACGACCCGCGCCGCTTGAAAATCGGCGAACTGATGCGCGCCTGGAACATCGACGAACTCCCCCAGTTCTGGAATGTCCTCTGCGGTGAAATGAGCCTCGTCGGCCCGCGTCCCGAACGGCCCGAGCTCATCGAAGGATTCAAAGAGGAAATCCCCCACTACAACGTCCGCCACAACATCAAGCCCGGCGTTACCGGCTGGGCCCAGGTCAACGGCCTGCGCGGCGACACTTGCCTGCGCGAGCGCGTGAAATTCGACCTCGACTACATCGAAAACTGGAACTTCGCGCTCGATCTCCAGATCATGTTTATGACCTTCTACAAACGCGGCGGCGCATGTTAAGCGTGTCTTCATCCGAAGGCATGCCCGCGAGTTCCACTGCAGAAACGGCCCGTCACCGCGACCGCTCCATCCGCCTCGCGGTGGTCACCTCGTTCGTTTCCAAATTCGGCACGATCCTGCTCCAGCTGCTTTCGATCCCGATCGCCATCCGCGTGTTAGGGCGGGCGGAGTTCGGGCTCTACACCACGGTCAACCTCGCGCTCACCACCATCGCGCTGCTCGAAGTGGGAGTCGGTCCCGCGCTGACTCACGGCCTTTCCCGCGCCCGCGCCGCGGGGGATGAGCTCAAACAACGCGAACTTGGATCCACCGCGTTTTTCCTGATGACCGGAATCGCGCTGATCGCCGGACTAGCCATCGCCGCGGTGTTGCTAGTGGTGCCTTTACCGCAGCTTTTCGGCAGTTCGTTCGCCGGCAAGGAATCCGTGCTGCGGCCCGCCTTGTGGGTGGGGCTCGGGCTTTTCCTCCTGCTTTTTGTGCTCAATCTCACCGAACGGATCCGCGAGGGACACCTCGAAGTCGCCTCCAACAACCTCTGGGGCGCAGCCGGGAATGTCATGGCGGCGACTTGTGTGGCCGTCGGCGTTTGGTTCATTCCGGAAGTCTGGTTCCTCGTGATCGCCGTCCACGGATCGATGGTTCTATCGAAATTCTGCAACACTGCCGCGCTGTGGAAAAAACATCCGCTGATGGTTCCCTCCCTGAAATTCGCCCGTCCTTCAACTGCGCGGCATTTGTTCACCGATGGCATCGCCTTCTCCACCTGCTGCCTGGTCACCGGCATCATCGAGTTCAATTTTTGCGGCTGGCTGGTCGGGCGTTCCGGCGGACCGGATGCGGTGGCGCTCTACGGCGTCTTCATCACCCTCACCGTCATGCAGCTCGGATTCGTCGTGATGCTCAGCACGCCCACCTGGCCCGCCGTAGCGGAAGCCATCGCGCGGGAAGATCACCCGTGGGCGCTGCGGGCGGCCAAGCGGCTCTATCTCTACGGCGCGGGATTTGCGGTTTGCTCTGCGGCCGGATTGTTGCTGGTAGGGCCCTGGGTGCTGCCGGTCTGGCTGGGCAAGGAATTTTCCAGCATCAGCCGCGTCCTTCTCGCCTGTTACGGTCTCTATTTCATCGCCCACGTCTGGCGGCATCTCAACCACGCGATGATGATTGGCACCGGACAGGTCGGGAAATTGGTCAGGATCCAGCTCATTGAATCCGCCACCGTCGCCATCCTCGGAGCCGTCGCCCTCCACTTCGGCGGAATCGAGGCTCTGCTTGCGACCATGGGCATCGTGATCCTCGCGCTGACCGGCAGCTTCCTGCCGAGACAAGTGGCACGGGTGTTGAGGAGGGAATGACGGGGAGAACCGTTACCCCGCGAGCGCGGACCTTCAGTCCGTCTGTAAAGCGAGAGACCCACGAGGAAATGCCTAAGCTCCGTGATCACGTAGGAAGGTTGGTTAGACTTGAATCATTTTTCTTTCGCCCTAGCCTCCCCACAGTTCCATTTTACCAACTTCACTCACTCGAAAATCACCATGATGACTCATCGCCGGCATTGGCCGAGTTGATCTGCACGTGCACATGACCCCCCCAAAGAACTCCTCCCTTCCAAGGCTTGTGCCCGCCTTGGGAACCGTGGCATCCGCACCCACGAATCCGCCCGCCGAGGTGGGGGTCGACGTGACGGAACTCGGGCGCGGTCCACGACTGGGATTCATTGCGAAAGAAGCGAATTCGGAGGACTGCATCCACCGGCGTTTCGAACAGCAGGTGGCGCGCGACCCGGCGGCGGTTGCGGTCCATTTCGAAGGGGAGGATTGGACTTACGGAAAACTCAATCTTCACGCGAACCAGCTCGCCGGCCACTTGCAGGAACTGGGTGTCGGGCCCGACAAACTCGTGGGTATCTACATGGAGCGTGGCCCATGGCTGATTGCCGGAATTCTGGGAATTCTAAAGGCGGGTGGAGCTTACGTGCCGCTGGATCCGGCGTTTCCGAGCGAACGGCTTCAAATGATCGGCGAGGACGCGGCGATCAAAGTGCTTCTCACCGAGGCGGCATTGGCGGATCAACTGCAGGTGCCCGGTGCGGTGAAAGTCCTGCTAGGGCCGGAATCGGATTTTGCCGGAATCCCGGCACGGCCAGTGGATTCCCCGGTGAGATCGGATCATCTCGCTTACGTGATGTACACCTCGGGGTCGACCGGCAAGCCCAAGGGAGTTCAGATCCGCCACCGGTCTGCGGTGAACCTGTTGTGTGCGATGGCGGACCGGCCGGGATTCGGACCGGGGGATTCGTTTCTCGCGGTTACGACGATCTCGTTCGACATCTCGGTGGCCGAGCTTTTTCTCGGCTTCATCAAAGGTGGACGGGTGGTGCTCGCGCCGCGTGGCGTGGGGGCCGACGGCGAGAGTTTCGCGGCGATGATGGAGGAGCACGACATCACGCTCGCCCAGGGAACCCCGACGACCTGGCGGCTGGTTCTAGCAGCGGGCTGGCGCGGAAAACCGAATTTGAAAATCATCATCGGCGGTGAGGCGGTGGACCGGGATCTCGCGGGAAAACTTCTGCCGTTGTGCGACGAGTTGTGGAATTTTTACGGGCCCACCGAGACGACCGTCTGGTCGACCTGCTTGCGGATGGAGCCGAGGGAAGGACCGGTGGTGATCGGTCGGGCCTTGCCGGGGAACGATATTTACGTGCTCGACGAAAAACTCCAGCAGGTGCCGATGGGAGCATCCGGAGAAATCTGCATCGGCGGCGATGGCGTCGCCCGCGGCTATGCGAATCTGCCGGAACTCACCGCCGAGAAATTCGTGCCCGATCCGTTTTCCCGCAAACCGGACGCGCTGATGTATCGCACGGGCGATCTCGGACGCTGGCATGCCGACGGAATGTTGGAATGCCAAGGCCGCGCGGACCATCAGGTGAAAGTGCGAGGTTACCGCATCGAGCTGGGAGAAATCGAATCGGTTCTCAAGGATCATCCGAACGTCCGCGACGGCGTGGTGGTGGTTCAGGAACCGGTGCCGGGCGACCAGCGTCTGATCGGTTATATCATTCCCGAAGGCGAAGCTCCTTGCCGCGAGGCGCTTCAGGATCACCTTGGCGGCCGTCTGCCGGACTACATGATTCCGACCGCGTTCGAAGCTTTGGAGTCGTTCCCGATGACGCCGAACCAGAAGATCGACCGCAAGGTGCTGGTGCAGCGGGCCGTGGTTTCCCAACCGCCTGTCCCCGGGCTAACTGGTGGAGATCCGGCGGAGGTCATCGCGTCGATCTGGAGGAACATCCTGAATCTGGCGGAAGTGGGCATCGACGACCCTGTCTTCAAACTTGGCGCGCATTCGATGCATGTCGCCCGCGTCCACGGGGAGTTGAAGCGGCGTTTTGAAAAGAGGATCACCGTCGCGCAGATTTTCCAACACCCGACACCGCGTTCGCTGGCGGCTTATTTCGATGATGACTCACCACCTAACGAAATCAGCGGGGTGAAACGCCGATCCGCATCAGCCGGAACGCGCGATATCGCCATCGTCGGCATGTCCGCGCGATTTGGCGGGGCGCGGAATCTCGACGAATACTGGCGGAACATCCGCGACGGGGTGGAGTCGATCCGCGATTTCAGCGAGGAGGAGTTGCTGGCGAAAGGCGTGTCGTCGGAATTGTTAGCCGACAAACGCTACGTGCGCCGTGGCTGCGTGCTGGAGGATCACGATTGTTTCGACGCGGGCTTTTTCGACATGAGTCCGCGGGAGGCGGAGCTCACGAATCCGCAGCATCGGGTTTTCCTGCAAGCGGCATGGGAGGCGCTGGAGCATGCGGGATACGTGCCGGAGTCGTTCGACGGCTCCATCGGGCTGTATGCGGGATCGGGTCATAACAGTTACGCCCATGCCCATCCCGGTTTATCCGGTCCCGAATACCTGCAGACCCTCGTCGGCAACGAGCAGGACTACCTCACCACGCGCACCGCTTTCAAACTCGGCCTGAACGGCCCGGCGCTCAACATCCAGACCGCCTGCTCCACTTCGCTGGTCGCGATCCATGCCGCCTGCCAGGCACTGATGGACGGGCAATGCGACATGGCGGTGGCCGGCGGGGTGTCGATTTCCTGGCCGGAAGGGCAGGGGTATCTGCATGAGGAAGGTCTGATCTTTTCACCGGACGGTGTTTGCCGCGCCTTCGATGCAAAAGCCGCTGGCACGGTGTTCGGGCATGGCGTCGGACTGGTCACGTTGAAATGCCTCGATCAAGCGAAGGCGGACGGCGACACGATTCATGCGGTGATCCGAGGAATCGCCATCAACAATGACGGCACACGCAAGGGAAGTTTCGCCGCGCCGAGCATCGGGGGACAGGCGGAGGTCATCGCCACCGCGCTGGCCCAGCAGGGGATTGATCCGGAATCGATCGGTCTGATGGAAGCGCATGGAACCGGCACGGCCGTCGGCGACCCGATCGAACTGGCAGGTCTCACCCAGGCCTATCGGCAGTGGACCGGAAAGAAACAGTTCTGTGCTCTGGGATCCGTGAAGAACAACATCGGCCACACCGATGCCGCGGCGGGTGTGGCCGGCCTGCTGAAAGCGGTACTCGCGCTCAAGCACCAGCAGCGGCCGCCGATCCTGCATTACGAGACACCCAACCCGGATCTCGATCTCGAAAACAGCCCGTTCTACATCCAGACCGAGCTAGCCGATTGGCCAAGTGAAAATCCGCGCCGGGCGGCGGTGAGTTCCTTCGGTCTTGGCGGGACGAATGCGCATGCGGTGCTGGAGGAACATGTGGCAGAGGTTCCATCAGGTGTCTCGCGACCGTTCCGATTGTTGCCGTTTTCCGCGCGCACTCAGGCTTCCTTTGAGAAACATGCCGGACGTTGGATGGATTTCCTGAAACAACAACCGGACGTGGATCTATCCGACGCAGCGTTCACCCTGCAATGCGGGCGTTCGGAATTTGAAAAACGCGGCTTCATCGTGGTGGAATCCGCCGATGACGCGCTCTCGCAGCTCGATAACGGAGCCCTGCGGCCCCAGTCGGCACCGGTGATGGAGCGGGAGGTGGTATTCCTTTTCACCGGGCAAGGATCGCAATACCCGGGCATGGCGCGATCGACGTATTTCAACGAGCCGGTATTCAGCCGCGAGCTGGACCGGTGCAGCGAACTGCTCGAACCGTGGCTGGGATTCCGACTGATAGATGCTCTCTATCCGGACGGTGACGAACCGGATCTCAATCAGACTTCGTTGGCCCAGCCCGCGTTGTTTGCCATCGCCTACGCGCAGGCAAAACTCTGGATGAGCTGGGGTGTGAAGCCTTCCTGCATGCTCGGGCACAGCATCGGCGAGTATGTGGCGGCGGTCTTGAGCGGTGTGTTTTCGCTGGAAGACGCACTGCGACTCGTCGCGGAGCGCGGGCGCTTGATGCAGTCGATGGAGCCAGGTTCGATGCTCGCGGTGATGCTGCCGCAGGATGAGGTCGTGCGGCTGTTGGAAAAGCACGCTTCCTTGGATCTCGCCGCGTGCAATGCTCCGGAGCTCTGCGTGGTCGCCGGCCCGGCGGACGGGATCACGGCGTTGGTTGGCGATCTGGAAGGGCGTGGTATCGTCAGTCGGCCGCTGCATACCTCGCACGCGTTCCACTCGCGGATGATGGATGGCATGCTCGAGGAATTCACCACGCTGGTGCGCGGCGTGAAGCGTCATGCACCGGCGATTCCCTATGTTTCCAACGTGACTGGCGACTGGATTTCCGCGGAACAAGCCCAGGACCCGGAATATTACGCCAATCACATCCGCCATACCGTGCGGTTTTCGGAAAGTGTCACCCGGGTCCTGGAAAACCCGAAGCGGTTGTTTCTGGAAATGGGTCCGGGGCGCACCTTGGCGACATTGGTGGGCAAGCACGTGGCTGATAGCTCAGTCACGGTGTCCCTGGCGACGATGCCGGGAGCTCAAGACGAACCGCCTTCCGCGAGGTTTCTGATGGAAGCCCTCGGCAAGGCGTGGTCCGCGGGGATGAAGGTGGACTGGAAAAGTCTTTATGCCAACGAATCCCGCCGCCGGATTCCGCTTCCCACCTATCCGTTCGACGAGAAGCGCTACCGGCTGGAGACGGCGGTGGCAGCGAAGAGCGATCTGGTGAAACGCAATGACTTGACCGAGTGGTTCTACAGTCCCGGCTGGCGGCAGCAGCCGGTGGCGGGGCAGGGCGGGAATGTATCCGCTCAAGTCTGGATGATCCTGGGAGAAGTGCCCGCCGCGCTGGTCAAGCGCATCGAAGAGCGTGGCGACCGCCTCATTGATGCGACCTCCCGGATCCGGCCGGGCGAAGGGACGGATGTGTCGGGATTTCTCGCGGAATGTGAAGAGGCGCCGGATCAGATTTTGATCGGCTGGACCATGGAAAGCGGAGTTTTCGAGCCGCTGTCGGCGGTGGTTGACGATGGCCGCAGGAAAACCGTGGAGACCATCCGGGCTCTCGCCCTGGCTTGGAACAACAGAAAACCCCTAACGATCCATTTTCTCACCAAGGAGTTTCACGATGTGATGGGAGACGAGCGGGCGCAGCCGCAGTGGAGTTTTCTGCTGGGTTCCTGTCTGGTTGCCACGCAGGAATTTCTTGGGATCCGTTGCCGCCAGCTGGATCTGGATTGCTGCGACGACCGCGTGGCGAACCTGGTTCTGGCAGAATGTCTGACTCCCGATGGCGAGCCCTGCGTCGCCTGGCGGCGTGGTCGCAGGTGGGTGCGCGACTACGCGCAGGTGCCGCTGAACGAAGCTTCACCCGTGCTGCGCGAGGGTGGCGTCTATCTGATTACCGGTGGTCTCGGCCGGGTGGGGCTGCTGTTTGCGGAGCACCTCGTCCGCAAGGTGAGGGCGAAAGTGGTTCTGGTGGGGCGTGGTTCGCCGACTCCACGCAATGAGCGGCTGTTGGAGCTTGAGAAGCTCGGTGGAGAGGTGCTGGTGCTGCAAGCGGACGTTGGCACGCAACAGGAACTCGCCGGAGTCATCGCGACGGTGAAAAGCAAGTTCGGCGAGATCCACGGTATCATCCACGCGGCGGGCATCGTTTCGTCCCAGCCCATCCAGGAAAGCGGACCGGAGGATCTCAGGATTCTGCTCCATGCGAAGAGCCAGGGCGTGCTCTCCCTCTATCAGGAGACGGCGCGCCTGAAGCTGGATTTCTGCCTGCTGACTTCCTCGCTCTCCGCCGTGCTCGGCGGTCTCGGCTATCATGCCTACGCAGCCGGGAATGCCTTCCTCGACCAGTTCGCGCGATGGGCCAATTCACCGTCGGATTTTCCATGGATCAGCGTGAATTGGGACGCGTGGAAATTCCCCGATGACGCTGACGCCGGCCTTGGCAGCGCCATGTACCGCCTCGCCATGACGCCGGAGGAAAGCGTGCGGGTACTTGATCGCGTGCTGGCCCATCCGGATGTCAGCCGCCACGGTCTGGTCGTCTCAACCGCGCCGCTCGCGCCCCGTCTCGCGCAGTGGGTGCACGGCCCTGCCCGTCGGGACGCCGCAACGATTTCAGACAAGCCCGCGTCGGGTGGCAGTGCGATCGAACGCATGCTGGGGATTTGGAAAAACTGCCTTCGCCGCGAGGTGGCCGCCGGGGATGACTTTTTCGATCTCGGTGGCGACTCGCTCATGGCGGTAGGTCTCTTCCGCGAGATTGAAAACCACTTCGGCCGGGCCCTGCCCATGTCGTCTCTTTTCAATTCCCCGACACCGGCCAGCCTGGCGCTGTTAGTGGTCGATGAGGAAGCGGTGGAGCCGGTGCCGGTGGAGGAGGTCGTTCTTCCGGGCCATGTGATTGCGATCCGGAAGTCCGGCAGGCTGCGTCCGTTGTTCTGCATCCATGGCGCGGACGGCGGAGTGATGTTCTATCGGGAATTCGCCTTGCAGCTCGATGAGGAGCGTCCGTTCTACGCGATCGAGGCGCCGATGTTGCAGGATCTCCAGCTGGATGCCCTCGGGAGTGTGGAAGAGATTGCAAAGGTCTATCTGGAGGATATCCGCAAGATCCAGCCGGAAGGTCCTTATCTGCTAGGCGGGTATTCGTTCGGCGGGCTGGTGGCCTATGAGATGGCGCAGCAGCTCAGGGCAGCGGGCGTGGAAACCTCGAAACTGCTTCTGTTCGACACGCCCAATCCACTTTCACCGGTGCGCCCGTTCACCCTGCCGGAGCGGATCAAGGCGCAGTGGGATTCCCAGGGCGATGGGGGGGGCATCAGGAAGCTTGCAGGCTTGGGAAAACGCGTGGCCAGTGGATTGATCTTCCGGATCAGGTTCGAGCTGGAAAACCGGATGGCGGCGAGATCAAGCGCGGCAAGTGGCGAACACCTGCGGCACATCCAGTCACGTCTTCAGCACGACGCGCTGTATGACGCCTATCAGCCTCAGCCTTATGGTGGCCCTACCTGTCTTTTCATCGCGCGGGAGGGAGGGGGAGACAAGTTCGCCTACGAGGAAAATCTCGGGTGGAACGGCTGGCTCTCCGGGGAATTCCAGGTCATCGACGTTCCAGGAAGCCATCTGGAGATTTTCAGGGAGCCGAATCTCGAGCACCTGCTGGAATCCGCGCGGTCCCACCTCTCGCAGGAATCCTGACCGTGCCCGCCGCTCAGCGGAAAATCGCCCGCAGGATTCCGCGGATGATGCGGAGGATCAGAAACACGGCTCCGAGAACAACGCCAACAGTTAGCATCAGGACGACGGCGACGGCTCCAAGCACCACCCACAGCGGCCACCAGCGCGCGTCGAGCTGGCGGACACGGCCCTGCCATTGTTGCCAGTCCCTCCCTGGCCGGCGGGGCGGAAAATCCTCCTGGCTTGCAGTTCTAGCAGGAGGTGTCGTTCCATCGATTGCGACGACTTCGACTTCGATGGCTTGGGGTTCTTGAGTCATGGTAGCGGAGCAGAATTTCACCGCGAGGGAGACGGAAGCAACGCGAATGCCGCAGTTTGGAAAATATCCCGCGTTTTGGAAGTTCTGGAAATCGCCGCGGTTCCCAGCAAGGACGGCGGCGGCTTTGCCATCGGTCAAAAGAAAAGCGCGCTTTGGATATCCCCCCGGATCTCTCAAAGCGCGCTTTTTCCAGAGCCGATTCGCATTGCCTGTTCGGTTGACTTCCCCCCGGAGATCAAAATCGAAGCTTGCTGGCGCTGCTGTCTGACTGTGGGCTCATCCACACCGAAGTGTCTCAGAACGGCTTCAAGTTACTTAAAGATCAGGTTTTTGAAAGTATTTAAGGGTCCCGATTCCGGACAGTTGGTCCCATTTCCGGCCATACGGTCCCGGGATGGAACGAGTGGGGGATAATTCCGATCAAAAAATACTCCGTTTTACCGCTTGGCCCCCGGCAGCCGACACGGTGGAATGATTTCGCAATGGCTTATCTCGACGAAAACTTCCTGCTCTATTCTCCCACGGCACGCCGGCTTTTCCATGAAGTCGCCAAGGATCAACCCATCATTGATTACCACTGCCATCTTTCGCCCCGCGAAATCGCCATGGACCACCGTTGGGAGAATATTTCCGAGATCTGGCTCGGCGGGGACCATTACAAATGGCGGCTGATGCGGGCGAACGGTATCGCCGAAGAGCTGATCACCGGAGACTCGACTCCCCGGGAGAAATTCCAAGCGTGGGCGGAGACGGTCCCTTACACGCTGCGCAATCCCATGCACCACTGGACCCACATCGAGCTGCAACGCTATTTCGGCATCGATCTCCTGCTCACGCCGGACACCGCCGATGAGATCTGGGAGCGGACGAATGCGAAGCTCGGAGAGCCGGATTTCTCGGTTCACGGGTTGTTGGAAAAATTCGACGTCCGCGTCGTTGGCACCACCGATGATCCCGCGGATTCCCTGGCCGACCATCAGGCCATCGCGAACTCAGGCCTGAAAACGCGGGTGGTTCCTACATTCCGCCCGGACAAGGCGCTGCTGGTTGACCGGCCGGAGCTGCTGAAGCCGTGGTTGAAAAAACTCGAAGCCACCTCGGACATGTCGATCGTCCACCTGTCCGACCTGCTGGGCGCGCTCCAAAAGCGCCACGACGATTTCCATGCGGCCGGCGGGCGTCTGTCCGACCACGGGTTGGACCGTTTGCCCGGACTGCATTGTTCGGACGAGGATGCGGCGATGATTTTCAACGACGCCCTCGCCGGCAAGGCGGCCTCGCCGGAAGAGAAGGAAAAATTCTCGTTTTACCTGATGGTCTTCTTCGGCCAGCTCGATGCGGCGAAGGGCTGGACCAAGCAGCTCCACCTCGGTGCGGCCCGCAATGTGAATTCCGACATGGCCGGAAAACTCGGCCCGGATACCGGTTACGACACCATCGGGGACACGCCGCAGGGTGCGGCATTGATGAACTATCTCGACGCGCTCGCCACTGGTGGAAGCCTGCCGAAGATCGTGCTCTACAACCTCAATCCACGGGACAACTACCTGTTCGCCTGCCTCACCGGAGTGTTTCAGGACGGCACTGTGGCCGGCAAAATTCAGTTTGGGTCCGGCTGGTGGTTCCTCGACCAGAAAAACGGGATGGAGCTCCAGCTCGACGCGCTATCCGCGACAGGATTGCTCTCGCGTTTCGTCGGCATGCTCACGGATTCGCGTTCGTTCCTCTCATTTCCCCGTCACGAATACTTCCGCCGCATTCTCTGCAACCTCATTGGCGGTGAGGCCGACCGGGGCGAACTGCCGGATGATTTCGAGGTGCTCTCCGGGCTGATCCGCGACGTGTGCTTCGGAAACGCGAAGCGCCATTTTGGATTTGATGTGTGATTTGATGAAAGTAGTTCGGGACTTCAATCCGTTCTTGCTTGCCACCCACCGGACCGAAGTCCGCGACTACCCATCAATGCCATGTTACCAAAACTCATCACGCCGTTTCTCCTGATCGCCGCATCGCTTCACGCGGCTCCCGTTTTCATCGGTACGAACACCGGGAAAAACTCCACCAGCAAAGGCATCTATCTGGCCGACTTCGACCCCGCTACCGGGAAGCTCGGCGAACCGGCCCTCGCCGCGGAATATCAGAATCCCGGCTTCCTCGCGCTGCATCCGACGAAGCCCGTTCTCTACGCCTGCGGAATGCCAACCACTCCGTCCCCTGATAAGTCCGGCTCAGTCGCAGCCTTCGCCATCGGTGAAAACAACAGCCTGAAATTCCTCGGCGAAGCATCCTCCGGCGGCAAGGGTGCCTGTCACGTGGCAGTGGATGCCTCCGGTGGAACCGTGGCCGTGGCGAACTACGGCGATGGCAGTCTCTCGACGGTGAAACTCGATGCCGCCGGTGTCCCTGTGTCGCCTGCCTCATTCATCAGGAATACCGGCAGCGGCCCGAACAAATCCCGCCAGGAAGGCCCGCACGCGCACGGCGTCTATTTCGACAAGGCGAACCGACACCTTTTCGTGCCCGATCTCGGAATCGACCAGGTGCTCGTCTATCCGTTCGACGCTGCCACCTCGAAACTCGGCGAACCGCTGGCCCCCCTCAGGACCGAACCCGGTGCCGGCCCACGGCACATGGCGTTTTCTCCCGATGAAAAGCACGCCTACGTCATCAACGAGTTGACGAACACCGTTCTCGCCGCCTCCTACGCCGACGGAAAGTTCAAGCCGCTCGACTCCGTGCCGACCCTGCCGGAAGGCTTCACCGATAAAAGCACCACCTCGGAAATCGAGGTGCATCCGAACGGCAAGTTCGTCTATGGTTCGAATCGCGGCCACAACTCGATCGTCGTCTATCAGCGAGATGGGGAAACGGGTGCGCTCAAATTCCTCCAACACGCGCCCTGCGGTGGAAAAACGCCGCGCCATTTCAAGATCGACCCGACCGGCAGGTGGTTGCTCTGCGCCCATCAGGATTCCAGCACCATCAGTGTGCTGCCACTCGATCCGGACACCGGATTTCTTGGCGAGCCGTCCCACACCGTGTCCTCGCCGTCTCCGATCTGCCTGCTGTTCGCGCGCTGAGAGACCGTCGGGGCTGACGGGAAGAGACAAAACGTGCGAATCTCAAAACTCCATGATTTGCGGGCCGTTTGGCACCCACTTCGGGTAGATTTCACAGGTGCTACGAGACGGATGCAGATAGGCATCGGGTAATCCCCGCGCAACCCCGTTTGAGGTAGGGCGTGCGTGCTGTTTTCCCTCGCATCGACGTCAGCAGAGCGACGCTACCTTCATATCCTGGGGGAAATGGCCTGAATCGGCGTCAGGAGTCTTCGCGTGGAATCCTTGGACTTCTAACTTAGGGTGCCGTGAGTGCCTTGCCGTTGTCGCGGGGGCCGATTTTTTCGAGAAAGGGGACGGCCTTGTCCGCCCAAGTGGCGGGGTCGGGGAAATCGGAAGAGGAGGAACCGAAGGTGCTTTGCAGCATTTCGGTATCGATGATGCCGGGATTCAAAGCCACGGCGGCGAGGCCGGCGGGGAGTTCCTGGGAGAGCGCCTGGGTGAGGCCTTCCACGCCCCACTTGGTGCAGCAATACGGCGCGACTTCCGGCGAAGTGGACCGGCCCCAGCCGGACGAGAAATTGACGATGACCCCGCTGCCTCGGGAGATCATGGAGGGCAGGAAGGCACGGAGCACATGGTGGATGCCCTTGAGGTTCACGTCGATGACGCGGGAGAAGTCTTCCGAAGTCACTTCCCACAGCGGGGCGTTGCGATTGATAATGGCGGCGTTGTTGAGCAGCAGGTCCGGCGTGCCGACGGTGGCAATAATTTCTCCAGCCATGGCCGCGACGTCCTCGGCGGAGGTAACGTCGCAGGTCCGGATCAGGTGGGCACTTCCAGATTTCCCCAGTTCCACAGCCAGGCGCTCGACGGCCTCCTGTTTGGTCCCACATCCAGAGACTTGCCAGCCTCGAGCGGCGAAGGAGCGGGCCATCGCCAGTCCAAGGCCGCGGGTGCAGCCGGTGATCATCACGTGTTTCATCATGAGCCACCATTACTTCGATTTTGCTGCGGATGCAGCCGGATTTTGCAGGGACAAGTTTCCGGGCGGCACGCAGGTCGAGATCTAACTTCGCTATTTGCACTTGGTTCTCGGTTTATGCATTCAAGTTTCGAGGGCGAACGCCTGGATCCCGCCTCGAAACCACCTGTGCGGCTTGGCACGGTGCCTGCGAAAAGAAATTGGGACATCCCCTTCAATGAACTCGTTTTTGAAAATCATCCTTTTTTCAGCAACCGGACTCGCCTGCGCGTCCGGCCAAATCCGCCCGCAGGATGCGCTTCAAGGAGGTGCAATCAGGAATCCGCGGGTTTACAGCATCTGGACCGTATTCTATCACCCCCGCTTCGGGTTTGAACTGCCCATCCCCCCTGGCGTGAGCGCGGTGGGGAACCCGGAGGCGTCGAACGAACCCCGATTTCTATCCGCCGATGGAAGATTTGTAATGTCCGCGTGGGGTGGGTTGGTCAGTGACCACCCTTCGAAAACCATCGCCGCGGAGTGGAATTCCGCGCTGCGGCAGGTTGACCGCAAGATTACCTATCAGCGTTTGGGGACGACCTGGTTCGTGGTCTCGGGCACGGACGTGCGGGGGATGGAATTTTACGAAAAATTCACCATGCGAGGCCGGCACGCGGCGTTTATGGGCATCACGTTTCCCAGATCGAACCTGCGCCAATATGAAGGTTGGGTGGAGGAGATCGAAGATGGTTTCCGCCCTGTGGCGCTAAGGGACGGGCTGCCGGAACCCGCGCAGCTGTCATCGCGAAACCGGGTGGGGGCTGTGCCGGAAGAAAGGCCTGCGGAACCGAAAACATCCGAGGCGTTGTCCGATACCTTGCCGCCTGCGAAGGAGCCCACATTTACGGAACCCGCGCCGAAAAAGCCGCCAACTGCTGCGGACGCTCCGACCGCCGGGAAAATCGCCGGGAAGCCCGGATTTGTTTACAGCCCTTTCAGCTCCGAGCACCGGCTTGTGGACGTCAGCGGGGTGCCATCGGGAACCAAGGTGAAGTGTCCTTATACGATGAAAATTTTTCGGGTGCCTTGATGGGGTTCGGATGGAAACTCCCCGCTTTGTGTGGGCAACGGCGCAACATATGTCCTCATTGGCGAACGGGAGCCGCCATCGCAGCTGCGGGCTGCGATTTGGGATTCGGGATGGTGCAGAGGGCGTGGGTGAGTTTTTCGCGGCGCTCGCGGACGAGGCGGACGACGAGAGAGGTCCAGCCGGTTTGGTGGGACGCGCCGAGGCCTTCGCCGGTTTCCGCATGGAAATATTCGTGGAATAACAGAAGGTCCTGCCAGTGGGTGACGTCGGTGTAGCGCTTGGCATCGCCGAAGCAGGGGCGGTAGCCGTCCTTGTCGGG
>JBGSTM010000305.1:0-4940 GCA_041736495.1 Akkermansiaceae bacterium
ACCGCGGCGCCGAGCGCGGCTTTTCCGGAACCGGTGTGGGTGGTGTGCCCGCCGACGATCGGCACTCCGTAGGCGCGGGCGGCCGCCTGCATGCCATCCCAGATCTGGGAGGAAATTTCATCCGAGGGAGTCCATAGAATATCCGTGAGGGCGAATGGCCGCCCCCCCATCGCGGCGATGTCCGAGAGATTGACCATGACCGCCGAGTAGCCGGCGAACCATGGATCGTCCTCGACGAAGGATTCCAACATGCCTTCCGCCGCGAAGAGCAGGTGCCCGTTGCCGGTCGGATTGGGGATCGCCGCGCAGTCGTCGCCGAGCCGGACGTTTCCGGAGACCTCCAGCGCGTGTCCGTAAGAGTGGTGAATGACTGCCTTCTCCACCACCGCCGGGTGGGAAGTGAGGTAACGGGCGAGTTCGAACAGGTCCATCATTCACGGGACGAGATAGATCACGGCATGCCAAGTTTTGGATAATGTTAAAGAAACTGTGGGAAATTCCATTCAGCCCGGGTCAGAATCCGCATCGGGGAAGGTGTCGGCGAAAACGGATTGCGGAACCCACGGGGATGGGTGAAGAATCCGGCATGGAGAAACCGCACCGGTATCCGGTCATTTTCAACCCCCGCGCCCGCAGTCAGAAGGGCGGGCGGGTGATGCGGTTCATCGAGAGCCACCCGGACCGGCTGACGCTGCATCCGACGAATTACGCCGGGGAGGCCCGCGAGATGGCGGCGCGGTTTGCGGCGGAGGGCGAGCCCGTAGTGATCGCCGCTGGTGGTGACGGCACACTCAACGAGGTGGTGAACGGCCTGGTGGGATCGAAGACGATGCTGGGTCTGCTGCCGGCCGGGACGATGAATGTGTTCGCGCGGGAAATGGGCATTCCCTGCGACTCGCTGGAGCAGGCGCTGCTGGTCATCGAGCGCGGCTTCGTCCAGGAAGTGGATTTGTTCGGAGCAAATGGCTCGCCATTTGTCCAGATGGCCGGTGTGGGCTTCGACGCGCTGGTGATCGAGGAGACATCGTGGGAGACAAAAAAATTGTTAGGACCTCTCGCCTATCTGCTTGCGGCGGTTAAGGTGCTGGGAGCGGAGCCGCCGAAGCTGGAGGTGGTCTGCCCGGACGGGCGGCGCGAAGAGGGCGTGGCGGTGCTGGCAGGAAACGGCTCGCTCTACGGCGGCCCGTTCAAGTTCTTCCGCAACGCGAGCAACCGCGACTCGAAGCTCGACGTTCTGGTTTACAAGGAGGCCGGTTATCGGTTGGTGCTCGATTCGCTGCGCGGCCTCGCCTTCGGCGGAATCGACCTGCTGGCCTCGACAAGCTACCTCCAAACCAATGAGTTCGTCGTACACTCCGACCGGGAAGTGCCGGTGCAGGTGGACGGTGAGTGGATCGGGCGCTTCCGGCAGGTGCATTTCATCGAAACCCCGCACCGGCTGCGGGTGCTCGCTCCGGAAGACCCGCTCATCGGCGGATTCTCGGATGCCGTGAAATCCCTGCTGCAATGGCCTCGACACCCCGTCGAACTCCAAACCACCCGGACCTTGTGAAGCGGAAGGGGAAAGGCGCGGGGAGGCGCTGGCTGCGGCGACTTGGAATGGTGTTCGGAGGTTTTCTCCTGCTGCTCGCGGGAGTGGTGGCGTATGCGAACGTCACGGCGATGTGGGCGTCCCGCGGACGACTCTTCACGGATGTCGCGGACCTGCCGGAGATGAAGGTGGGCTTGGTGTTTGGAACCACGGACCGGGTGAACGGCCGCGAAAACCCCTATTTCCGCTACCGCATCGACGCGGCCGTAAGAGTCTGGAAATCCGGCAAACTGGACACCCTGATCGTTTCGGGAGACAACGACAGCAGCCCGATTTACTACAACGAGCCGGAAAAGATGAAACAGGCACTGATGGATCGCGGCATCCCGGGTGATCGCATCGTCTGCGACTACAAGGGCCTGCGGACCCTCGATTCGGTGGTGCGGGCGAAGGAGATCTACGGGACGAATGCCATCCTCCTGATCAGCCAGCGGTTTCAAAACGAGCGGGCGATCTACCTCGCGAAGGCGCACGGCATTGAGGCCTATGGATTCAATGCGCAGGATGTCGAGACCCAGGGCGGGCTGAAGACCAGGATCCGCGAGGTGGGAGCCCGCGTCAAAATGTGGCTGGACGTCAATTTCCTGAATACGCGGCCCAGACATCTGGGAAAAAAGGAAACGCTGCCGAATTAGCGAGGTTCCGAAGGATCTTCCACAAGGGAACGCATGCGCCTTGCGGGCAAAAAAGAGGCCGCCGGAGCACCCACTCCGACGGCCAAGTTGAGAACTTCATCACACCAGCGATTTGACTCGTGGCCTGTATGAAGCAGACAACTGCTGTTCACCCTTACATGAAAACACGAACTTTCGAACGGTCTTCAGCGGATTTGACAGCCGGGTGGTGGCAGCGTTCAAAAAATTACCAAAAACTTCACGGCCCGTTTATCGGTTCGGAGCCGGGCGCATCGTGGGCTTGACTCGGGTGGTGGCGGGTTCCTCGACGACGGGTTCCGTCGAGGAATTGCGACGCGTCGTCGAAGACCGGCGGCTGCCACCTTTGTCTTCGACAGGCGTGATCGCATCCACCGGGGGCAGGACTCCCGGCCCGTCCGCGAATTCGCGAACCCGGGGAGAAACCTTGTAGCGGGCATCCATGTCCTCCTGCACGGCGTTCAGCGAGCGGTCGTTGTTCACGACTGAAGGCTGGATGAAGACCATCAGCTCGCTGCGGTCGTCGGAGTTGGTGGTGGTGGAGAAGAGTTTGCCGAGGTACGGGATGTCGCAGAGGATCGGAATCCCGGATTTCTCCTGGCTTTTCCGGCCGACGATCAAGCCACCGAGGACGATGGTCTGGCCATTGGGGACGGTGGCGGTGGTCAGAACCTCCCGGGTGGAAATCCGCGGAACCGTCAGGTCGCCGCCGTCGCCGCCGGCACCTTGGAGGACCTGGTTGCCATTCTGTTCGTCGTTGAGAAGGGCGATCTTCATGGTGATTTCGTTGTCCGAGTTCACGAGCGGAATGACTTCAAGTTTGAGGACGACGTCCTGGTATTCAATGTTCGTGCTGGATCCGCCGCCGCTGAAGTTGTTGTTGCTCGTCGGGATGGCGATGCGCTCACCACTGGAGATGGTGCCCTTCTGGTTGTTCGAGGTGAAGATACTCGGTCTTGAAAGGACGGTGAAATCGGTCTTCGACTGAAGCGCCCTCAGGTAAACGCTCAGATCACCGATGGTGCCATAGGCGCGAAGGCCGCCTCCGGAAAGCGAACCCGGATCAAACGGAGTTTCCACTCCATCCTCACCCACGATCGGAAGGATCGGGAGGATGGGGCCAAAACCACCGCCACCGCGGGAGGTGACGTCACCGCTGCGGACCAGGTAGTCCACTCCGAACTCTTTCGAGTCGTTGAGCGAGAGCTGGCCAATGACGGTCGAAATCATGACCTGTTCGGGCTTTACGTCGATCTGGTCGAGGAGCCGCTCGATGATTTCCAAACCGGATGGAGGGCCTTGGACGACGATGGAGTTGGTGATGTTGTCGGCCACGAGCAGGGTGCGGCCCACCAGCACGGACTCGGGAGCCGAGTTGACGTCGGGATCGCTGAGGGCGTTTGCCGCACCGCTGCCACCGCCGGAACTGCCACCACCGAAGCTGTTGCCACTGCTGCTTCCCCCAAAATTGGCGCCGGTGCTGCCGGATCGACCGGAGCTGCCTGTCTGACGGGTGTTCGAGCCGCTGGCCTGGGTGCGGGAACCTCCGCTTTGAGCGCCACCCGTAGCCCCACCCTGAGTGGAGCTGCCACCACCGCCGCCGGTGCCGCTGAAGGCACGGGTCAAGGCATCGCTGGCAACAGGAAGGAACTCGGAAACGGTGAGGAAGCGGAGTTTCCGGCGGAGGAAGATTTTTTCACTCGTTTCCACGTCGAACTCACGGACGAGATTCTCCACGGTGATCAAATCGATGGGTCGCCCCATCGCGACAATGCGGTTGGTCCGGGGATCCGGGATGATCTGGATCGGAATGTCCTCGCCACTGCCGCCGCCACCGGCGACCGGCCCCCCGGCAGCGGGAGCGCCCCCGGGAACGGCCGCCGGAGCGGAATCGATGCGCTGGATGCCCGCGGTTTTCTGGGTGGCCTGCTGGGCGGTGAGCAGCGTGGTGAGCGTGTCGGCCAGTTCGGTGACGTCCGAATATTTGACCTTGATGAAACGGGTGCCCTGCACGGAGCCGGGTTTGTCGATTTCCTGCTTCAGCTCGATGAGCCTGCGGATCAGCGAGGTATTTTCCGTGATGACGACGGCGGAGGCGTTGGGCACGGCGGCGATGGATCCGAATGCCCCGAGCTGGCCGATGATCTGGGTGAAGGTGTTGACCGCCTCGGCTGGCTTGATGTAGCTGAGCGTCATGACATAGGAAATGACGGCGTCGCCGGATGGAAGCGTGTCGCTGTCATTATAGACGGCGAGACCGCGCCCGGCGGGCTTGGTGGCCGTGGAAAGCATCAGGATATCGAGATTCGGATCCTCACCGTCAGGCACAAAAACGAAGTTTTCGATGGTGGCGGCTTTTCTGAGCAGTTCCGCCGCTTCGGCGAAGGTGAGCGGATCTTGTGGCGTGGCCTCCTGCACGAAGGAAAACTCCGCGGTGGCGGCGGCGGCGGAGACGATGACGCGCTTGCCGGTGTATTTCCGGTAAAGTCCGGCGAGGGCGGTGCCGCTGAGTTTCGGTTCGTTGATGTCAGTGATGATTTTCGTCTGACCGAGAGGCAGGCCGGGCACGGGTTGGGCGGCGGCTGGGGCTCCTGCCGGCGCGGCGGGGATGGCCCCGGGAATGGGTACACCGGGAGGGGCGGGAATCGGAGCGGGTGCGGCAGGCGGTGCTGGCACGACCGGAGGAACCACCGGCG
>JBGSTM010000318.1:0-2880 GCA_041736495.1 Akkermansiaceae bacterium
CGAAAGCCTGCAATCGCTGGATCGTGGCGAACGTGCCACTCTCGATGAACCCGCGCCGATGGAATTCCGCCGTTGCTTCGAGCCAGTTCCGCGACAGGGAGCCTATCAATGACGACGCCAGCGCTTCCAGCGAAACCACCCCGCGCCGCCCACCCGGCCCGATCCGGTCGAATCGCGGGATTTCCAGAAATAGCCGGCCACCCGCATCGAGCAGGCGCGCGCCAGGATTCGCCAGCCCCAACTCTGCTAGAATCTGATGGGCATGAAATTCGCACAGCAGCAGGTCCGCCCAGCGTTGGCCGGTCGGCTGATCCATCGGGGCGGAAAATTTGACCAACACCGGTTGAAATCCACCGGCTTCGTCCCGCAACGTAGTGAGAAACTTCGGTTGCTCGCCACCCGCTGACGAGCCAGGCAGACTTCGCGCGATTTCCATCGCCTGCAGCGGGTAAAACGCCTCCCGATCCGCTTCGGAAATCCCATTCCCTCCCGGCAGATCGGCGGATCTCGCCAAGGCCCGGCGCAAACAGTCATCTCCGACCACCAAATTCCCCGGTAAATCTTCCCCAGCCGCCTGGTGATAAACGAGCACGTCTTCGTCACTCCAGGACCTCGGATCGTCGGGAAGCTGCAAGGTTCTCGAAATCCGGCTGGCGATGGCTCGCCCGAGAAATCCCTGCGGTCGGGCATCACTCAGGAAAAAGGGAAACCCACTCCAAAGTCCGTTTTCCTCCATAAAAAGCCCGGCCCACTCTGGCGGAGTTCCCGCCCAGTTGACCCGCCACAAACGCTCGTGTAGCGCCTCAAGCTCCGCCCACTCGCCCGCCCTACCGTCCGCGTCCACTCGATAGAGAGGCCAGCGGTTCCCGATGTTTCGGATTCCCCGGCGCAGCAAGTAGCGAGTGCTCCGGGTCGCTCCAAGCGTTACCAACTCATCCCCGAAATCCGGCAGAGTGCGGGCGATGGTCGTGCGGTTCACCCGCAGCAAAGCCGCCAGTTCCGTCGCAGAAACAGGCCCGCGCGCCCGGATTAACGGAGCGAGGTTTTCACGGGCAATTTGTGCGGGCCGAGCCATTTGACGCACGAATTATGCATCAAAATAAAACGGCCACAAGGCAACAAAACAAGACCTTTGGTTTAGAAAAACACTTCAGTTATGCATCATAATTAAAATCAATCTTTCCGCTTCAGCAGCGGAAACAACACCACATCCCGGATCGTCGGCGCGCCGGTCAGCATCATGCATAGCCGGTCCAGGCCGATGCCGATGCCGCCGGCGGGGGGCATGCCGCACTCGAGGGTCTCGATGAAGTCGTAGTCGACCTTCTGCGTTTCGTCACCGGATTGGTGTTCGAGGCGTTCGCGCTGGACGTCGGGGTCGTTGAGCTCGGAGTAGCCGGGGGAAATTTCCTGGCCGTTGATGATGAGTTCGTAAACCTCCACCGTCTTGCCGCCCGGGCTGACCTTGGCGAGCGGGACGAGTTCGCTGGAGACACGAGTGACGAAGCAGGGATCAAAAGTTTTCTCTTCGACGAGTTTTTCGAAGACCTGTTGGATGACTTCGTGGTCCTCCATGTTTTCGGAAATCTGCACGCCCTTTTCCTCACAACGGGCGCGGCGGCCGGCAGCGTCGATGTCAAAGAAGTCGTCGCCAGCAGCGAGCTTGATGAGGTCGTGATAGCTCTCGCGCTTCCACGGGCGGGCGAGGTTGATGGTGCGGGTAACGTTGCCGTCCTCGTCCTTGTGCTCGATTTGCAGGCCGCCGCAGAATTTCTCCGCGAGGTGGCAGGTGAGTTCCTCGACCAGATCGGCCATTTCCTCGAAGTCGGAGAATGCCCAGTAAGCCTCTAACATCGTGAACTCCGGATTGTGGCGGCGTGAAATGCCTTCGTTGCGGAAACTGCGGTTGAGTTCGAAAATCTTGGTGAAACCGCCGACTAGCAGGCGCTTGAGGAAAAGCTCCGGCGCGATGCGCAGCGTGAGCGGCATGCCGAGCGCGTTGTGATAGGTCTCGAAGGGCCGCGCGGCGGCACCTCCCGCGATATCGTGGAGCATCGGCGTTTCCACTTCGAGGAAACCCCTATCCTGGAGAAAGCGGCGAATCTCGGCGATCATGAGAGAGCGCTTCACGAAGATCGCGGCGCTGTCGGGATTTCCCATCAGGTCGAGGTGGCGCTTGCGGTATTTGATCTCGCGGTCGGCGACGCCGTGCCATTTGTCGGGCATCGGGCGCAGCGACTTGGAGAGTACGATGAATTTCTCCATCTTGATGGTCGGCTCGCCGGTTTTGGTGAGGAAGGTCTCACCCTCGATGCCGATCCAGTCGCCGCGGTCAAGGCACTTCCAAGCGGCGACGCCGGCTTCATCCAAGGCCTTGACGTTCATGTAGCCCTGGATGCTGCCGAGCACGTCGGAGAGCTGGAAAAAGCAGGATTTCCCCATGTCGCGCAGCGCGGTGATGCGGCCGGCGACTTTCACTTGGAGGCCTTCGGCGAAATTCGCGCGGAGATCTGCCGGTGTCGTTGAAACCTGGAAGCGCGCGCCATACGGATCGATGCCGAGTTCACGGAGTTTCGCGAGCTTTTCGCGACGGACGGCGATCAGTTCGGCTTCGGTATTCTGTGGTTGCTGCGGGGTGACGGTTTCACTCATGTCGGGGACCGGAGTAGTTGGCGGGCGGTTGCGCCGCAAGAGTTGAAACGGAATCAGCATGAGAATTCTCATTTTGTGAAAATTTTTGGCGCTTCTGAACTTTTAGTGGGTTGATATGGGTCGATATTCTATTGTTAGGCCACCCGCAATCCAGTATGCCATGGCTTGGAAGTTGCGGAACGTGCGGTAGCCCCGGGCCCTTCGGCGGGCGAGTTGCAACAGGCCGTT
>JBGSTM010000327.1:0-36695 GCA_041736495.1 Akkermansiaceae bacterium
ATGTCCACAGCCGTCAGGCCGCCGCCAACACCAGCACCTGCCACATGCTTTCCAATGGCATCTTCCTGATCAGTTCCATGCGCATCACCGTGCAGAATTGCCAGATGCGTCGCCCGCAATACGGCGGCGGCGGTGGCAATGGATATATGTACTTAATCCAGAGCAGCAACGAATGCCTCGTTAGGAATTGCATCGCGGACTTCTCACGCCATGGACTTGTCGTCGGCTACGGCGGCACTTCCGGCAATGTGTTTTTCCAATGCGAGGATCGCGAAACAAAACGTGCCACCGGTTCCTCAGCCTCCGGTTACACCACCAGCGGTGAAGGCAGCGACAATCACCAACGCTTCAGCCACTCGAACCTTTGGGACCAATGTCACGCCCATAACAGCTTCTACACCGCCCACCACCGCGGGTTCAATGGCGGGACTCCTCCCCACGGCGTTACGTCCGCCCACGGGGTCTATTGGAACACCACCGGCAGCGGCACCCGCTATGACGACAGCAGCAATCCCATCGTCCGCAGCGAGCAGCTCAACTACGGATACGTCATCGGAACCAGCGCGACGAGCGGCACCGCCTTCCATGCCTCCAACCCCACCGGTGGCAACACCGCGCCGGCCGACCACCTCGAAGGCATCGGCACCAGTGCCACCCTCGAGCCCCAGTCGCTTTACCTCGACCAGTTCACGCGGCGCGTCCGGCCCATCATCACCTTCGCCACGAATGGTGGCAGCCCAACCGTTCCCGCGAGTATCCAATTGAGTTTCGGCGAGCCCTATGGCCCGTTACCAAGCACCAGCCGCGCCGGATTCTCCTTCAACGGCTGGTTCAGCGCGGCCACCGGCGGCAATCTAATCACTGCGGAAACCACCGTCACCAACCCCGCCAACCACACGCTTTTTGCACGCTGGAACGCGCTGCCATCCGTCGCTGCAGGGACGGATCAATCTCTCGCGAGCGGCCCTCCACTGCCATGGTCCCCACAAAGAATGCTCACCGCCGCCTGGTTCGACGCCGCGGATTCCACCACCCTCACGCCGAACGTCGGCAATGTTTCCCTCTGGCAGGACAAGAGCGGAAATCAAAACCACGCCTCCCAAGCCACCTTCACCCGCAGGCCGGCCAGCGGCAGCACCACCATCGGCGGATTGAATGCCGTCGCCTTCGATCCTTCCAAAGATCAACATCTCTCAGCCCCCGATCATGCGTCCATCAATCTCGATGCCAGCGGCGGCGCCAATCTTTTCGTCGTGCTCAATTACACCGGATACGTCAATCGCGGCTCCTTCATCAATACCATCGTTTCAAAAGGCACTCTTCTGACTGCCGGAGACAGCTACGGAATCCGCGTCAGTGACAACAACAGACCCGCGTTCAAAGCCGGCGACAATTTCCTATCCACACCGGCGCAAGCCTTCACCTCCCAGGACCTCCTCTACTCCGCAATCCGCGACGACACCGCCCGCACCGCGACCACTTTGATCAATGGCCTGACCTGGGTCAGCTCCACCGACACCGCCATTTCCAGCAACAACACCAGCCCCCTCATCCTCGGCGGCGAGGCCGCCACGATACGCTGCGCCGATGTCCGCCTGGGTGAGTTCCTCATCGTTCCTGGAGTCATCAACGCAGGAACCCGACAGACGATCGAAGGCTACCTCGCCCACAAGTGGGCGCTTGCGTCAAATCTCCCCGCAGCCCACCCCTACAAGGCTTCGCCACCCGCTTATGTCGCCACCACCACCCTCGGCGGCACCACCAGCGATCCCGAAAACGACCCGCTCACCACCGTTTGGTCGTTGGTTTCAGGCCCGGCACCCGTCACCTTCACCGCCCGGTCTATCACCACCACCGCCACCTTCCCCCTCGCCGGAACCTACATCCTGCGCCTCACCGCCAACGACGGCCTGGGAAGCCGTACCGACGATGTCATGATCACGGTGGACAATTTCGTGCCTCCAGACCCATTCGATCAATGGGCCGGTGCGCTGGATTTCCCCTTCCTGCAGGATTCCAACGCCGACGGCCTAACCGACGGCTTGGCCTGGCTACTCGGCGCGGCAACACCCGAAACCGATGCCTCCCTCCTCCTCCCGCTCCCGCGCCAGGACAACGGCGCGCTCTCCGTTACGTTCAACTACCTCGTTCCCGCCAACCGCGGATCCTACTCCATGCGCCTGCAACACAGTCCGGCCCTCGGCCCGGACTCCTGGACCAATGTCGAAATCCCGGGTGCCTCCGCCACCATCAATGGCGTGGAATTTCTAATCACTCCACTGCCTGGCGGTAACCTCAACCAAATCAAAGCCGTCGTCCCCGCAGGTCCTAACGGCAAGGTTTTTGTCCGCCTCTCCGCCATGGTGCCGGACTCCTGAGGTTTGCCAGCCGACCGTGAGGGGAGAATTGGACTCGGAACGGCTGCACCATCGACATCCAGTAACAGGCCTCGGAATTCTCAGCGGCAATCACCGCGAACAGCTCATGGGCAGTTTTGCCCAGTAGGCACCCCCATGATGCACGGACAGAATTCCGACACTACGAGTTTTCCATTCAGCAAATCACAACTTTCATCTCCCATCCCAACCCAAAAAAACCACCATTCGACAAACCCATGAAATCCAAACTCACCGTCTTTGCAACCATCGCCTTGGCCAGCCATTCCGCCCAGGCCGCGAACATCTTCTGGGCCGACATTGCCGGTAATACAAACTGGACCAACGGATCAAGTTGGGTTGCCATCCTCCCTAACCCGGCCACCGCTCCCTCAAACAGCGCTGTCACGGACACCGCCACTTTCACCAGCATCGCCAACGCCCAACCCTACCTGAATGTTGGAACCGGAACCCGTTCAGTGAACGGGATTGACTTCCAACTGCCTGCCGGCGGCTTGAATTTCACCTCGGACGCCGGTGCGATCCTCAGGCTCGGCTCCACCGGCATCGACGCCACCACCCAGCTCTCCGGCGAGAGCACGGTGGGCGTGACAAACATCCGGGTTGAGGGCGGATCCCATGAATGGACCTTGTTTTCGAACACCAGCAACTCCTCCACCAGCACCTTCACGGTTTCCTCCAACATCGAACTCGGCACCTCGATGACCGTTAGGTCCAACCGCAACACCGCCGGCGGCAACGTCGGTATCGTCAACCTCAATGGCGCCATCAGCGGTAGTTTCAACCTCAGCCTGACCAGCCCCAGCGCTGCCCGCAACACGATCAACCTGACCGGCAGCAGCAGCTACATCGGCACGACCACGATCACACAAGTGACCGCGACGGCAAATTCACTGGCCAATGGCGGCTCCAACAGCGCCCTGGGAAGCACCGGAGACATCATTCTTGGCACCAACGCGGCCGTTGCTTATCTCACGTTCCAGAACCTCTCCACAGATGGAAGCACGGACCGTCTATTGTCGTTGAAGGGGACCACAACCGGCAATCCCTATATTGTCTATAACGACGACGCCGACAACACCATCGCCTTCACCAATTCCGGCAACACCGGCGACACGGTTGGCACCTATACCACTGATATCATTTTCGGCCTCGGCGGAACCAACACCGGTAATAACATCTTCGGCCAGATCATCAACGACCGCAATCCAACCAACAAGACCACCCTCCGGAAACTCGGTGCCGGCACGTGGGTCATCAACAACAGCGGCAACACCTACACCGGAGGCACTCAAGTCAATGGCGGCCTCCTGCGCATCGACGCCGCCGGCGCGCTGGGAAGCGGAAACCTTGCATTTGCCAGCGGTGGTGTTCTCGGACTTGGAGCCGGCGACTTGACTGCCCGCACTGTCGGGACAGGTGCCGACCAAGTCTCGTGGACCGGCTCGGGTGGCTTGGCCGCCTTCGGCGCGAATCGCACCGTTTCATTCGGCACTCCGGGGACCTCGATCGTTTGGTCTGCCACGAATTTCATCGGTAACGGAAACACGCTGATCCTTGGCCACGCGGCCGCCGATGCCACGCTGATCTGGGACCAGGCCCTGAATCTGTTCAATGGCTCGCGCACCGTGCAGGTCAACGACGGCCCGGCCGCCATCGATGCAAAGATGAGCCGTTTCATAACCGGCGGCAGCACCGTCGGCGCCAACATCTTCAACAAATCCGGTGCCGGCACACTCGCCCTTACCGCCAACAATTCTTACAATGGCGATACCAACGTGAATGTCGGAACCCTGATGATCGGCGATGGAGGTGCCTCCGGCGGGGTCTCCACAAATTCCCTGAACATCATCGTGTCGTCCGGCGCGACCCTTGCCGTAAACCGCAGCAACACCCTGATCCAGGGCACGGCCAATCTCATCACCGCCATTTCCGGTGATGGCGGCTTCGCCCAGGTTGGATCGGGAACGACCGAGTTCACGCTGGCGAACGTTTACACCGGGCCCACCACCATCTCCGCGGGCACCCTGAAATTGAATGTCAGCGACGTCCTCCCGGACACCTCCGCGATCTCCATTGGCTCCGCTGTTCTCAACACGGCGGACGGCGTTGCGGAAGAAACCGGAACGCTGGCCGTCACGGGTGCAGCCACCATCAATCTCGGCGCCGGCAGCACTTTCGTCTTCGCCGATAGCAACCTGCAGGACTGGACCGGAGGCTCGCTCAACATCACCGGTGACTTCGTTGCCGGCTCCTCCATCAAGTTCGCCACCAGCGGGGGCCTGGAGCCCAGCCAGCTTGCCGTCATCAGCGTCAATGGCGGCGGGACCGGCACCTACACGCTCAACCCCAGCGGTTTCCTCGTCGTGGGTAGCAGCTCTCCCTACGACACATGGGCCGGTGGGCCGGGCTTGCCCTTCGACGGAGACTCCAATGGCGACGGGGTGAGCAACGGCATGGCATTCCTGCTAGGCGCATCCGGTCCGTCCACTTCCGTCACCTTGCCCGTCGTCACCCAAAGCGGCGGCAACCTGCTGCTGAACTTCAATTGCCTGCCGGTGTCCGCCCGTAGTGGCGCGACCTTCAAGGTGGAGTACAGCACCAATCTCGCGAGCTGGGCCACCACCACGGACGTGGTGCCCGATGCGACCGACGGGATTCCTGACAACAACGTGACCTTCGAAGTGGAAGCGGGTCCCGCTGGACCGCCGGCGCTCAACAGCGTGCAGGCGATCATCGACACTGCCGCAGCTGCGGGCGGTGGCAAACTTTTCGCCCGACTCAAGGCGGTGAAACCTTGATCAAGAACCCGCCAAGCCAGCCAAGCTCATGAAACACCGACCACGTACCAAAATTTGCTCCGCCCGCAGTGGCTTCACTCTGGTGGAACTGCTGGTCGTCATCGTCATCATCGCGGCGCTCGCGGCGGTCACGTTCTCCGTCACCCGCAGGATCCAGCAAAGCGCCCAGGCAGCCAACCGCCTCGCCGACACACGGCAGGCCGGCTCGTTGCTTCTGTCGCTGGCCGGTGAGAACAACGGACGATGCTCCTTCTACGCCGGAGGCAACAGCGGTTGGGAATACCGGCCCTATCTCATCCTGCTCAGGGAGGTGGGCCTAACCAGTCAGAAGAACTATGACGTCAACGAATCTAACCGAGTTAAGATCATGCATTGGGATGTGAAAGAACTCCGTCCCGTGCTGCCCCACTGGAACTGCCGCGGCATCAACTTCCAGAACGTGACCTATCCGGACGGAACCACCACCAAATGGACCCAGGAAGCCGTGAAGAACATTGACGGCACCACGGCGAACGTGAAAACCCTCTCCCTCGCCTCGGTCGCCAGACCCGACCTCTATCCACTGCTCATCGACTCCTCGTCCGCCGACGGCAAGGAAATCTTCCGCATCGAGGAAAAACTCGGCGACTGCGTCGGTCTGCGCGAAGCAGGGGGCAAAGCCAGCGCGTTCCTGTTCGACGGCTCCGCCCGCCACATGGACAAGGCCGATCTGAAAAAGGCCGGCTTCACGAAGGCCTATGACAACAGCACCACGCCACCCAAGTCCGTGACATTTTGATGCGAGCACCGCATCCTGGCAGTCCACCATGAATCGATCCATTTTCCCAGCCATCCTGCTAGCCTTCCATCTGGTTCTCGGCACGGGCACAGCCGCTCCGGCCGACAAACCGGCAAGCGGGCCCGACCGTGTGACGCCCTACAAAACGGTGAAGACGGAGAAGGGAAGCTTCCCGCTCCAACTTCACATCTTCAACCCTGCCGGGGAGGAATCCGGCGGCAAGCGTCCCTGCGTGGTGCTGTTCCATGGCGGCGGCTGGGTCTCGGGCGAGCCCGCCAAATCTTATGGCGGTTGCCGGCGTTGGGCCTCCCGCGGGTTGGTGGCGATCGCCGTGGAATACCGCGTCCGGGAGAAACATGGCGGCACTCCGCTGGACAGCGTGCGGGATGCCAGGTCAGCCATCCGCTGGATTCGCTCCCACGCGGGCGAACTCGGCATCGATCCGGGAAAAATCGCGGCGTCCGGAACGTCCGCCGGCGGGCAACTGGTAGCCGCCACCGCGCTGCTCAAGAAGTTCGACGAAGAGGGCGAGGATACCTCTGCCAGTTGCCGGCCGGATGCGATGATCATGGTTTCTCCGGTGTTCGATAACAGCCCCGGGGGATACGGCCACTATCACAAGATCCTGAAACAACATTGGCGCGATTTTTCGCCACTCCACAACATCGTGGCAGGAGCCCCGCCGGCGATCGTATTCGTGGGCGACAGCGAGGAGAAATACATCACCGTCGCAGCCGCCCAAAGCTTCCAACGCCAGATGAAGACGCTCGGCGGCCGCTGTGAACTCTTTGTCATGAAGGGCGCGACGCACACCCAAAGAAGCAAGGAACAAATCGCCTTGATCGAAGCGGAGGAAAGGAAATTCCTGGCATCGCTCGGCTACTTGGAAGCCAACCCAGACACCCGCTGATACCCTGCGTGAACCGATTTCCCATCCTGCTGGCGGCACTCGCCATTTTCGCGACGAACGCCGCCGCCGGGCCAATCCGCGCTTCCAACCAGGAATGGCAGGACCCGCAGGTCTTCGAGGTGAACAAGCTGCCGCCGCGCAACTCCGCGTGGCCGTGCCCGGACAGCGCGTCGGCGTGGAAAAGCAACTACGACCACTCGCCGTGGGTGCGCTCGCTGAATGGCGAATGGAGATTCCATTGGTCGCCGGATCCGGATGTTAGGCCTGTGGATTTTTTCACGCCGGAGTTTGACGCCACAAGCTGGAAACAGATTTCTGTTCCTTCGTGCTGGGAGCTGCAGGGATATGGCGTGCCGATCTATCTGAATTCCCGCTATCCCTTTCAGGTCAATCCACCCTTCGTGATGGATGAGCCGCCGAAGCATTACACGTCATACACCCAGCGCAATCCGGTCGGTTCCTATCTGCGCGAGTTCGAAGTTCCGGCCGACTGGAGCGGCCAGCGGGTGCTGCTGCATTTCGCGGGCGTGAGTTCGGCCATGTATCTCTGGGTGAACGGCACGCGGATCGGCTACAGCGAGGACTCGCGATCGCCGGCAGAGTTCGACATAACCGACCACATCCAGTCAGGCTCCAACAAGCTCGCCGTCGAGGTTTATCGGTTTTCCGATGCGTCGTATCTGGAAGACCAGGACATGTGGCGCTTAAGCGGCATTTTCCGTGATGTCTTTCTCTACACCACGCCGCAGGTGACCGTTTGGGATTCATTCGTCCACGCCACGCTGGATGAGGATTTACAGGACGCGGAGATGTCGCTGCATTATACGCTTCGCAACACCGCCGCCGCGAAAGCGGACAACCTGCGCATCCGGCTGAGCCTGCGCGCGCCGGATGGATCGCTGGTGGGAACGCAGCCGTTGCTGGATGAACCTATCAAAAGACTCGACGCGGGTATTTCCCCGCCCCGCCTCACCGCCGCGGTTCAGGTCAGGCGCCCGCTGCTCTGGACCTCGGAAACACCGAATGTTTACGACGCGCTGGTGGAGTTGGTCCGGGATGGAGAAGTCATCGAGGCACGGCGCTTCGATGTCGGTTTCCGCAAGGTGGAAATCCGCGGGCCGGAATTCCTCGTCAACGGGCGACCCATCAAGATCAAGGGCGTGAACCGCCACGAATTCGATCCCGCCACCGGCTACACGATCTCCCGCGAACGCATGGAGCAGGATATCCGCCTGATCAAGCAGGCCAACTTGAATTTTGTCCGCACCTCGCATTATCCCAATGACCCGCGCTGGTATGAACTGTGCAATCGCCACGGCCTGTTCGTGCTGGACGAAGCGAATGTCGAATCACACGGCCTGAGCTATCATAAAAAAGTGCTGCCCGGCGACAGCGACGAATGGCGCGCCGCCTGCGTGGACCGCATGCGGCGCCTGGTCATCCGCAACCGCAGCGCGCCCAGCGTGGTGATCTGGTCGCTCGGCAATGAGGCGGGCTACGGCAATGTTTTCCTCTCCATGCGCGAGGCCGCGCTGGCCGCCGATCCCGAGCGCCGCCCGATCCAGTATGCCGACATGAACCGTGCCGCGGACATGGACAGCCAGACCTATCCGACCATCGAGTGGCTGCTGCAGCATGTGGCTGGCAAGGCCGCGCGCAAGGGCGAGCGTGGCGAGAGCACCAACGAGGAGCAGCACGGCAAATATCCCAGCGGGCGGCCGTTCCTGTTGAACGAATACGCCCACGCGATGGGCAACAGCCTCGGCAACCTCAAGGACTACTGGGACGTCATCGAAAAACATCCGGTCCTGATCGGCGGCTTCATCTGGGAGTGGGTGGATCAGACACCTTACAAGACGACTCCTGATGGGAAAAAATTTTTCGCCTACGGCGGTGACTTTGGCGATGCACCTAACGACGGCGTTTTCTGTTGCAAGGGAATGGTGGACGCCGAGCGCAAACCGCGTCCCCATTTCTGGGAGGCCGCAAAGGTTTTCCAATACATCATGGTGCTGCCGGAGGACATGGCTCTCGGCAAGATCCGCATCCGAAATGGTTATGATTTCATTTCACTCGAACGGTTCCCCGCCGGCTGGGTGCTGGAGGAAAATGGGCGGATGATCGCCGAAGGTAAATTGGACAAGCTCGACCTCGCGCCCGGCGCGGAGCAGGTGGTGACGATTCCCTTCGCAGGCACCGCGATGAAACCGGGAGCGGAATATTTCCTAACGGTGAGTTTCCGCCTGGCTGAAAAAGAGTCGTGGGCAGAGGCCGGTCATGTGGCTGCATGGGAGCAACTGCCCGTGCCCGCACCGCCGGCGGCCGTCATCAAGAACGCGGCCGTTTCCCAAGTTCCGTTTCGCCAGGTCGACGGCGACTGGGTGGCGGAAGCTGACGGAACCAGCGTGCGCGTGAACGGAAGTCAGGGTTGGCTGAAATCCATCAGGCTCTCCGGTCGCGAAATACTAACGAATCCTATCAAGCCGTCTTTCTGGCGCGTGCCCATCGACAATGACATCGGCTGGAAGACCCCGAAGCTCATGGGCGCGTGGAAAGACGCCGTGGACAAGGCCACATTGTTGTCTCTTTCACCCGGTACATCGCCCGGAACCCTAACCGCTCGCCTGAAACTTCCCACCGGCCATGGTGAGATGACCTATTCGCTTCATGCCGACGGTGCCCTGCGGTTGGAAATGGCACTTGAACCCGGCGACAAGGCACCCGAGTTTCCGCGCGTGGGCATGCAATTCGCCATCCCGCGTGACATGACGGGCATCCAGTGGTTCGGCCGCGGGCCGCATGAGAACTACCTTGACCGCAAAAGCGGCGCGGCGGTCGGAATCCATCGCAGCACGGTGAACGATTGGATCACGCCCTACGTCCGCCCTCAGGAAAACGCGAACCGCTCGGACGTGCGCTGGATCGAGTTTACCGGCGAGGATGGCATCGGCCTGCGGCTCGAAGCCGAAGAGACGCCCATGGGTGTCAGCGCCTGGCCCTACAGCGCCGCGGACCTCGCCGCGGCAACCCATGATTACCAACTGCCACGACGCGACTTCATCACCGTCAACGTGGATGGCGCGCAGATGGGGGTGGGTGGCGATAACAGTTGGGGATTGCCGGTCCTTCGGAACTACCGCCTGAAGGCCGGGCAGAGCCAGCGCTTCGCCATGACCCTTCGCGGCGTGCGGAAGGACCACGGCGAAAAGGGCAGCACCGCCGACAGTTCGATTTCCTTGCCCGCATCGCCGGTGAAAAACTGAAAGACATGCGATGTCCATAGCTCTATCCGTGATGAAATTTCCATTCCTTGCCGTCATTCTGCTGCTCACCCTAGCCGCTCGTGGGGAGCAACAACCCATCGATCATGCGTCTGGTGTAGCTGACAAGACGCCGCCTGAAGTTCCCGCACCCGTTTTTGGCAAGGACTACCAGCTTGTCTTCGAGGAAAACTTCGACGGCCCCGCCGGAGCCGCCGCCTCGAAGGAACGTTGGTCCGACTGGAATCCCGGGCCCCGCAAGGATGCCTTCAACGTGCCCGATGCCTGCCGCCTGGACGGCAAAGGAAATCTCGTCATCACGGTCAAAGGCAACAACGGTCGCATCGAAGCGGGCGGCATTGAAACGCGGAGGAAGTTTTCCGCCACCCATGGCTACTATGAATCCCGTTGCAGGTTGCTCAACTCACCTGGAGCCTGGTCAGCCTTCTGGCTGCAAAGTCCCACCATCGGCAAGCCGGTGGGCGATCCCGCGAACGCCGGCGTGGAAATGGATGTCATCGAGTATTTTCCAGACCACTGGAAATACAAGGGCCACGCCAAACACACCGCCCACTGGGATGGATACGACAAGCGGCACCACCAGACGGAGAGCGTCAGCAAAGCGATGCCGGACATCGCCGCCGACTTCCATACCTTCGCCATGAAATGGGACCATGAGGGTTGTGTGTTTTACATCGATGGAGTCGAAAGCGGCCGCTTGCGGCAAGCTCCGGTATCCAACCGGCCGCAATACCTGATCCTTTCCTGCGAGGCGGCAAAATGGTCGGGCGACATTTCCAAGGCGAAGTTGCCGGGCACTTTCGTGGTCGATCACGTGCGCGTCTGGCAGATTCCCGCCCAGATCGAGGCGGATCTCAAACGTCCGGACGCAGTGAGACCCGGCATGTGATGTGGACGGCTGGCGGTCACGCCCCGAGAAACTTGGTCACCGCGTGGGTGCGGGAGTGGACGTGAAGTTTCCGATAGATGCTCTCGATGTGGCGCTGCACCGTCGAGTAACTGATTTCCAGATCCGCCGCCACCTCCTTGTAGGCGAAGCCCTTGGCCAACAACTCCAGCACCTCCACCTCGCGCGGCGAGAGGGTTTGCAGCTCCTGGTTTTTCGCCTCCTGTTTTTTGAACGATTGGGCGACGCGCCGGGCGATGGACGCGGTCATCGGCGCGACGCCGGAAAACACGTCCCTCACGGCATCCACCAGCTGGCTGGCCGTCGGCGGCTTGAGCAGATAGCCGCAGGCACCGGCGGCGAGCGAGGCGAAGATGATTTCGGAATCCTGCCGCACGGTTAGCATGATGACCTGCGGCGGATTCTCACGGGCGGTGAGCTGTTGGACGCACTCGATGCCGGACATGCCCGGCAGGTTGACGTCCATGATGACGACTTTCGGATTGAGCTTGGGGAGATATTTGAGGGCTTCCTCGGCACTGGCGAATTCCCCGACGCACTCGAAGTCCGGCTCCTCCTGCAAAATGGAGCTCAGCCCCCAGCGGATGCGCGAATCATCCTCGACGATGCAAATGGTGATTTTCTCACCTGCGGCATGACCGGAGGATGGCAGTGGGATTGTGGGTTTTCCGTCCATGGGTGATGAAATTCTGACGCGAATCGACGGACCGGCAAGCTGGCAATTTTACCCATCACCCCATGTCATGGGCACGCGCAATTCCACGGAAGTGCCATGGCCGGGAATGCTGCGGCGGGTGCAGGTGCCGTGGATGGTTTCAAGGCGGTCGCGCATGTTGAGAAGACCGTCGGCACCAAGGGCTGCCGCGCCGTCCTCAAACCCCTTGCCGTCGTCGCTGATGACGATGACGCATTGGTTGTCATCGAGCTTGATCTGAAGGGAGATCTCGGAGGCTTTCGCGTGCTTGATGATATTGTGGAGCACCTCCTTGCCGGCGAGGTAGAGGTGATGCCGGACGTTGGACGGCATGATCCGCGCCGGAATCGAGTCGGGCACATCGAAGCGGCTGCGCAGGCCGGCGGATTCGGCGACGTCCTGCATGTGCGAACCGAGGAACAGGACGAAATTCTCCAGCGTGTCATGCTTCGGATTCACCGCCCAGACGATCTCGTCGAGCGTGCGGGTCATCCGGCTGGCCGTCTTGAAGACCTCCTGCAAGTGGCCTGCCGCGCGCTCTGGCAGGCGGGAGACATTGCGCTCTGCCAGTTGGCTTTGCAGCGCCATCTGGGTGAGGCTGGCACCGATGTCGTCGTGGAGGTCGCGCGCGATGCGGGCCCGCTCGGCATCCACCGCCTGGCGGCGTTTCAGGATCTCGATCTTGCGACGGATCCGCCGCAGCTCCAGGAGCCGCACGGTTCCGCCCACCATGCCGAGACCGGCCAGAGTGACGGTGATTTGAAACCATCGGGTCTGCCAGAAATGGGGTGCGATGACGATGTCCACCACCGCGGGGTTTGCGCTCCACAGGCCGTTTCCGGAAGTGGCCTCCACTTGGAACTGATAGGACCCCGGCCGGAAGTTGCGGTATTCCGTGAAGCGACGATCACCGCTCATCACCCACTCATCATCGATTCCAACAACGCGGCTGCGGAATTTCAGCCGGGCGGGGTCGTGGAAGTTCAGCCCGGTGAATGAGAATTCCAGCCGGTCCGTGCCGGCAGGCAGCGAGATCAATTTGGGGGTGAAATTGATCCGGTTGCCATTGGCGCGGATCTCCTCCAGATAGACCGGGGGATAGGATGGGTTCGGTTGGAAGTCCTCCATGTCTAACCGGAAGAATCCGCGGGTGGTGGCGAATGCGGTGCTGCCATCGCTGGTTTGCAAAGGCGGCACGATCGTCAGCTCGTCGGCGGGCATGCCGTCGGCCTCGTTGATGAGCAGTGGGTGCAACGCATCGAGCCGGCCGGCGGCGATGGCGGCCAGCGAGGAGTTGTCGAAAACCGCGAGACCGCGGTGGGTGCCCACCCAGAGGCGCCCCTGAGGATCCAGCACGATTTGGGAAACGGTGTTGTTAGGAAGGCCGTTGTGCGAGGTGACGGAGATGAAGCGCTTGTCGTTGAGCCGGAGCGAAAGCCCGCCGCCGTCGGATCCCACCCACAGGCGGCCTTCGGAGTCGAGATGGAGACAGCGGATGATGTCGCTGAGAAGCCCGGTGTGGCGATCAAAGCGTTCCCAGCGGCTGGCCGAGCGGCGAAACAGGCCGTTGCCACGGGTCCCGACCCAGAGGGTTCCGTCCGCCTCGCGGGCGAAGGCCTTGATAGGTTCCATGTCGCCGCCGTAGTCGATGGTTTCGAATTTGCCGTTGGCCAGCAGGTGGAGTTTGCCGAACCCGGTGCCCACCCACAAGCCGTCCGGAAACTCGGCAAGCGACCAGATTTCGTCGTTCGGATCGCCGGGCATGGTGTGTTTGAGAAGCGAGCCGTCAGGCTTGAGTTCATACAGGCCGTTCTTGGCTCCCAGCCAGATCGTGCCGCCGGCGGACTTGACCATGGCATTTCCATAGACCCCGGCACCGAGACCGGGATCTTCGCTCAGACGCGAGGCCTGGCCGTCCCGCCAGCGGTAGAATCCACTGCCTTGGGTGGCGATGATGAATTCACCAGGTGAAGTCTCGACGATGCCTCCGAGGATGTTGGCCGCGCTCGGCGCACTCGGATCATCCACCAGCGAGGAGCGGACGCGGCTTGCGGCCATCCGATAGAAACCATTGGCGGAAGTCACCCACAACTGACCGTCCGAGGTGGACCTAACGGTTTCCACCTGGTCCTGCGTGAAACCGGCGGCCGGCTTCGGAGTGATGAATCGACCGTCCTTGAATCCACAGAGGCCGAGACGGTGGAAAGCCAGCCACACCGTGCCGTCGCTGGCCGCAGCCATGCTGGCGACAGGTCTTTGGAATTCTTCCGGGAGTGGATGTGGGGTCCAGGTCCCACGGTCGTGAAGCCACAGCGTGCCGAGTCCGGTGCTCCACAGGCGGCCCTGTGCGTCGATGGTGATTGCATCGATTTTTTTCGGCCCGTCATTGTCGGGCTTCTTCCAGATGCCATTCTCCCACCTGCGCAAGGAATGGTTCGCGGCGATGCCCCAGTGTGTGCCGCTGCCATCGCGAAGTATCGAGGTGATGGAAAACCGGGGCTGCCCCTTTTTGTCCAACGGGATGAAGCGGTCCCGGGCGAAACGAGCCGCACCGTTCCGCGTGATGGCCACCAAGGCACCGCTCTCGTCCTCCTCGATGCGGGTGACCCAGTTGGAGGGCAGGCCATCCGCAGTGGTGTAGCTGTTCTCGATGCCGCCATTGCGATAGACGCTCAACCCTCCACCCAGCGTACCGAGCCACAACCGGCGGTCCGGAGTTTCCCGGATGGCGAGCACGATCGGAGCGAGCAAACCCTCCCGCAGTCCGAAGACCGTGAAATTCATCCCGTCGAAGCGCACCGCGCCGCCGTCGGTGGCAAGCCAGATGAATCCGTCGCGGGATCGGATCAGCTCACGGACCCGGTTGTTCGGCAGGCCGTCGCGCGTGCTCCAATGATGGAACAGCATTTCCACGGGTTCCGTCGCCGGGGCCCCGCTCACGGCCGACAGCGCCATCATCCAGCCGCAACACATCGAAATCACGCGCGGAATCATGGTTCTTTCATGCACGGTGCTCACGCTGGTGACAAGTGCCGGCCGCGGCCATGGGCAATATTGCCCACTGCACCGCTAGATGAAGAATGGGCTAGCTTGCAGGTCAATGACTGTAAAACCCATCCTCGTCATTGCGGCGGCCTTGGTGATGTTCACCCAGCTGGTGCATGCGGATTCCATGTTCGGTGTCACCAGTGACACGGACGTGCGCGTGGATTCCACCGTCATCGCTTCCAGCAGTAACACTTTGCTCCCGGGCGGGGCGGGCAGCCCCGCCCTGGATCGTTGCTCGATTTTCGTTTTCCAACTTCCCAACCTTGGCACGGTGGCCGACCCCTTCACCTCGGCGGTGTTCCGATTTCACCTTTCCAGCAAGACGGGCACGCCGCAGAACGTCGACCTTTACGGACTTGGCCGTCGGTCCAGCGCCACAGTGCTGGCGGGGGATTATTACGGCCAAACCACCACGCTGGATGCGAGCGACGCCACTTACCTTCAGAACAACCTTCTGAGCCCGACCACCTCCAACGGCATCGTTTCCACCGGCTCCACCGCCACCGCCTTGAAAGACTATCTCAACGCCCAGTACGCCGGCGGCGCGGGCGCGGGCCAGTATGTCTTCCTCCGTCTGAGCAGCGACGCCGCTCCCGCAGGCGTCAATCGCTACAACCTGACATCGGCGGATGGCGGCTCCGCGGGCGCGACGGATACCCGCCCTCAAATCCTCTACAACATTCCGACCGGTTATACCCGACCGTTCATCTGGGTGCGGGATTCGGAGAAGGCAGGCATTCTCGCCAAGATCTCCGGCAACGCATGGGCCACCAGCGTTTACAACGGCATGGTTTCGCGGGTGGCCACGGACGTATCCAGCCATCAATCCAACCGCGACACCTTCCTCCGCGGCTTGCCGGTGGTGGACTGGGCGGCGGCCACTCCGATGTTCAAGACCATCCCGGCCTATTCCGAAAGCTCCGTGCGCTATGTTGCCGAGGCCAAGTTCAACGACGCGCAGGATTGCGCGATTCTTTATTACCTAACGGGCGATGTAAAATACGCCCGCTGCGCCGCAGACATCCTCCACAACGTCATCAAAACCCTGTTGCCGGTGGCGGCCTCCACCAGCACGGGCAACGGCGGCTGGATCTTCCAGGATGACCTGCTCAAGGAAGCCCGCGTCACCGGCCCGCAAATGGCCATCGTGTATGACTTCCTCCACTCATGGCTCCAGACCAACCAAGTCTATGACGTGAAAGCCGCTGGCATGGTGAATTTCAATTTCACGAACGCCCAGAGCTTTTTCCGGCAATACTACGAGCTCACCCGCGATCACGGGCAAAAGGAGTCCAACTGGTCCGCACTGATGGGCACCACGATGTTGAACAACCTTCTCGCGCTCGACAACGCCACCGAGCGCAACACGGCCATCCAGATCTATCTCACCACGGGCACATCCCGCCAGGCGTCGCTGGATTACGATTACCGCAACTATACCACCACCGGCAACATCTGGCCGGAGTCGTTGCAATACGCCGGCGAGGTCGGCGATGTCCGAAGCACCCACCTGGTCCTGCTGGAGCGTGTGGACCCGGCGCTGGCCCTCTTCGACGACTATCCGAACCTTCCCCTCAGCCTTCCCCGGATCAGCTACCTGCGCTATCCGAGCAACAACGAGCAAATCAGTTTCGGCGATGGCAAACGCAGCGGCGGGAGCCAGCCCTTCTCCAGCTACGAACTCGTCTATCAACATGCCAAAGAACGCAACCGGACCGATCTAACGGACATCTTCGGCTCCCTCATCAACGGCGGCGTGGCGGATGGGAAATACAACCGCTCCAGCCTCAGATCCTACAGCAGCCTTTCCATGCGCGACGAGCCGCTGCAACTTCTCTGGCAAAGCCCCAGCCTGTCCGAATCCTCTGTCACTCCCGAACTTCCACGGACCGACACGCTGCCCTTCGCAGGCATCACCCTGCAGCGCAACCTGCCCGCATCCGGCAGCTCCACCTACTACGGCCTCATGGGCTTCGTCGGCGGCGCGGACCACGTCCATAGCCACGCCAGCGGCATGAGCATGGAGATCTACGGCATGGGCGAAGTCATGGGGGCGAAATCCGGAACCGGCACCTATACCACCGCACTCCATGAAAACTATTACCGCCTCTTTGCCTCGAACAACACCGTCATCGTCAACGGCGCCTCACGAGGCGAAGGGGGCTGGGAGAACATCGCCATCAACACCGTGCAGACGGAGTCCATGGAGCCGCAACCGTTTGCCAGCGCCGTTTCACCCAATTTCTCCTTCACTTGCAGTTCTTTCGCGGATGACAAGGGCACCCTGGCCGAGGGTACCCAGCAGCGCACCATGGCGATCGTCCGCACCTCGCCGACTTCGGGTTATTACGTGGACGTGTTCCGTTCCAAGTCCACCGTCAGCAACCGCACGGCGACCACCCTCAATGGCACGGTCACCAACCAATACCATGATTATATCTATCGAAACATCGGCGAGACCGCGGTGGACCTCCGCGCCGATGGCGTAGCGCTGCCGCTCACCAGCCAGCCGAACCGTTTCCAAAACGACATCGGCGACGCCTATCAGCAACCGGGCTGGCGGTATTTCACCAATACCACGGTTTCCTATCCCACCAGCCAGTCCGTGAAAGCGCAGTTCGTGGCGACCATTGCCGGAACCCCGCGTTACATGTCCATGCACATGCCCGCCGTTGCCAGCCGGGAATACGCCAAGGTGGACAGTCCGCCGATCATTGATGCTCCGAGCGCCTACAACACCAAGGTAACCCCCACGCTCGTGGTCCGTCAGATTGGCGAGGCATGGAACAAGGCCTTCGCCACGGTCTATGAACCGCACTATGGCAGCACCGGCGGCAAGGTGATGAACGTGACCCAGTTGCTCCGCAGCGGAGTGGTCGTCGGAGTGAAAGTGGAAAGCACGGTGGGCGGCAAAAATCTCGTGCAATATGTCATTTCCAATCCCGGCGCGGCGGAAACCTACACCGATGCCTCCGCCGGGCTGTCCTTCACGGGGCGCTTTGGAATCGCCTCGGACAATGGCGATGGCACGATGACGCTTTATCTTGGTGAAGGATCCTCCATGTCCTTCCGCGGGAATTCGGTGGCTACCACCAACGGTGCCAGCTCGCAGGCGGAGGCGCGTTTCTCGCCCGGCCAGCCTCCCGCGGGCATTTCCAACACGCCGGTGAATGTGATCGTCGCCGGCTTCACCTGGCTTCCGACGGCCGGCGGAAGTCATGACTGGACCGGCACCGCCAACTGGAATCCGGCAAGTGTTCCTAACGGCGTGGGCGTTATCGCGTTCAAGAACACCAACATCACCGGAAACCAGACGGTGGACATCAACACACCCGTCACGCTTGGCGAACTGGTCATCGGTGACAGCAATGGCGCCGAAAACACCCTTTTGCAAAAGGGAAGCAGCGGCTCCCTCATGTTCGACCAGATGGACAACGCCATGGCATACATCACCCGCGCCGCCGGCGGGACGGGTGATGTATCTTTCAGCGATGATCTGGATATCACCCTCAACGACAACCTGACCGTAAGAATGGCCGGTGGTACCGACCCATCCACCATGACCTTCGCGGGGATACTATCAGGTTCCGGCGGACTAACCAAGGAGGGCTACGAACTGACCTTGGTCCTTACCGGCAACAACACCTCCACCGGCACCAACACCCTCGCCGGCGGGCTGCTGCGCATCGACCACACGGGCGCGCTGGGAAGCGGAAACCTCACGCTTGCCAATGGCATTCTGGGACTCGCCGCCGGTGATCTAACTATCCGCACCGTCGGCACAGGTACCAACCAGGTCTCGTGGGCCGGCTCGGCTGGCTTCGCCGCCTTCGGTGGGAATCGCACGGTTTCATTCGGCACTCCGGGGACCTCGATCGTTTGGTCTGCCACGAATTTCGTCGGTGCCGACAACACGCTGATCCTCGGCCACGCGACTGCCGATGCCACATTGATCTGGGACCAGGCCCTGAATTTGTTCAACGGCTCGCGCACCGTACAGGTCAACGACGGCCCGGCCGCCATCGATGCAAAGCTGAGCCGTTTCGTTACCGGCGGCAGCACCGCAGGCGCCAATATTTTCAATAAGACCGGCACCGGCACCCTCGCCCTCACCGCTAACAACTTTTACAATGGCGACACCAACGTGATTGCGGGAACCTTGATGATCGGCGATGGAGGCGGCAGCGGCGGGGTTTCGAATGCTACCCCGAACATCATCGTTGCATCCGGCGCGAGTCTTGCCGTGAACCGTAGCAACACCCTTACCCAGGGCACGGCCAACCTCATCACCGCCATTTCCGGCGGCGGCGGCTTCGCCCAGATTGGCCCGGGAATCACCGAGTTCACACTCCCGAACTCTTACACGGGGCCCACCACCATCGCCGCAGGCACGCTGAAATTGGGTGCGAGCGGAGTACTTCCGGACACCTCCGCGATCTCGATCAGCAACGCCATTCTCGACGTGGCGTCTTTCGTCGAATCCGCGGGAACCCTGGACCCCACGGGCAATGCCATCATCAACCTCGGTGCCGGAGCTGCCCTGGCATTCGCCAACAGCAGCACGGTCGGTTGGACCGGCGGCACAATCCACCTCACCGGCAACTTTGTTTCCGGCTCATCGCTCCGCTTCGGCACCAACAGCAATGGTCTAACATTGTCCCAGCTGGCACTCCTCACGGCGGATGGTTTCACCGGTTTTGCCCTGAACGCGGGTGGCTACGTCACCGCCAATACGGCCATCGGTTTCTCCTCATGGGTGAGCGGCACCTTCTCCAGCGGCACCATTCCCGCCGATAAACGGGCGGCATCCGACGACTACGACAACGACGGCGTTCACAACCTGATGGAATTCGCCATCAACGGCCAGGATCCCACGGTGGCCAATCCCTCTGTTGGAAGCTTGATTGGTGGCACCCTCAGCTTCGCCAAGCGGCCCGGCACCAGTGGACTTACCTACGCTATTGAGGAGTCGGACGATCTCGGTCGAACTGATCCTTGGGCGGAGGTCGGGGCGGGCACCTATGTGAATGACTCCTCGACAATTTCTTATGCAGTGTCCGCTGGCCAATCCAAGATCTTCCTCCGCCTTCGCGTCTCGTCCGAATGAGATTGCCTGTATTCGCTTGTCGCGGACGGAGCTTCATGGCTGTCAAAATTCCAGGCGTTCCAAACCGGGCAATGATAGGTCAGATGAAATTCAAAAACCGCTGTCCCACGAGAGATCGTCGTGACTGTGGACTCACTCCACGCCCGCAATCATCAGCTTGGATTTCTTCCCGATACAGGAAGTCAATGTCTATCAATTTCCCGCTCCTCCGGCGCCGACGCGCATGAACGCCTTGTCTCCCGCGGCCGGAATATTCCATTCAACGGGTGCGCCGGAAGGTGTGAATGGCGTCGTTCCCATGTCCGGTGTCATTTCGAGCTGTAAATTCAATTTGAACTGACCGTTGTCAGGAGCGATGAGGAGTTGGCCGAGATTCACATCGATCAGCTGATCCTTTGAGAACAATCCAAGTTCGTCGGCGTTCTCCAGGATGGCGTCGGACACGTGACGATCACTGACGGCTGGCCGGGTGCCGATGCGTGCTTCGATTTCGTCGGACAATCCGTCGCCATCGCTGTCGAGGGCGAAGGGATTGGAGCGGAGGTTGACGAACTCCTCGCGGTTGTTGATTCCGTCGCCGTCGCTGTCGAGGGTGTCGTCGAAGTAGTCGGGCTTGCCGTTCGCGTTGGTGTCGGCTGGCTGATACCACTCGAAGTCGAATTCGAAAGCCTGGTCGGTTTCGGAACGGAACTGGTTGTAGATGGGCGAGTAGCTCTTCACCTCCACGGTCCCGTCGGGATTGACGATGAGCAGGCGCAGAAAGCCGTTTCCACCGAAAGGCTGAAGGAACTGATAGTTCGCGAGCATCTGGTGGACGTTCTGGCCCGCATCATTCGCATCGGTGCGGAAGCCGGTGCCGTCACCGAGGACGTGGCCGTTCACGGTGAGGACAATGTTGTGTTTTCTGACCAGTTTCTGCCACAACTCCTCACCATCGTTGACACCGCCCGGAGTGCTATAGGCGTGGGGATTGTATGCCTGCGGGTTGGCCGTATCGAGGTGGTCGTAGCGCAGGTCGTTGTTGTTCATGAAGGCGTGCGTTACGAGGATCGCCTTCTTGTCAGGGTACTGGGTGAGAATGGAGTCGGCCCAGGTGATGGTGCTGTCGCGCGGACCCCATTCGAGGCACATGACGATGAAGTCGTAGCCGCCTGCCTGAAAGAAGTGATAGCTGTTATCCATTTCGCCTTCGATCATCGCGCCACCGAAGTTAGGGCGGGCGGAGTAGTCCTCAAATTTGAAGTAGTCGTTGAGGAAGGTCTGGCGGGTGGAGGCGTTGCCGCTCGGGCCGTAGTCGTGGTTGCCGGGCACGAATGCGTAGGGAACATGACCGTCGAGGAGTGCCATGGACTCACGCGCTGCCTTCCATTCGGGCTGGGAGTTGACGTTGACGATGTCGCCCAGATGAAGCGCCATGCGGATGTTGTAACGGTCGGCATTGTCCCGCAGCCAAGCAGTCTGTGCCGAAAAGACGCCGGGGCGGTTCTGCGAATAGATCTGTGTGTCGGGCAGCAGCGCGATGGTCCACGCGCCGGGCGCGATCTCGGAATCACCGGGCTGTGGAGTGATGTTGATCGGCACGGCTTCGCGGTCACGGACTTTTCTCGTCTGGGTGTAGAGGTTGTTGAAGAAGGCCTGGTTGAACTGGGTGTAGGCTGGGTCGCTTTGTTCGACGCCGGTGGATCCGTTGATGATCTTGTCCGGGGCCATGGCGGCGAGGAGGAGTTGGCCTTGGCCGTAGGCACCTTCCATCAGTCCGGGGAAACGGGCGCGGTTGTCGCCGGAGAGGATCACCTCGAAGCCTGCGAAGGAAGAAAATGCCTCCCACACGACGTCGTCAAGATGGGGCGTGATGTGTGGTTGGGTATAGAAGACCTTGCCGCCGGCATTTGTCGGAAAGCCTTGGATCATCGGATGGGTTGGAGAGAGGATGAAGGCGTCCGCAAAGTCGGTATCGACGCGGGCGGCGTTTTGCGTGTCCGGCAGGAAGATGGGCTCGGCCTCGGTCTGGTCGGCGTGGGCGAGTTGGACGAGATAGCCGGCGCGGTCGATGTAGTCATCAAGGATTTCCCCATAGGCCGCCATATACGCCGCATATCGCGGATCCTGGCTGACGAAGGAGCCAAACATAATAAGGTCCACATCGGTCTCCGGGTTGTTGGAGACGGTGAAGGGTGGCTGATCGAGCGGCAGCGGGATGACATGAAAACCGGCACGGCGGAGCGATTCTCCAGCACCGACATGGCCGCTGAAACCATCGGCGGTTTCCCACACGTAGGCAGTTAGTCCGTCGGGGTTCTCCGCGTTCGGGGCGGCGGGCGGGTTTGGCGTCTGGCCGGCATCCGACCACAAGAACTGTTGGGGATCCGGTGTCACGGGATCCGTCGCGTCGCGGCTGACGATTTCCAGCACGCCGATGCCGCCGAACTCGGTGGAAGTCGGGGCCGTTGCGATGGTGATTTCGATTTGACCCATCGCGTTCGGCACCATGCCGGAAACGGAGGCGACCTTGTCACGGTTGGCGACGGCTTCCAGTGAAGTGGTCTGGCTGCTGGCTCCGACGACGGTGTAGTTTGTCAGATAGCTTTGCGGGGCGACGCGGTTACTGGATACGAAGAACTTGAAGTCGTACACTAGGGCGGTGTTCAGGCCGGAAATCAGAACTTTGGCCGTGGTGTTGGTCGTCTTGTTGAGGTAGGAGAAGTCGCCGGTGGCGTTAGGAACGTAGATCGTTTCGCCGCCGAGCGAGTTGGTGGAGACTGCGAGGAAGGTGTCCGGCACGGCAATGCTCACCCCGGTGACGATTGCGCCGCTGGTGTTGACGATGGTGTTGGCAACCGGGGGCGCGGCTTCCGCCATGTTGTTCCAGTGTCGGGCGAAGATGTCCGGGCTGGCGGTGGTTTCGACAGTACGGCCGAAATCGACAAGAATCCGCTCGGCGCGGGCAGGGGACGCCGTCTGGATGACAGCGATCAGAACGAGGTAGTAAGGTTTCATGCGATGGTGGTGGAAAATTCATGCCGGGGTCAACCAGTTGGTTTTCGACATGCCGCGGACCTCAACAAAGTGATCAGGGGGTGGCCACCGAAACGAGGTGACAGTTCCGCCTCAGATGGGGTGTCAGGTAGGTCCAGAGGGCTGAATGATTGCCAGCAATCCACCGGCAGAAAATCTTTCGGATTTTTGTCTGACTATCTCGGCAGTCGTTACAAGAGGCTGTTCCGCGAATCTTCGCAGAATTTCGTGGAGAGTCGCCTTTTCAAGGGGAATTCGACTTTGGGATATCACCACCCACGGAGCGGGTGAGAATTCGGAAAAACCCACGCGGCCCTGGGGAAGTATCAATGATGTTGATCCGCGTGCGGTAATCAGGAACCGGCTCTTCAGTGATCGAAGCTCCGCCGGTCCAAGATCCCTGGCCCGTTCTGGCAGCGATGGTGACCCAGCTAGCAGGTGTTAGGTCGGGCGATTTGAGGATTCGGAATATCAATCCAGGCGCCGGGTCCGAGATTTCAAATTGAAATTCCACGGTTCCATCATTCCGGCGGCAGCGTTGGGATTCCGCCAGCGTCTCGGTGGTTCGCAGGGCTTCGTAGCGGGCAAGTGCCTGGAGGAAATAGAAGTCTCCGTAAATCAGCGAGCGGGTCGGCTCGCCCCATTTGGCGCTGCCTGCCTTGAGAATTCCCGCGTCGGTTGTTTCCCCCACCGCACAAAGATAGTCCGGGGCGGTATCCGGATCGGGCCCATCGTAAGTGATGAGGCATCTCAGAATATCCTCCGCCGTGCTCCGGTAGCGCACGCGGTCCGCTTCCGATGTTGCGTAGCCGCACAACTCGAACAACCCGGCGGCGGCAATCGCGGCTGCGGAGGAATCCCTCCAGGTGAACGAGTTTGATGCAGGCCTGCGATCGCCGAGCCCGGTGCCGGTCGCGGAATTGTAATTGTCATCCGCATCGTTCCACGGGCCGGCAGGCTCGCCCAGGGCCACGTGGAAATCACTTGGTGGCACGAAATCGCCCGTGCCGTGGTTGTAGGTGTCCGCCGTGTAATGGTGCGGCAGATGGTCGATGAAATAATCGGCCGCGGTCTGCGCGGCGGCAAGAATGTCCGCGGCATTCGTGCCGGGATCGCGGCGGGCGTGACGATAGACACTGGTCAGTCCGTGAATCGCCCACGCCTGGCCGCGCGACCACGTCGTCTCGTCTCCGTATCCTTGCAGGGTGTTCTTCCGCTCGATTTCTCCGATCTGCGGACCGCTTTCGAAGTGTCTTACCACGTGATAGGTGCCCCCGTCGGGTCGCATGTGTTTGGAGATGGAGGTGCGGGCATGGGCCAGTGCGTGATCAAACCAATGACGGTCGGCCGGCCTGCGGCCGTTCAGTTCGTAAGCAAGGAACATGACCTCGAGATTCATGAGATTGTCCACACAGACCGGATAGGGATTCTGAAACGGACTGTTCCATGAACGGGTGAGATCCGCAGGGATCGGCGTGCCGAGGGAGTTGGGCTGATTGAAACGGGAGTCGAGCTTGGTTGCCGCCGTTAGGACCGCCGCTTTAGCAAAGGAACGGTAATCTCCTCCGGGATCGGTCAGATCATCATGGAAGAGCCGTCCCAGCTCAAGGGATGAAATAACGATAAAGCCGATGTCGTGGTCGATGTTCGTCGATGTCGCCAATGGCGCGGACCAGTCTGTCGCGCGCTGCCGCCAGGTGGCGCTTCCAGTCCGCTGGGCCAGCAACCACAGCGTGCCCGGCCAGAATCCGTTGCGCCAGTCGCGCGTGTTGGAGACAACCGACCAGCGTCCGGTGGAGGAATTTCCAACCGAAGGATAGGTGGTGTGCACACCGAAGAACCCCGGATTCTCCGTAAGCCAAGCCACGGTCATTTCGCTCCGTTGTTCAGCCACCTCCCACGCCTGCGCCACCAGGGTCCACAGCTCGTCAGCAGCCAGGCGGGGAATCGATAACCCGCATCCGGCGAGTCCCATGCATAGGATTTTCGTCAATCGTCCTGTAAGGCAGGTGATCATCAGGGGGGCAGGTTCGTGGGCTCCGCCGTAATCGGCGACCTGCAATTTCAGACTTCAGTAGCCGGATTGTAAATCAAACTTTCCCGGAATCTGCAACCCCGGCGACTTGGACATTCTGTGACTGCCTTGGTTCAGGAATGGTTTCGTCGGACGTTTTATCCTTCGGCGGTTCCAAGAGAAGAATGCGAACGCTCCCAGTTGAGCGACCATCTGGGTTACCAGGAACCCAAAACAATTACAAAGGCATATCGGGTGGGCACATAACCCGAGTAACCTTGCTTCAAGCAATCATCCACTCCGGGATGATCGGGTGCCTTTCGTCGTCCATCCGGGAGAATGTATCCGACTCGACCCTTTCCACCGGAACATAACAATGACCGGCCCCTTGCAACTGTAGGTGTAATCCCATCTCACCCTCCACGACATCGTCGATACGGTGGTAGCTCCCGGAAAGGGCCCGCCGGAAATAGGCGTTCTCCACGGCCATCACCTGGCGGAGACGAACGACAAGCACTGCAATCGAGCAGGTGATGCAAAATTGATCTGGATTCTGGGCGGTCATGATCTGCGGAGGGTGCATCCGATCAAATCAAATCCCGGACGCCAACTGCGATGGCTGTGACGGCCGTATCAACCTGTCGATCCGTCACAGCGCATTTGATGGGCTTTTAATCACCCACTCGGCAAAATTACAAAGATGACTAGCCGGCCGCAATAGGGTGATACCCTACCAGAAGCGCTGAACTAAAAAAGTCCGAGGGCCTTCAAAATGACGACAACAATGACGACGGCTCCGATGATGTATACAATTGAGTTCATGAGGATGTTTTTGTGGATGTTAATAATCTGCCGCAAGCACAAGGCAGGCAGAAGCGGATGTTTGCAGAAACCGTGCCCATGCATGCGGCCGCTCAGATTCAGCAAGTAAAGGGTCGCTGGGGCGCTGTTTGACTGGTGCTTCGGGCAGAATGCAACATCGGGCGTGCAAATGAGGATACACTGGAATTTGGATCGGTCAGTTTCGATCAAACTTCTGAAGTTCGATTTCCAAAGTGACGTGTTGGCGAATCTCTGGTGGACTGGCTTCGCGGTCCGGGTGAGACTGGTGCAAATTATCCGACCATGAAGAAGTCCATCTGCTCGCGCTTGATCATTCTGGGTTCAACGGCACTTGCCTCCTCGCTGATGACGCTGTTCGTGAAGAACTTCATCTCAGGCGAGAAGAAGATCAAAAAGCAAATTCCGCGCCGTTATGGAAGCGGGGGCGGGCAGTTCGAACGGTCGATGAGCCAGTTGTTGGGGCCGCCGATTCTTGGAGGAAACCGGATCACGAGGCTTGAAAACGGGGTGGAAATTTTTCCGGCGATGCTGGCGGCGATCACCATGGCAAAGGAGACGATCTGTTTTGAAACCTACATCTACTACAGTGGCGAGATGGCGGAGCGGTTTTCGAGGGCGTTGGCGGAGAAAGCCCGCGAAGGCGTAAGAGTGCATGTGCTCATTGACGGAATGGGCTGCGACTGCGTGGAAGGCGACGCGCTGCGGCGGATGCGGGAGGCAGGGGTGGAGGTGGAGGTCTATCACCTGCATCTGAGGAATCTGACGAACGTGAACCAGCGGACGCACCGCAAGTTGCTGGTCATCGATGGCCGGCTGGGCTTCACCGGCGGGGTGGGGATCGCCGATACGTGGCTCGGGAACGCCGACAGTCCCGACCACTGGCGGGACACCCACTATCAGGTGGAAGGCCCCGCGGTGGCGCAGATGCAGGCGGCCTTCATGGACAACTGGATGAAGACGCATGCGACGGTTCTGCATGGAGACGCATATTTCCCGCAAATTGAGGAATGCGGGCCCCACCGCTGCCAGTTGTTCAAGAGTTCGCCCATGGAAGGAAGTGAAAGCGCACGTCTGATGTATATTCTTTCGATCACTGCCGCTGAAAAGAGCCTGCGTGTGGGCAACGCCTATCTTGTCCCGGACGACTTGGTTACCGAAACAATCATCGCAGCCGTGCGGCGGGGGGTCCTGGTGGAGGTTCTGGTGCCTGGCGTATATCTGGATTCCAAACTGGTTCGGCATGCGTCCCGCCACCGGTGGGGAAAGCTTCTCAAAAACGGGGTTCGGATCTTCGAATACATCCCGACGATGTATCACCGCAAGGTGATGATCGTCGACGAGCTGTGGGTTTCCGTGGGGTCCGCCAATTTCGACAACCGTTCTTTCCGTTTGAATGATGAGGCCAACCTGAATGTCTTCGACCGCGATTTCGCCCGGGAGGAATGTATTGCATTTGAGAAAGACAAACAGCAGGCGCGCGAAGTTACCTGGGAGGAGTGGAAACAGAGGTCGGTAACTGAAAAAATCGTGGATGCGACGGTGTCGCTGCTGCGATCCCAGTTGTGACCTGCCAGCGATCATTTCAAGTCGCTCAGTACCGATCGGTCTGTGGGTGCATGTTGCATCCACTTCCTGCATATCGCACCTGACACCTCGGCCGCAAGGTCTTCATACGGCCGGGTTTCCGTTGATTCTACGGGGTTCCGTAGGAAATCGGGCTCATGGCACGGACTCTGTTAAAAAGCGGAGGCGTTCTTAGGTGATCACCCTCCTGAGGCGTTCGTTTGAATTCATTACAATACCAATCCATGAAACACCATCCACTCATCCTTGCAATCACCACCGGCCTGAGCGCCTCCGCCTTCGCGGGCTCGACTGAAATCGTGCAAAGCCAGGCAACAGGTCCTGAACCCGTCTCCTATAACAGCTGGTTCGCCGGCGCGAGCTTTGGGCGGCTCTATGACGTCGGTGCCAATCTGGATACCAATCTCGGCATCAGCGGCGAATTGGGCGATCTGGAATTTGACATGTATTCCGCCCATGTGGGCAAACGCTTTGAATCCGGCTTCTACGGATTCAATTCGGCCCTCTATCTGGAAGTAGGCTTGCTGGACGGAGATCTTGATTTCACCAATCCAACGGGACTGGGAGTTCTCCTCAACCAGTTCAACGCGGACATCAACATTGTCCCCGTGACCCTGAACGGGATGCTCGAACGGAATCTCGTAGGTGGCTTGGGCGTGTATGTCGGAGCCGGTGTCGGATACGGATTCACGGAAATTGAGGTTTTCAACGATTCCGATCGCGATGGAGGCCTCTATGCCCAGGCGTCCGCCGGACTTACCTACAAGTTCACTGAAACTTTCGAAGTGTTTGGCGGCGCGCGCTGGGTATATCTCGAGAGCCTTGAGTTCGCAGACTCTCCGCTGGAACTTGAAGACGGATTCGCATGGGAAGCGGGCCTTCGATTCAACTTCTGATTTTCACGGGTAACAGGCATTGCATCCCAGGCCGTCCGGATGATCCCGGACGGCCTTTCCGTTCTGCTACTGCTGGCGACCGACTGGCAGATATGCCAGCGTGAGGCTGTCAGAGAGCGCCGGTTTGCCCGTCAATCGAACGACGGGGAAGACGCACGGTAAAAATGGTTTCGTGGGCGGCAGATGCGACCGTGATGGAACCACCATGGGCTTCGGCGACCTCGCGGGCGATGTAGAGGCCGAGACCCACACTGCCGGCCGGGGAGGTGGTGCCGGGAGACTGGCGACGTCTCATGGGATCAAAGATGACACCCAGCAGTTCATCGGGAATCGCCGGACCGGAGTTGCGGAATTCGAGAATCACGCCGATGTCCGTGGTGGATACCGCGAGGGTGACCGGTGTGGATGCGGAACCGTGCTGCACGCCATTTCCCAGCAGATTCGAGATCAGCTGGCGCAACCGCCGGGCGTCCCACTCTCCCGCAAGATCCGCTTCTCCGCCGTAAACAAAAACGAACGTTCGTGAAGGGTGGACAGCTTTCATTTCCTCAAGCACCTCGCGGCAGAGTGGCTGCAACTCCATCAGGCGGGGCGTCACCTCCATCCTGGCGCCGAGCCGGGTGCCGGTGAAATCGAGCAGGTCGCGGATGAGATGGTCCATCGCATCGAGGCTGGTGCGGAGGGTGGCTGTCAGCTTCAGGAAATGTGGATCAGGTGTCTGGGACTCTTCCAGCAGATGGGCGACCATGGTGGCTCCGGCCAGCGGGTTGCGCAGGTCGTGCCCGAGAATGCCCAGAAAGCACTCACGGGAGGCATCCACCGTCCGGACGAAACAGGCGACTGATTCGGCAAGCAACTGGTCGACCCCTTCATTGAAGCGGATGATGTCCTGGAGATCGTGGGGACCTCGCTCCGTCACTTCACCGAGCCACAGTTGAATGACACTTGCCCGAAGCGCGCGATATTCCGCCACCAGCTCGCGCAGTTCAAAGCCGGACGACAGGCGGCTGCGGGCATGAAGGTTCGAGGCGTCGTCCACCCGGTCGCTGGATTTTCCCCGCTTGCTCTGTCCACCCTCGCCCAGTCCCATCGATTTGTCGGCCTGCTGGGACTCCGTCTGGGATGACTTCATGTCCATGGCCACCGCACGCAGCATGTCGGCGGCATGGTCGCGCAGAATCAATGGACTGGCGGTGGGTCCCGGCCAGATGCTGCGGGCGAAGGATTCCCACTCTTCCACGATGGGTTCCAAATTCGCGAGTATGAAATCAGGAAGCCTCATGGGCGGAAGATGGATACCGCCGGGGAAAATTGCGAGTTGTTCCTTTTGATGTTTTGGCGGGCCGGAGTCATGCGAGCACCCGCGGCATCCCGCCGTCGCGGGACAGGCCTGCCGCATATCCGTCATCCAGTCTAACGGCTTGTGGGTCCTCGATGGGAACATCCAGGTCGCTCCCTTCCATCCCGGGCTTGATGACCACCTTGATGCAGCCGTCCGACTTGGCCCGGAATCGCTCATAAGCGGCCGGTGCATGTTCGAGCGGCACCCGATGGGTAATGACAAATGAAGGATCAATCTCCCCGGCCTCGATTTTTTCCAGCAGCGGCGCGAGATACCGCTGCACGTGGGTCTGCCCGCTGCGAATGGTCAGGCCCTTGCCGACCACGGCCCCGAACGGGACCTTGTCGAGCAGGCCGATATAGACCCCCGGAACTGAAAGTGTTCCTGCCTTTCGGCAAGCCATGATCGCCTGCCTCAAGGCCCCGGGGCGATCCATGGAGAGGCCGACGGCTTGCTTGGCCCTGTCGACCACCGCTTCGAGCGAGCCTGTCCCGTGAGCCTCGGCTCCCACCGCGTCGATGCACCGGTCGGGCCCGCGGCCTCCCGTCATTTCGAGCAGCCGCTCATGGATGTCGTCGTGGTCGAAATCGAGAGTCTCCGCCTTGCCGTGGAGGCGTGCCATTTCCAGCCGCTCGGGAACCCGGTCGATGGCGATGACCCGGCCCGCGCCTAACATCCACGAACACTGGATGGCGAACTGGCCGACCGGGCCGCATCCCCAGACCGCGACGGTGTCGCCCGGTTCGATGTCCGCATTCTCAGCGGCCATGTAACCGGTTGGGAAAATGTCCGAGAGAAACAGCACCTGCTCGTCGGAGAGTCCGGTGTCGATTTTGATAGGGCCCACATCGGCATGCGGGACCCGCAGGTATTCCGCCTGGCCCCCGGGATAGCGGCCCAACATTCCGGAATATCCGAAAAGACCGGCAGGGGCGTGCCCCATCGCGGCTTTGGCGAGGTCTGCCCCCGGATTGGTGGTGTCACAGCAGGAAAACAACGTTTTCTCACAGAAGAAACAGCTCCCGCAGGCGATTACGAAAGGAACGACCACCCGGTCACCGACCTTGAATTTCCTCACGTCTCCACCGGTTTCCACGACGATCCCCATGGGTTCGTGGCCGATGATGTCGCCTTCTTCCATGGTCGGAGTGACGCCGTCGTAGAGATGCAGGTCGGAGCCGCAGATTCCGCTCGCGGTGATGCGGATGATGATGTCGCGGGGATCGAGGATTTCGGGATCGGCAACGGTGTCGACGCGAACGTCGCCTTTTCCATGCCAGCAGAGAGCTTTCATAATGATGGTGGGGTTGGTTAGATGGAGATTATTTGCGGGAAAAGAGGCGGAAGACGACCAACAGCAGGATGGCTCCCACCACCGAGGCGATGAATCCCGCGGGATCACCCGCCTGATACCAGCCTAACGACCGTCCGAGGAATCCGGCGACAAACGCGCCTGCGATTCCCAGCAGCATGGTCACGAGACATCCTCCCCGATCCTTGCCAGGCATGATGAACTTGGCGACGGCTCCGACAATGAGGCCGATGACGAGCATCCAGATGAATTCCATGATTGTATTAAGTGGGTTGAAGGTAAACCGCCAGTCTGCGGATGGTCCGATCTATCCGATGCTGCGGAGTTTCGGTTCGCGATCCCAGCGGCGGCCGGATTTGGCGGTGGAAATGTAGGCGGCCACGGTTTTACGATCGGAGACAGGCAGAACCCCGTCGTCCACGACGATGGATGCCGCATCGAGAAGAGGCTGGGCGGCGCTGACGTGTCCGATGACCTTGAGATGGCCGTAGGCGTCACGCACCCAGTTGACGGCTGCCGATTCCTCGACGAGTTCGGCGACCGCCGCATCTGACACGAGCAGGATCACGGTGTCAAAAAAGACGGATGGCCCGCCGGAAAGTGAGAAGTCCACCTCCTGGAGCACCCCGTCCTCCGAGGTGGCGCCACCAATCTTCGGGGCGATCAGGGCGACGGCCGCCTTTTCCTTTTTCAGGGCGGTCTGGATGGTGGCGAGCAGCGCGGAATCAAATCCGTCCGTGAGCAGGATGCCTGCCTTGCGGCCTTTGAGTGTCATGGCGTCGTTGGCGATGAGACTGAGAGCTGCGGAGGTGGGCAGGTCACGGGGTGGGATGGCCGGAGTGACGGTCTCGGTCTGGCCTTCCATCCCCAGCGCGGCCGCGACGGTGTCGTGCAGGGCGGTGTCGATATTCCGCAGATGACCTAACATCCTGCAACGGATTGCCTTGATTTCGACCATGGCGAGCTCGAAGGCGATTGCAGAGGCGATGTGGTTCTGCTCCGGCGGAGTCATCGAGTGGAAAAACATGCGGGCCTGGGAGTAGTGGTCCGCGAAGGTTTCGGCGCGTTTCCGGAGCTTTTTACCGTCGACCGCTTCCGGGGGCGTGCGGAAGCCGCTCATCGGACATTCCCGCGGGGCCTCGGGTGCGAGGCTGTTCGGCTCGTAGGCGACGCGTCCCTTGGGCACCTCCATCTGGCGGAGACCGTCGCGCTGGAAGTTCCGCATCGGGCAGCGCGGAGCGTTGATAGGTATCTGATGGAAATTCGGACCGCCAAGGCGGCTCAGCTGGGTGTCGAGATAGGAGAACAACCGGCCTTGCAGCAGGGGATCGTCCGAGAAGCCGATGCCGGGGACAATGTGGCTGGGGCAGAAGGCAACCTGTTCGGTCTCGGCGAAGTGGTTGTCCGGGTTCCGGTTCAACACCATTTTCCCGACCATGCGCAGAGGCACGATTTCCTCGGGAATGAGTTTCGTGGGATCGAGGGCGTCGAATTCAAGACTGGCAGCCATTTCCTCATCGAAGATCTGGAAGCCGAGTTCCCATTCCGGGAAGTCTCCGCGTTCGATGGCTTCCCAGAGGTCGCGACGGTGAAAATCCGGATCCGCACCGTTGATTTTTACGGCTTCATCCCAGACCACGGCGGCGGCACCGATGGTGGGACGCCAGTGGAATTTCACGAAGCGCGACTCACCTTGCTGGTTGATCAGGCGGAAGGTATGCACGCCGAAGCCCTCGATCATTCGCAGCGAGCGCGGGATGGCGCGGTCCGACATCGCCCACATGATCATGTGCATGCTTTCCGGAGTGAGCGAAATGAAGTCCCAGAAGGTGGCGTGCGCCGACGCGGCCTGTGGGAAACCGCGGTCGGGCTCCATCTTCACGGCGTGGATGACGTCGGGAAATTTCATGGCATCCTGGATGAAGAACACGGGAATGTTGTTTCCTACCAGATCGAAATTGCCCTCCTCGGTGTAGAACTTGACGGAGAATCCACGCACGTCGCGCGGCAGGTCGGCGGATCCGGCACCTCCGGCGACGGTGGAGAAGCGGGCGAATAATTCGGTGCGTTTCTTGGGGTCCTGAAGAAACTTCGCCATGGTCACGTCGGCCTGTGACTCATAGGGCTGGAAGTAGCCGTGTGCGCCCGAACCGCGGGCATGGACAATGCGTTCGGGAATCCGCTCATGGTCGAAGTGGGTGATCTTTTCGCGCAGGATGAAATCCTCCAGCAGCACGGCACCGCGCTCGCCGGCTTTGAGCGAGTTCTGATTGTCCGAGATCGGAAGGCCCTGGTTGGTGGTGAGGACCGGATGGCCGGCGGGGGCGGTCTGGTGGGTCTCTGCCGGAAGTGCGGAGGGCTTGGTTGCCGACGGGGGCGGTGTCTTTTTACGGGTAGCCATGATTTGACAGGGCTATCGCAGGTCGCATTCCAGCCCTGTCGGAACGCGCCGGATCGACTGGGATACAAGCACAAGCGGGATTTGTTCCGCGTGCGATGGTATCCGGGGAGGAATTTCATGACTGCGTTTTGCAACCATGTCGTCAGCCCATCGTGCAGGAAATCGATTCTGAAACAGATAGTGGCAGCCAATCTCCGGACGAAGAGGTCCTAGCAAAAAATGGCTGCGGCAGGCCAGTCATATATAAAATGCCGGGTAGATCTACCTGCGGGTGAAGCAGAACCCTGGAAATCCTTGGTGGAAGTGGTTGGATCAAACGCCGGCGACCGGTTGGCATGTTACCTGCCTTGGATTTTTTCCGCTCCGCATGGATTCCCATCGGCCTGCAAACGGAGCGGCCGATCTCTCCGCCATCTTCGTGCTTCGACTGACACCATGAAACCCCGACAAGAACTCGCCGTCATCGGCAGCGGACCCTCCGCCATTTATCTGCTGAAGCACTTGCTGGATGACGCGGAACTGTCAGCCCGGCATGTCGGTTGCATCGCCATCTTCGAGAAGAGCGACATCACGGGTATGGGCATGCCCTACAATCCCCGGCTGATGGACCGTTACAACATGTCTAACATTTCGTCGCTGGAAGTTCCCGAGCTACCGGTCACCTTCGGCGACTGGTTGCGCGGTCAGGACGCTTCCTTTCTCTGGGAACTCGGGGTGGAGGATTCTGAAATCAGCGACAGTCGGATTTACAGCCGCTTGGCACTGGGCCAATATCTTCAGGCGCAGTACCGGACGCTCCTCGCAGGGTTGGTGGAAATCGGAATCGAGGTCCGGGAGTTTGCTGGCTGCGAGATTGTGGATGTCCGTTGTGATTCGCCAGAGGGTGGAGTCGTGCTGGAAACGGGGGCTGGCGCGAGGCACCGCTATGATCGCGTGGTGATCGCCACGGGGCATTCATGGAAACAAGAGGACAAGACCGCGGAAGGATTTTACGCATCCCCCTGGCCGATTTCAAAACTGATGCCGGATGAGGGGCGGTTCCACAATTTCGCGATCGGCACACTGGGTGCCTCGCTGAGTGCCTTCGACGTGATTTCCTCGCTGGCTCATCGTCATGGGGAGTTCAGGGACGATGGGGAAATACTTTCCTTCCATCCGTTTCCGGGAACGGAGAATTTCCGGATGGTCATGCACTCCGCGGAGGGCTTGTTGCCTCACCTGCAGTTCGACCAGCGGGAACCGATGCGGGAAATCTATCGACATGTCAGTCGTGACGGGATGCTGGCGTTGGTTGGAACCGATGGATTTCTCCGGCTTGATGCCTTTTTTGACGGAGTTTGCCGCCCCGCCCTTGCGAAAGCTTTCGCAGCGGATGGGATGCCGGAGATGGTCGATCTGCTGGATGACCCGCGGTTCGGGTTCCTGGAATTTGTCGAAAAGATGACGGACCGGCACGACTATCCGAATCCGTTCGAAGGCATGCGCCGCGAGATGGTCGAAGCGCGCAAGTCGGTGCTCGAACACCGACCGATCCACTGGAAGGAAACCATCGACGACCTGATGTACACGCTGAACTTCCACGCCGAGCTGATGCCTGCCGAGGATCATCTGGCGTTGCGGTCCTGCGTGATGCCGTTCCTCATGAACGTGGTGGCGGCGATGCCCCTGGATTCCGGGCGCTTGTTGTTAGCACTGTATGATGCCGGCAAGCTCGGCCTGGTTGCGGGAAACGTGGAGATGGAGGGGAAGCCCGGGAAAAAGGTCCGGACAACGATCACCGTTCAGGACGGAGAGGAGCGGCAGACGCACAGCTACCGGATGTTCGTGGATTGCAGCGGCCAGAAACCCGTGGAGCTGGAGGAATATCCGTTTCAATATCTGGTGGACTCCGGGCATGTTCGACGCGCCCGTGCCAGGTTCAGCGATGCGGAGGCAGCCCGGGATTCGGTCCCGGACGAAAAGCGCAAACTGCTGTTTCAGGACGACGGCGCACTGTGTTACCCCACCGGTGGGGTGGATGTGGATGCCGCCTATCGGCTGTTGGACGAAGAGGGCGTGGCAGATCCGCGGATTTGCGACATCGCTTTTTCCCATACCTCCGGAGTGAGGCCGTATTCGTACGGCCTGCAGGCGTGCAGCGACACAAGCGCGATCGTGGTGCGTGCGATGATCGGGGAGTTCAAGGCCGGAAGACCCATGGCCGCGGATCCGCCTAACATCACCGGCATCTACGAGGAAATCCAGATTCCGTCGGCAAGCTAACCCTAAGGCGTGGGCTGTCGGGCGGGATGCGGAGACCCTGACGCCGCCTCTTGTTATTTGCGGAAGATCTGCGACATGAAGCCGAGCACGGCTAGCAGGAGGGCCGCGGCGATCCACTTGGGCAGGGAGGATTCCGGAGTCAGATCGGCGTATTTGCCGGACGCGGGTTTGGCGGACGGGGCGGGAGCGTCCGGGGCGGGAGCTTTGGCTGCTGGAGGAACCGGCGCGATGAGGTCGGCGGCGGTAAGCTGGGGCTTGCCCACTTCGCTGCGGAGTGCGGCAACGGCGGCGGGGGTGACGGCCGGGGCCGAGTTGCCGAAGGAATTCCGCATGTAGGTGAGGACGGCGGCGATCTGGTCGTCTGTCTGATAGGCGAGGGCGGCCATCCCGCCGGGGATGTTGTATTCCTGGCCCTTGACCTTGATGGGTCCCTGCAGGCCGCGGAGCTGGATGCGGATGAGGTTTTCCTCGGGACCGGTGACCCATTCGGAGCCCGCGAGCGGCGGTCCGGCGGCGGTGCCCTCGCCGCTCTGACCATGGCAGGCCCCGCAGACGAGGAATTGCTGCTGGCCGTTTTTCATGACCGCGGGGTCGATGCCACTGGCGGCGGGTGCAGTGGCTTTTACCGGGATTTCCAGCGTGGCGGGGTCGAGCAGGGTGGGCTCGGTGGTGGCTTTGACGGGGTTTCCGCCTTCGTCGAGGCTGGCCAGCCAGGCGACGATGTCGCGGATTTCTCCCGCGTTGAGTACGGTCCCCATCGGCGGCATCGGGGAAACCGGCGGAGTGAAAGAGGCAATGTCGCTGCGCTTCACCCGGAGCAATTTACCGGAGGCATCGACGTCGAGGTGGTCGGGAGTTTCCGCGGTGAGGTTGCCGCCGAGGCTGGCGCCGTTTTTGAAATCGATCAGCACGGTGCCGAAACCGGGGGCGATGATGGCGCTGGGGTCGACCATGGCTTCGAGGAAATAGCGGCGGTCCTTGTGGCGTTTGGCGATGCCGGCAAGGTTAGGTGCGGTTTCGCCACCGGCGGCGTGGCCGTCCTCGGCGCGGTGGCAGCGCATGCACTCGCTTGCGGGGTGGGAAGCGAAGAGGGCTGCGCCGGAA